>JBKPNV010000096.1:0-3041 GCA_046732795.1 Acidobacteriota bacterium
GTCTGTGAGCAGCTGCTGACGTAAATCCATGCGAGATGCGAGCCATTGTCGCTGCCGGGACGATAAAGACCGATCCAGTCGTACGGCGACGGTCCCGGGATCCCGCTCCAGGTAGCGGTGAGCGTGCCGCCGCTCGGTAGAACGGTCTGATTCACACTAAGAGTGGTCTGGGGTGCGGCGGCGTCGTTGTCGGTGATCGTGAGCACCGCCGTGCTCGGCGTGCCGAGGGTGGCCCCGCCGGTCGGCGCGCTCACCGTGACATTCACCGTCTCGTTTCCTTCGACCAGCGCGTCGTCCACGATCGGAATGGAGACGGTCTTGTTCGCAGTATCGCCGGCGGCAAAGCTCACCGTCCGGCTCACCGCGGTGTAGTCGGCTGGCGCCGTCGCGGAGCCATTGCTCGTGGCCACCGTGACGCCCACGGCCCCGGCGCTGCCTCCCGTGCGGGTGATGGTGATGGTCGCCGAACCGCCGTTTTCGGCCACGCTGTAGGTGGCCGCGCTGAGCTGCAGCGTTCCGGGTTGGGCGACGTCGTTGTCGGTGATGGTAAGCACCGCCGTGCTCGGCGTGCCGAGGGTGGCGCCGCCGGTCGGCGCGCTCACGGTGACATTCACCGTCTCGTTCCCTTCGACCAGCGCGTCGTCCACGATCGGAATAGAGACGGTCTTGTTCGCGGTATCGCCCGCGGCGAAACTCACGATCTGGCTCACCGCCGTGTAGTCGGCTGGCGTCGTCGCCGAGCCATTGTTCGTGGCCACCGTGACGCCCACGGCTCCGGAGCTGCCTCCCGTACGGGTGATGGTGATGGTCGCCGAACCGCCGTTTTCGGCCACGCTGTAGGTCGCCGCGCTGAGCTGCAGAATGCCCGGTGACAGAATGCCGGATGAAGCGCCCACTGAAAAAACGCTGCTCGTCGCGACGGCGACGTAGAGGTCACCATCGATCAGGCGAAGCTCATAGTTTCCTTGCGCGAGCGTGCTCGGCACTGTAAAGGGGCATGACCCCGAAGCGCGTGGACTGCCGGCTGTCTGTGAGCAGCTGCTGGCGTAAATCCATGCGAGATACGAATACTTGTCGCTGCCCGGACGATAGAGGCCGATCCAGTCGAATGCCGAAGGTCCGGAGATCCCGTTCCAGGTAGCGGTAATCGTCGCGCCGCTCGGGATACCGGTCTGATTCACACTGAGAGTGGGCTGTGGAGGTGCCGAAGACGGTGCTCCGACACTGAAGACATTGCTCGTCAACAGCTGCGTGAACGTCTGGTTCCTCACAAGTCTCAGCTCATAACTGCCAACCGGTAACGAACTCGGCACTGGGAAGGGGCATGAACCGCTGGCTCGCGGACTGTCGGGTGTCTGTGAGCAACTGACATACATCCACGCGAGAAAGGCAGAATTCGCTGCGCCAGGGGCGTAGAGGCCGATCCGGTCCGTCGCGTCCGGCGAAGCGAGCCCACTCCAGGTGGCAGTGACGGTGCCGCCCGCTCCGATCGACGTCGGGCTCACCGTAAAGGCATTTACAGGGAAGGACAGAACGTTGGACGACGCGCCGCCAGGATTCAAGACTGTGATTTGACGAAGGCCTGCCGTCCCAAGGTCGCTGGCCGGAATCGCCGCAGTGAGCCTCGAGGCGCTCACGAATGTCGTGGTTCGCGCAGTACCGTTCCATCTGACCACTGAGCCAGAGACAAAGCCGCTGCCGTTGATCGTCAGCGTGAACGCAGGCCCACCCATCGCCGCGCTGTTCGGGGAGAGCGATGTCAGCGTGGGTACGGCAGCCGTTGCAGCGGTTGTTCGCACGATCGACGCGACAGAAGGAACGCCTTTGCTGTTCAGGATGAACAGCATGTAAGGACCTGGGGGCGCCAGGTTCGCGGACGGCGCCACGACGTTCAGGCCACCGGTCACGCGGGTGAAGCTCAGGCGATTGAACCGTTGGTTCATATCGAAGGCGTGAGTGACTGAGGGCAGACTCACCAGACTCACTTGGGTGACATCGGCGGCGTCCGGCGTGTCTACGAAGAACGTCTGTTGGTGTGCAACGCTGGCAGGCGTGGCGCGAATCGTCGGTCGCGCTCCGGCGAACAAGTACGGCGGCTCGTAAATCTCTGTAGCCGTATAGCCGTTACCCCCAGTACTCACAAGCCTGCCATCGGGGAGCAGAACAAGGATCGAATGATACAAGCGCGGAATCTGCGCGCGGGCCATCGTCGTCCAGGTTTCAGAGTTCGGGTCCCACATTTCAGCGTCGAAGACCGGAGTATCGGGATTGTTGAAACCGGGTCCACTGGTCCCACCGGTGACGAGCACCTTTCCGTCCGGCAGCACGGCGACATTGTGTTGTCGTCGCGGGAACGCCATGGATGAAACCTGGCGCCAGGCGGGAGCAGGCGCATTGAGGTCGATGACTTCGGCCGTAGCGGTGGGTGGATCGCCCCCGC
This sequence comes from Acidobacteriota bacterium, assembly GCA_046732795.1. Lineage (GTDB taxonomy): Bacteria > Acidobacteriota > Vicinamibacteria > Vicinamibacterales > UBA2999 > Gp6-AA40. The sequence continues at coordinate 2,441 of JBKPNV010000096.1, forward strand.
CTGCGACCAGGATCTTGCCCACGTCGTACGTCACCGATGACCCATAGTCGCGGTGAAGATCGACGACGTGATTGGCAACGATACTCCAACCTCCGGTGCCCGACGTGTTCAGAATCCTCGAGACAACATTCGGCGCCGCGTTGAACACTCTGCCGTCAGGCGTCAGGTGCATTCGCGGGTAGAGGTCCAACAAGATCTGGGCGCTAGTCAGGTCGCGCCAGCTGTTACTTTGAAGTTGATAGACCGAAGGAAGCGAATTCTCGCCGAGATTGGTGTCGATGGCTCCGGACACGACCAGGACATCGCCATTCCCCAACTCCGTCGCCGTCGGGTACCAGCGTCCGGCACTCATCGGAGGCACGGTCGTCCAGAGATTGTTGAGAGCGTCGTACGTGCTCGCGTTTGGCAGACCAACCACGTTCTGAATGTGTCCACCCGCGACGAACAGTCGGCCATCTGCTAGAAAGATGTGGCCGGTGCAGAAGACATCGTAGCCAGGGGCAGCCACCTGGACGGTGGCGCCGTTCGCCGGGTCCCACAAGCGCATGTCGTTGCCCGAAACGCCACCAGCGCTGATATCGCCGGGCCAGATTGCCACTTT
>JBKPNV010000097.1:0-8011 GCA_046732795.1 Acidobacteriota bacterium
AGTGGGCGCGTATGCGCGCGCCCTTTCAGGAGGGTGAATTCCCGGGTCCCGTGAAATACGGCTATTGCAGCGTGGGCCTCGTTGAGTGCGGACCTGACAATCTGAAAGGACGAACCGTCTTTGCCCTGCATCCTCATCAGACCCGGTACATCGTTCCTGCATCGGCAGTGCATGCGGTACCGGCTGATGTGCCACCCGGGAGAGCGATCCTCGCCGCCAATCTGGAGACCGCCGTGAACGGGGTATGGGATGCGCGGCCCCACGTCGGCGATCGCGTGGTCGTGATTGGCGCAGGAACGGTCGGTTGTCTCATCGCGACATTGGTCTCGCGCATTCAGGGCTGCGACGTGCAACTGATCGATACCAGCCCCCAGCGTGAGCGCATCGCGCAGGCGCTCGGGGTATCGTTCGCACAACCAGGCGATGCTATTCGCGATGCCGACATCGTCTTCCACGCGAGTGGATCGCCAGCGGGCCTGCAGCACGCGCTCGACGTCGCAGGGTTCGAAGCGACGATCGTCGAGATGAGCTGGTTCGGCGATCGTCCTGTGACGCTGCCGCTCGGCGGCGCCTTCCACTCCAAGCGACTCACGCTCAAGTCGTCACAAGTTGGTCAGGTCGCCACCTCTCAGCGGCCGCGATGGGATACCCGTCGACGGATGGCGCTGGCGATCTCGCTGCTCGCCGATTCGTCGTTCGACACGCTCATCACCGGCGAGAGCGCATTCGACGATCTGCCAGACGTGATGGCGCGACTGGCAGATGCACCGGGCGACACCCTGTGTCATCGAATCAAATATGCACCCTAATGCCCGGCTCCGGCCAGGCATCGTAGTGTCCCGCTTCTTGACCACGATAGCCTTGGCGATGGTGGTGAGCCGGACTCGAAGGAGTTTGGATGTTCAGCGTCACGGTCCGCGATCACGTGATGATCGCGCACAGCTTCACAGGTGAAGTCTTCGGCCCGGCCCAGCGGCTGCACGGCGCAACGTACGTCGTCGATGTCGAGTTCAAGCGCAAGACGCTCGATGCCGACGGGATTGTCATCGATATCGGGCGGGCCATTGACGTCCTGCGACAGACGTTGGCGGAGCTGAATTACCGGAATCTCGACGAGGTGCCGGAGTTTGCCGGACGCAACACGACCACCGAATTTCTCGCCCAGGTGATTTTCAAACGGTTGGCTGCGGCGGCCAGGAGAGGCGATCTCGGGCCCGGCGGGCGCGCCGTCGAGCAGATCCGTGTCACGCTCCACGAATCGCACGTGGCCTCAGCGTCGTTCGAAGACAGGACAGACGCTGCGTCGGGATGACGAACAGGGCAGTGCTCGTAGTGCCGGGCGATCTCGATTCCCGCACCGGCGGCTATATCTACGATCGCCATCTCGTCGAGGGATTACGCGCGGCGGGCTGGGGAGTGGATGTCAAAACGCTCGACGACAGCTTCCCGCGGCCAACGCCGGCTGCAGTGTCAGACGCGGCGGCCGTCTTCGAAGAACTTGCCGCTGGCACCATCACGCTGGTGGACAGCCTTGCGCTCGGTGCGATTCCGGAGATTATCGAGCGCCATCGATCGCGGCTTCTGCTCGTGGCGCTCGTTCATCTGCCGCTTGCCGCCGAGGTGGGCATCGAACCCGAGGCGGCAGCGCAACTTGCCGGCGCTGAACGGCGGGCGCTCCGCGCCGTCTCTCTCGTGATCGTCACGGGTCGTGCGACACTTTCGCTTCTCGCGCACCATGACCTGCCGCGGTCGCACGTCGTCGTCATCGAGCCCGGGACGAAACCGGCACCTCTGGCGCGGGGCTCCGGCGGGTCACCGCTTCAACTGCTCTGTGTCGCGACGCTCAACCAGGGCAAAGGGCATGACGCGCTGATCACTGCGCTTGCTGCGCTGCCGTCGCGCAACTGGCAACTGACGTGTGCAGGCAGCCTGAGCCGGCATCCACCCACCGTCGAACGTGTCCGAGCGATCATTGAGGAATGCCGGCTCAACGATCACGTCGTGCTCGCAGGCGACCTCGACGTCGAGACACTCGAAACGTGCTATGACCGCTCGGACCTTTTCGTGCTGGCGACTGTGCGAGAGACCTACGGCATGGCGGTCGCTGAAGCCCTGGCGCACGGCTTGCCGGTTGTGAGCACCACTACGGGCGCGATACCGGACCTCGTTGGGAGCGAGGCAGGACTGCTCGTGCCGCCTGGGAGCATACCGGCATTGACCGACGCGCTCGCGCGCTTCATCAACGATCCAGATCTTCGCGCACGACTTGCTGCTGGCGCCCGTCGCGTGCGCCCATCGCTCCCAGGCTGGAACGTGATGGTCGACAAAGTGGCAGCCGCGCTGAAATCCGTCGAGGCTCGAATCGGTAGAGGCGGGTTTTCAGAGCCGCCTGGCAATTTATGAGTGAATCGCTCTCCCAATGGCTCGCGCTCCGCGAAGCGGCGGACTGGTCGGCGCGCTCCTCCTATCTTGTCCAACGCGTGTGTGAGGCGCTCGCTCAAAGCGGAGAAGTGCGCGCTCTCGATCTGTGCGCGGGCACAGGCTCGAATCTGCGCTATCTGCTGGATCGGCTTCCCGAACGGCAACGTTGGCTGGTCGTCGATCGAGACTCGACGCTTCTCGACGAGGTGCCGGCAAGACTCTCCGCATGGGCGCACTCAAATGCCTGCGGCGTCACTACCGACGGCGACATCAGGCACGTGCGCGGCGATCGTGTCGATGTCCGGATCGAAACGCTGCAGATGAACCTCGCAGAGCTCCATGCAGCCCTTTTCGACGGGCGGAATCTCGTCACGGCGTCGGCGCTCCTCGACCTCGTGTCCGAATCGTGGCTTCGACTCCTCGCAGCTCGCTGCCAGGGCGCACGTGCGTGCGCGCTGTTTTCGATTACCTACAACGGCCAGTCATCGTGCGATCCGGTCGAACCGGACGATGAGATGGTCAGGGAGCTGATGAATCTGCATCAGAAGAGAGACAAGGGCCTCGGTGGCCGGGCCGCGGGGGCCGACGCGTGGGCAGTTGCCGAACGAGTCTTCGAAGGAGCCGGTTATCGAGTCGAGCGAGCATCGAGCGACTGGCGGCTCGAGCCGATGGACCGCGAGTTTCAGCGGCAACTGATTGAAGGGTGGGCACACGCCGCACGAGAAACCGAACCGCATCAAGCGGGCACCATCGACAACTGGCTGAGGCGGCGGTTGGCACACGTGGCCGCCGGCCGGTCGCGTATCGTCGTGGGTCACGTGGACCTGGCGGCCTTCCCTGGTTAGGCGGATCGAGCCGATGGCGCGATTCGACGCGGCCGACATACGCCGTTACTACGATCGCCATAGCGCATCGTTCATCCGGTTTGGCCAGGGGCGCGGCTCGATTCACCGCGCCGTGTGGGGTCGCGGCACACGCACGAGAGATGACGCATTCCACTACGTCGACGATCAGATAGCCAGCCTCATCCGACGATTGCTGTCATCCTCCGCGGGCGTTCACATCGTCGATCTTGGATGTGGAATTGGCGCGAGCCTCTGCTATCTCGCAGAGCAGGTCTCGATCCGCGGAAGCGGGATCACGCTGAGCCCGGCCCAGGCGGCGATGGCGCGAGAATTGGTTGCCGATCGCGGCTTGTCTGGGCGGGTCGAATGCCTCGAAGGCGACTACTGCGCGCTGCCGGTCAGTATCATGCCCGCCGATCTCGCGTATGCCATCGAGTCGTTCGTGCACGGGCCCGATCCCGCGCGCTTCTTCGAGCAGTGTCGGCGCCTTCTGAAACCCGGAGGCCTGCTCGTCATCTGCGACGATATGAAAACAGGCGTCGGCACGCCGGCCGCCACGCGGGCCATTGAGGAATTCACGAAGGGGTGGCACATCAACACGCTACTCGAGCGCGACGCGCTGATACGCTTGGCGCGCAATGCGGGATTCGAGCACGAATCCACGCAGGACCTCACGCCGCTGCTCGAGCTCAATCGCCTCCGCGACCTGGCTATCGGCGTCGGAGTTGCATTGCTCAAGCGGTTGCCGTTCGACACAGCGCGCTTCGACTACGCCATCGGCGGTGCCGCGTTACAAACGTGCCTGGCAAAAGGATGGATCCGCTACGAGCTCAGCGTCTTCAGGTCCGGCTGAAGCCGGACACTACGTACGGCACACAGTTCCGCCGTCGGTGCAATATGCTGGAAGGACAACGGCGCACGTGCGCGAGCGTTCCGTAGCACAGGAGAGATTTGTGATGACGTTCTTGAGCAGACACTCCGGTATTGCCGGTCTGACCGCAATGTTCGGTGTCCTGGCACTCGTGCTCGTCCAGGGACAGGCGAAGCCGATGTGCGACCCAGATAACGGCGGTCTCAAACTCCCGAGCGGGTTCTGTGCCCTCGTTGTTGCGGAGAATCTCGGTCCCGCGCGGCAGATGGTCGCGGCACCCAATGGCGACTTGTACGTGGCGCTTCAGACGAGCGGCGGCCGTGGACAGCCGGCGACCGGTGGCGGCGCGGTTGCCCTGCGAGATGCCAATGGGGATGGCCGCTTCGAGATGAAAGAGCCGTTCGGCAGCGGAAGCACGACCGGCATTGCGCTTCGGAACGGCTATGTCTATCTCGCGCACCCGCAGACGATCGAGCGCATTCGCATGACGGCAGGCACGCTGAAGCCGACCGGCATGCCTGAAACGATCGTGACGGGTTTGCCAGACGAACGGCAGCATGAAGACAAAGGGATTGCGTTCGACGGCAACGGGTCGTTCTACATCAACGTGGGTGCCCCATCCAACGCGTGTCAGAATCCGGATCGTCGGCCGGGCGTGAAGGGCCAGGAGCCGTGTCCGCTGCTGGCGAAGCATGGGGGCATCTGGAAGTTCGACGAGAACAAGACAGGCCAGACGCAAGACGCCGGCGGCACCCGCTTCGCCACTGGGCTGAGGCAAATGCCCGCGATTACGTGGCACGAGGGCGCGCTGTACATCGTGATGCACAACCGCGATCAGCTCGACGTGTTCTGGCCTGATTCGTTCACCGCAAAGGACAATGCCGAGCGGCCGGCAGAAGCGATGTTCCGGGCCGTGCAAGGCTCTGATTTCGGGTGGCCCTACTGCTTCTACGACTTTCCGATGAAGCGATTCATCACGAACCCGGAATATGGTGGCGATGGAAAAGACGGCGCCCGCTGCGCGAAGTTCACGCCGCCGGTCGCCGCCTTCCCGGCGCACTGGGCCCCGGTCGACATCAAGTTCTATACAGGTAATCAGTTTCCAGCAAAGTACCGTGGCGGCGCGTTTATCGCCTTCCACGGTTCCTGGAATCGCGCGCCGCTGCCACAGGCGGGTTACAACGTGACGTTCCAGCCGATGGCCGGCGGCAAGGCGACAGGCGAGTTCGAGGTCTTCGCCGACGGGTTCGCCGGCAAGTCCCCGCTCACGAACCCCAATGATGCCGTTGCGCGACCGGATGGCATTGCGCAGGCGCCGGATGGGTCCCTGTATATCGGCGAGAGTCAGAAGGGAAAGATCTGGCGAGTGATGTACACGGGCCGCTAGGTTTTGGATTTCGCCAAATCGTCAATTCAATCGTCAATTCACGTAGCGTGCTGCCGCGGGGGCTGAAGCCCCGCTCTACTTCGTTGCGCTGTTCTGGGATGAGGAGCCGGCGAAGAGACGCTTGCCGTTCTCGAAGGTGATGCTCGTCGCATTAGCCGTTTTGGACCCGTTGCGGGCCTGGTAGCCGTCGATGACCAGAACGGTGCCAGCGGCGAGATCCTCTTTCCGCCATCCGCGTCGATAGAGCGCGTTGGCGCCGCCGGTTTCCCAGGCCCATTTCTCGACCTTGCCGTCTTTGCCGACGACGTCGATGTAGATCCAGGCGTGGGGGTTTGCCCACTTCATTTCGGTGACCTTGCCTTTGAGCTTCAGCGGCTTGTTGACGTCGTACTCTGCGGAGAACGAGTGATGAGCGGCGACCGGCAATGCTGCGATCGTCACCAGGAGAACTGCCATCAACCGGAATGATTTCATCGAACGGACCTCCACGCCCGGTCCGGCTGCAGCCGGACACTGCGATTCCGGACAACGCCGGACACTACGATCAGCTCTGACCTCTGGCTTTCGCACGCGCCTCGTCCCGGATGTCCTTCAAGTGTTGCAGATCCTGGTTGTCCTCGTGGCACGCGACCTCCAGGAGTTCTTCCTTCTGCCGGTTCAGCGCGAAGGCGATCGTCCAGGGACGCGTGTAGACGAGGGGATCGGAAACCGTCGCCTCGTACTGAATCGTATCGGCGTCGATCGGCGTGAGTCTTTCGACGACGCGCTCGGCGTGACTGACGATCTCACCCACTTCGTTCAACCATGTTTTCCCGTTCAGGTTCGTCGTTTCGATCACGAGCGTATCGCCTTCCCAGCGGCCGATCGAGTCACCCTGCCACAAACGCAAATGGTCAGGCAGATGAGGGCGTCCATCGAGCGGAACCGTCCGCCATGACATGCGCTCGTGCAGGACCACGAGGTAACCCTGCGGCTGAAGGATCTGCATCGGGGAGGGCACGTACATCGAGCGCGGCACTCCCGCCACGAAGCAGTGCGCGGTCGGGTCGTCGTACCCGCGTTCCGGCGCTTTTCGACTCTGAGCCTCGGCCTTCGCCCACGCCTGCATCGGCAGCGTGCCATCGGGGGGATCGACAATCACGCCGCGACCTTCGGGCGTGAGGAAATCCTGCTCGTGCCTGCCAAGCCCGTAGTTGGCGCCGCCACCGTCCGGCATGAAGTAGCCCTGGAGGTCCGGCTTGCCGTCCGGCTTCCGCTTGATGGTGCCCCTGGGTGCGGGCGCTTTCCACGCGGTCTGTACGTCCTTCCACTCGGCAGGCGTCTGCACGGTCGTGGAAGGCCCTGGATACCACGTCTTCGAATCCGGTTCGAACACACCGCTTGCTTCCTCGGCTTCGGCCTGGCACTGATATTCGAAGATGCGATCCGCCTCGGTTTGCCGATGCAGCGGCATCTTGATCGTCCACGTCCGCGTGAAGACTTTCGGGTCGTCGATTGTCGCCTGGTAGTCAATCGTGTTGACGTCGCGCAGCGTATAGCGCTCGACGACGTGCAGCGCCTCGCTGTGGAAGTTGCCGGCCATGTCGAACCACGTGCGATCGTTGTGGTTCTTCACGTCCACGACCAACGTGTCTCCCTCCCAGCGCCCACGCGAGTCGCCCATCCAGAAGTCAATGCCTTCGGGAGCCGGAGCACCGTTGGTGTAGATCGTCCGATGGACCTGCGACCACTCGAAGGTCATGGCGATGTGGTCGGGTGTCTGGAAGATCTGGAACGGGAACTCCATGTACATGATGCGGGGCACACCGGGCATGTAGCACGTTGCCAACGGATCTGCCGTTGCTCGATTTCTGGCGTTCTCGATCTTCTTCGCGGCGGCCCACGGCTGGTACGGAATCGGCCCGCCCTGGACGACGCCCTTCCCAGCCGGGGCCTGGTGACGGGCGACGTGATCCTCGAGGTCGGCGGCGGCGCGATTGCGAACCTGCCAGATGCCAGAGAAGTCCGGCTTTCCGTCTGCGGTTCGTGGAATCGAGCCCGCTGATGACGCAGGCGAACGAGAGCAGGAAATGAGAGCGGCCGAAACCAGGAGTAAGCCGAGAAGGACACAAGTGTGGCGACGCAAGAGCATTCCGCATTGTAATTCGGGGCAAACGCTTTCAGTGGGTGCTTGGTTCACTGGCGGTCTCAACGCGGAGAGCGCAGAGGCGCCGGGCGTCAGGGCTCAGCGTTTCCTGCGTCAACGCTGTTCTCGGCGGCCGCAACCTCTGCGCGCAGTAGAGCAGTACACTGTCCACATGTCGAAGTCGATCGTTGCCGCCGAGTCATTGGTGGCGCTTGGCGCTACCGATCGCCGACTCGATGAGTACGCGAACTCCGAGATCACTCTCGGCTCGCTTCGCATCTCGCGGGCGCTGCCCGTCAAGGGACGGCGCATGATCGGGCCATGGTGCTTTCTCGATCGCTTTGGACCGCTGTCGTTCACCG
>JBKPNV010000098.1:0-8384 GCA_046732795.1 Acidobacteriota bacterium
CAACATCTTCACCCGGGTGTTCTGGCGTGCCTTCTTCTGGCGCGACGACCGCGCCAGCGTCCCTTACGATCTGTGGGTGATCGCGATCCTCGCATTCATCTGGTTGACGCCTCCAAGCTGGCTGCGCGACCCCACGGCTTCCGGGCTGGGCTTATGGGAGTACTTCAGGTAGTTCGGAGATGGAGCAGCGCGCTGACTCAGCCGAAGCCGCAAGAATCCTGCAGGATTTGAGTTCGTTCGGACCCGTTCTGGCGATCAAGCTGTATCGCATCACCCTCGACCCAGCACCGCCGGTTCCTAGCCTCCCATGCCTCGATCATGAAGCGCAGCTGCATGAAGGCGTCTCACCACATATGGCGGCTTACGTCCAGGAGAGTGCGTCCGGCGACATCCACGAAGTCGTGTTCATCCCGGCACGACGACGGATCGAGATCGATACGTTTTCGACGTTGGGAGAAGGTTCTGCCGAGTCACGCGACCGACTGCTCGCCGTGATATCGCAACGTTTTCCTGGTTACAGCGCCCGAGTGATTGGACCCTCATGGTGGCGTGGCGATCGGCGCGTCGCAGCGTCGTGCCGGGCGCAGGTCACGCTGCGTAACGTGCTCCTCGGGCCCGACGTGGCCGGTATCAGGGCGGGCATCGAGCGACTGCAGGCGATCGCCGCGGTCATGGAAAAGCAATCGCGGGTCGCGTCCTGGGGCATCCGAACCGTCACCGGCCCGTTGCTCGCCGCGGCCGGCGTCGCCGTGTATCTGTTGTTCGGAATACTCAGCCTGCGGATTGGTGAATCCGCCGTGACGGCATTGCGCTACACCCTCATCGGGGCGCTGGGCGCGTGGATCGTGTACTACGGGCTCAAGGCAGTGCAGCTGACCGAGATGTCGAATCGCGTTTGGAAACGCACTGCGGAGTACAACCTTATTCTGTCGGAAAGACGACGGCTTGGGAGCTAACGGCAGTCTCGGGTTCCAGGTTCCACGTTCCGGGTTCGTGTTCAGGGCTCCGGTTCGCCGTTCAGGGGTTCGGTCCCCCTACGAGTTACTCGACGTTGCTCGCTGTCAAGAGACGAGAATTTGCAAAGCAGCTACGAAAGTGGAACAGCGGAACCTTGAACCCAGAACGTTGAACCAGGAGCCCGAGCTCAGAACACGAACCAGGAACCTGGCACGGGGAACACGGAACTGCAGCTAACTGGCCTTCCGTTTCTTGCCATTGGCGGCCTTCGCCTTGACCGGCTTTTCCAGAGCTGCCTTGGCCGTCTTCTTCTTATCGCTGCTGACTGAATCGAGACTGCGTCGAAGCGCTTCCATGAGATCGACGACCTTCGGCGGCTCCTGAATCTCGGGCGCGACGATTTCTTCACCCGCGATCTTCGCTTCGATGATCTTGCGCAGGCCTTCCTTGTACTCGTCCTTGTAGTCCTTCAGGTTCAGCTCGCTCTCGAACGACCCGATGACCTGCTTGGCGAGCTTCATCTCTTCGGGCTTCACCTTGGCCGGGAGCGAACCGAGCTCGTCGATCTGATCGATGCTGCGGATCTCGGCATCGTGATGCAGCGTGTACATCACGAGGCCTTTCTTCTGCGGACGCACGGCGACCAGATACTCGCGCCCATAGAGCGCCACTTTGCCGATGCCGGCCTTCCCTGCCATCCCCTCGCGCATGACGGCGAAGGCGGAGGACGCCATCGGGCCGTCGGGCGCCAGGTAATACGCCCGGTCCACGTAAATCGGATCGATCGACGTGTCGTCGGTGAACTGCGAGAGGTCGATCACGCGCGTCGATTCGACGCGCACCTTCTCGATGTCCTCCTCGGACACCACAACGTAGCGCCCCTTCTCGAACTCGTAGCCTTTGGCGAGCTCGGTGTTCGAGACTTCGCGCTCGCAGTGCGGGCACCAGCGCTTCTGCTGGATGCGCGTCTGGCACTCAGCGTGGAGCTGGTTGAACGAAAGCGTCGCCGCCGATTCGGTCGCCGGGAACACTTTCACGGGAATGGTGACAAGGCTGACCTTGAGATAACCCTTCCAGGTTGGTCTGGGAGACATATATTTGTCCGCACATTATCGGTTCAAACGGCTCGTCTGTTCACCAAAGCTCGTTGAACGCATCAAATCGAGTCCCGGTCGTCCCTTGCGCCGAGATCCAGCCCGGCGCCCCCCATATGGATGTCGTTGGTCTGGATCCGATCCCGGAGTAAACGTCGCGCCTGCCCGTAGAGGTGCCCAGGGACGTCCAGGCGCCGGGCAATACTTTGGACGTGCGAAATCAGGACGAGGGTCAGCGTCGGCTCCTCTTTCCACGACACGGCCGAGATCTCCGACCAGTTCATGAACCCGCTGTCGGACCACACACCGTCGCCGTAAAAGCCGCGCCGGATACGGGTGCTCAACGGGAACATGTAGCCGTAATAGACGAACATCATCGCTTCGCCGAAAATCGAGCGTGACGAACGATGCAGCACGAAAGCCTCAATCATGAGGAGGATGCCCAGAACGACGCCCAGCGCGAGACTGAAGGCGTAGTACTTCGGCTTGTCCCCCTGCCACACGAGTAACGCCGATCGCAGACGCCGCCGATACGCCCAGAGCAACGCCCCCAGCCTGATGTTGGCGATGAGGAAGCCCAAGCCGAACAGCAGCAGCAGCCGAGGCGTCAGCCACGCGATCCAGGGCATCCACTCCGGTGTCATCGGTCCGGTTGTTATTCAACCGGGGTGCCGGAGTCAACTCAAAATGCCTAGCTGGCGTCTTTCGGCGTGAATGGAACCTCGATCTCGGATACCGCCTGAGTCCGCGAGAGCTGCGGATCGAAGCAACGTCGACAGCGTGCCTCGTAAAGCCCCGCCGCGCCAACGAGGACGCGGTCGCCGCTCGGCACCAGACGCTGCGTATGGTTGGCCGGATTACCGCATACCATGCAGATCGCGTGCGTCTTCGTGATGTACTCTGCGATGGCCAGCAGCTGCGGCATCGGCTCGAACGGCTTTCCCAGGTAGTCCTGATCGAGTCCCGCGACGATGACCCTCACGCCGCGATCGGCAAGCCGGCTGCACACGGCCGGCAATTCCTGATCGAAGAACTGCCCCTCATCGATGCCGACGACCTCGGTATCCGGGTGGATGCGTTCGAGCAGTTGACCTGCGGTGTCGACGACACACGACTCCATCCGCATCTCACCGTGCGACACGATGTCGGCAGTCGAATATCGCGTGTCAATGCGCGGCTTGAAGACTTCGACGCGCTGCCGCGCGATTCTGGCGCGGCGCAGCCGGCGAATGAGCTCTTCGCTCTTGCCGCTGAACATGCTGCCGACGATCACTTCTATCCAACCCTGACCGGGCTGGCGCACCACGTCCATCTGTGATTTCTCGATCTTCGTTATCGATTACTTGTTGATCGGTGGTTTTTGATTGGTGATTGACTCCGCATCTCGTCAACTCGTCGAATCAGCACCAAATCGACAATCTGCATTCCACAATCAACCACAAATCAACAATCAAAGATCATCAAATCAAAATTTCAGGCCTACAGGATCACGCCCGGGATAAGTATTCGCCGGTGTCGGTGCTGACGCGAATGAAATCCCCGGGGTTCACAAACGGCGGAACCTGTACGACAAGCCCGGTCTCGAGTGTCGCTGGCTTGACCTGGGCGCTTGCGGTCGCGCCCTTGATCCCGGGAACGGTGTCGGTCACCTTCAGGTCGACCGTCTGTGGTAACTCGATGCCGACCGGCTCACTGCCATAGAACTCGACCTGGATGGTCATCTCCGGCTTGAGATAGTTGACCGACTCGCCCAGCGCTTCGCTCGAAATGTGAATCTGGTCGAACGTGACGGTATCCATGAAGTAGTAGTCGTCACCGTCCTGATAGAGATACTGCATCTGACGCTCGTCGAGTGTGGCGCGCTCGACGGTATCTTCCGACCGCAGCTTCTGGTCTGAAAGCGTCCCGTTGCGGATATTCCGCAGCTTTACGCGGACGAATCCGCGCAGGTTCCCGGGTGTCACGTGCTGGAGTTCGAGGACGCGGAACAGGTCCTGCTCCATTTTGACCAGCATGCCCTTTTTCAGTCGCGTTGCTTGTATAGAAGCCATAAATATCGTCTGCAGAACCTATCGATCGTAGCACAACGGTGCGCAGTGCCCCGGACCCGGGACCGGGGATTCGGGGCCTCGGGATCGCCAGTGAACAGTGGTACGATCCGTCCGTGGCCTTTGTACGCTGGGATCCGCTCCAGGACCTGCTGGCCGTTCAACAGCGGATGACTCGATTCACCACGGGACCATCCGGGTGGACGCCACCGGTCGACGTCTTCGAAACGCCGGATCGGTACGTCGTGATGGTCGAACTCCCGGGGCTGACCCAGGACGATGTTCAGTTGCAGCACCACGAGGGGCGCCTGACCATTTCCGGCGTCCGGCGGGAACGCGAATCCTCGTGCGAGCAGTTTCATCGCATCGAGCGAGGCCATGGCAGCTTCAGCCGCACCTTGCAGCTACCGCTCCCGGTGGAGGCGGAACGCATCACCGCAGATCTGCGGGACGGCGTACTGACCGTGACGTGCCCCAAGTTGAGTGACAACTCGATCCACCGGATTCAAATCAGTTGATCGCGCATGACTCGACGTGTTGCATCACTCCTGCTGCTGTTGTTCAGTTTCCTTGCTGGTCTCCTGCTGGCGAACAGGATCCGCGAGACCACTGAAGCCGGCGCGCAGGCACCCTCAACAGGCAAGCCGGCGATCACCACGCCGGTCCCGGTTGCGTCACCGGCTGGAACGCTCACCGACTTCAGCCGCGTCGCCGAGCGCATCATTCCCGCGGTCGTGAACATCTCGTCGCAGCAGGTCGTGCGGCGCCAGATGCCCGTCGATCCATTCTTTGGATCGATCTTCGGCGATCCCGACGCGCTCTTCGGCAACCGTCGCGGCGTGGAGAACAGTCTCGGGTCAGGCGTAATCGTGAGCAGCGACGGCTTCATCCTCACCAACAACCACGTCGTCACCGGCGAGGCGCGCCGGGTCACGATCGAACAGCTCGATGTCACGGTCGCGCTCGCCGACAAACGCGAGATGCGAGCGGACGTCGTCGGTGTCGATCCGGCCACCGATCTCGCGGTGCTGAAGATTGGCGCCAAGAATCTTCCCACCATTCCCTGGGGCGACTCCGCTCGTCTCAAGGTCGCTGAGTGGGTGCTGGCGGTGGGCAATCCGTATCAGTTAAGTCAGACTGTGACGCTCGGCATCGTGTCGGCCGTTGGCCGTACCAATCTCGGTGTGTCGACGTACGAGGACTTCATCCAGACCGATGCGGCGATCAATCCGGGCAACTCCGGAGGCGCGCTCGTGAACGCGCGCGGCGAGTTGGTGGGAATCAACACCGTCATTTTCAGTCAAAGCGGCGGTTATCAGGGCATCGGATTTGCGGTCTCGAGCAACCTGGCGCGTCGTGTCGTCAACGACCTGCAGCAGTATCAGGAGGTGCGTCGGGGCACGATGGGACCGGATCAGTACGTGCCTCTCTCGACGCGCATGGCAGAAGAACTGGGAGCCCCCGATACCAAGGGTGCGCTCGTTTACCGGATGTACCGGACCTCGCCGGCGTATCAGAGCGGCATGCGCCCGGGCGACGTCGTCGTCACGTTCAATGGCACACCGGTCGAAGACCCGGGTCACCTGTCGCGGCTCGTGTCCGACGCTCCGATCGGCAGCACGGCTTCGGTGACGGTGATTCGTGATGGACAGCGCGTGGCGTTGAAGATTCCAATCGTGCGCGTGCCCAGGAACTAGCCAACATTTGGCCCCTGCGGGTAACGGACTACATTTGGTGCGAGACGTCGCCTGACCAGCAGATGTGGGACCGGCAGAGACCGGCGAGACCCAGCCGGACGCCAAGTCGTTCTGCGGCGTTTTCACGACGAATGCCACCACTCCCCGGGAATGTCATTGACCTCCGATCAGCCCGCTCGCCTGTTTGCGACTCGAGCGGACGTCTGCCGGCGTGTGTTCGAAGAACTCGTGCAGGCGGGCGCGCTGTCGCGGAAGTGGGAGCGACGAGTACGTCGCAGCTCTTGGGTCCGCTCTCTACACGCCGTGGCCGTAACCCGATTCGTGAATCACCGGCTGCGCGGCTGACGGCGTGTCGAACGGATCGACCGCATCGTGAGAGACGGTGTGATCCGTCCGGATGCGGGCGATTGTCGTACGAATGTCCTGGTCGGTCAGAACCTTGCGGTCGTCGGCAATCGCCATCAGCCCGCGATACACCTCGACGAGCTCCTCACCATCGAGCTGGAAGCCCAGATCCGCACAACGACGCTGCACGGCATGACGGCCCGAATGCTTGCCGAGCACCAGCGGATTCCACGGCGCCCCGACGTCCTCCGCGCGCATGATCTCGTAGGTGCGACGGTCCTTCAACATGCCGTCCTGGTGAATGCCTGCCTCGTGAGCGAACGCGTTGCGGCCAACGACGGCCTTGTTCACTTGCACACCCTGCCCCGTGAGCTTGGTGAGCATCTCGCTCGCCGGATAAATCTCCTTCGCCTCGATGGCCGTCGTGAACGGCATTCGATCGGCGCGGATGCGCAGCGTCATGACGATCTCTTCGAGCGCGGCGTTGCCGGCGCGCTCGCCGATCCCATTGACGGTGCATTCCACCTGGCGCGCGCCTCCCTGAATCGCCGCCAGCGAGTTGGCCACGGCGAGGCCGAGGTCATCGTGACAGTGCGTGCTGAAGATGACTTGGTCCGAGTTGGAGACGGCGGCGCGAATCCGCTCGAAGAAGTCGCGCGTCTCGTCCGGCGTCGTATACCCCACCGTGTCCGGCAGATTGATTGTCGTCGCGCCCGCCGCGATCACTGACTCGACGACTTGGCACAGGAAATCGAAGTCGCTTCGCGTCGCGTCTTCCGCCGAAAACTGCACGTCGTCGGTGTTCTGCCGTGCGTAGCGCACCGATTCCACTGCCGCATCGAGACACTGCTCCCGGGACATCCGAAGCTTCACCTTGAGGTGAAGATCAGAGGTGGCGATGAATGTATGAATCCGTCCCCGCGCTGCGGGTTTGATCGCCCACGCGGCCTTCTCCAGGTCGGCGCGATGGCAGCGCGCAAGGCAGGCGATGATCGGCCGGCGAATCTCTATCGCGATCTGGCGGACCGCTTCGGCATCGGCCGGCGATGCAATCGGGAACCCCGCTTCGATGATGTCCACGCCGAGTGCGTCGATCTGACGCGCCAGCTGTAGCTTCTCGGACGGCCGGAGCGAGAATCCGGGCGCCTGCTCGCCATCGCGGAGCGTGGTGTCGAATACGCGGACATGATCATCGGCCATGGGACTTTCCCCTCGTAGCCAGTAAACGCGACCGCTCTGGATAATGTCAAACTGATAATTATTCTGTTTGAATTATGATCCCTTATGTTGGAGGATGGCCCCCGCCCTCCGGAGAGCTCGTGGAACTCAGCGAATTGCGTGTATTTTTGAAGGTTGCGGCCGAACGGAGCTTTTCGCGCGCGGCCATGAAGCTCCACCGTACTCAGCCGGCCGTGAGCCAGGCGGTCCGCCGGCTGGAGGAAAGCGTCGGTGAACGGCTGTTCGATCGGGCCACCAAGGACGCATCCCTGACCGAGGCTGGCCGTCTGCTTCGCGACTATGCCGAGCGTCTGCTGCGGCTCTCCGAGGAAGCGGAGGGCGCCGTCAAGGACCTGCGCGATCTGCGGCGAGGCCGCGTCCTGATCGGCGCCAACGAGGCATCGGTGCACGCGGTGCTTCCGCTAATCGCACGATTCCGCGAAGCGCATCCGCTGGTGCACGTGGACGTCCGTCGCATCCCGGCGCGCCAGATTGGCGCCGAGGTCGCGCAAGGCAGTCTCGATTTCGGCGTGCTGACGTTTCAGCCGGCCGAACCAGGTCTCAACACCATCGTGCTCGGGCAGGACGAGCTGGTGATGCTCGTTCATCCGTCGCATGCGCTGGCGCACAGCAAAGAAGTCACCTTGTCGGAGTGCGCGCGGCAAACCGTGATCGCGCACAACGATCCGTCGCACGTCCGCGATCGCGTGCTGCGTCTGTTCGAGCAGCATCACATCCCGGCAAACATCCTGGTGTCGCTCCCCAGCCTCGAGGGTATCAAGCGCGCCGTCGCGATGCAGCTCGGGGTCGCGCTGCTGCCGCGTCGATGCGCCGAATCGGAGATCGCGAGAGGTGAGCTCGTGGCGCTGGCAATGCCTGAAATTCGCTTGCGGCGTCAGGTGCGTCTCGTCTTTCGAAAGACAGGCGAACGCTCGCATGCGTCCTCGGCGTTTCTCGCGCAGCTGGAAGACAAGAAACGCGTCGCCGCGACGGTGTAGGCGATCCTGCTGATCGGCCCGCCTCGC
>JBKPNV010000099.1:0-31119 GCA_046732795.1 Acidobacteriota bacterium
CCTTCAAAACGTCGAAAAATCCGCGCGTCACGAAGGCCCGACGGAACCGCTCGGGCAACTCATCGCTGGTGTCCACGACATCGTCGACGTAGTGACCTGCGATGCCGTCAAAGGTCACGTTCAAACGATCCCAGTCCTGGAGGCGCACCGGTGCGATGCGCGTCTCCGCCGTCCCGTCGTGCACCTCCGCCAGCATCACGAGCCGATCGCCGTTGGGGAAGGGCAGTGGCCGCAACAGGACGGCATCAATGGCGGAGAAGACCGCCGTGTTTGCGCCGATCCCAAGCGCCAGAGTCAGGACGACTGACACCGTGAAGCCGGGTGTGCGGGTGAGCGTGCGGATGGCGTACCGGGCGTTTCGCATCGCTGCGTCCAGTGCGCGCGCGACATCGACGTCCCGGATGCGCTCACGCTGAACGACCGAATTGCCGAATTGAAGCCGTGCGCGTCGTCTTGCGTCTTCACGGCTGACGCCTTCGCTTCGCAACTGGTCAGCTCGTTCGGCAAGATGAAAAGAGATCTCGCGATCGATGTCGCGCTGCACTCGACCCGGACGAAAGGCATTCAGCAGCCGGTGAAACCATGGCATGGTGTTTCCTCCGAGACCCGGCTGAAGCCCGACACTACGCTTTCGCTCGCAGCGTCCACCATCGGGCGCACCTCGTTAGACATAACGAAGGACGCGACCGACGCCTTCGGTGAACCGGGCCCAGCTTTCCTCTTCGAGCGCCAGTTGTTTCCGCCCGAGTGCCGTGAGCGAGTAGAAGCGCGCCTCACGGTTTTTCTCTGTAAGGCCCCAATCGGACCTCAGCCATCCTTGCTGTTCCATCCGGTGCAGAGCTGGATACAGCGAGCCTTCTTCCACGCGCAGGAGGTCGGCCGAGACGCGCTGAACGTGCGTCGTGATCGCGTATCCATGCATCCGCTTGTTGGAGGCAAGGGTCTTGAGGACGAGGAGAGTCAGGGTGCCTTGAAGGATGTCGTTTCGTGAGGTGCTCATGAACCGAACCCGATGTTTCAAACCCCTAGCTAGTTAGGCCTAACTAGTTAGGTATGCTAGCCACGTTGGACGACGGCGGTCAAGAAAAGGTTGGCAACCCCGGAAATGCAACCGAACCCACGTGTTCTCCGTCAAACATTGCGGCTCGAGGACACCTCGGAGGATGCGTGCGTCTTGTATCCGCGCTGTGCCTGGTCTGTGCGCTGCTGGCAGCGACATCGGCCGGGGCGCAGACGCCAGCTGGTGAAGATTCAGGTGCCCCGGCGCACGAGGATTTGCGCGCCCGCCTTGCGACCGTGCCGCCCAAGATCGATGGCGTGCTGGACGATGAGCTGTGGTCGGGCGAACCACTGCCGCTCGATAAATGGATGTCGTACAACCCGCTTCGAGGTGAACCTGAGCAACAGCGTACGAGTGTCTGGATCGGGTACGACAGCCAGGCCATCTACTTCGCGTTCCGCTGCTACGACGACGAACCCGACAAGATCAGATCGACGATCAGCCGGCGCGACAACGTGTGGAATGACGACTGGGTCGGCGTCAGCCTCGACTCGAGCCGGGCTGGTCAAATCGCCTATCACATGTTCGTCAACCCGAGCGGCATCCAGATGGATGCGCTCCAGAGCTCCGATGAAGACACCGCTCCAGATTGGCTGTGGCAGAGTGCGGGCAAGGTTGACGAGCAGGGCTATGTCGTCGAAATCCGTCTGCCGCTTCAGAGCATCAGATTCCGCAGCGGGGACAACGTCCGCATGAACATGCTTTTCTTCCGACGGAACAGCCGTCTGGGAATTTCGTGGTCGTGGCCGGAGATGAAGCCAGGCGAATGGGTCTTCGAGGCGCACGCCCCGGTCGCCTTCGGATCGTTGAAGCAGCCGCTGCTGCTCGAAGTGATTCCGAGCGCCACCTACTCGCACAATCAGGTGCGCTCAGCGGGAACCTGGCAGGACGGCCTCCAGCAAGGCGACTTCGGTGCCAGCCTGAAATACGGCATCACATCGACCGTCACGCTGGATGCGACCGTCAATCCGGACTTCAGCCAGGTGGAAAGCGACGCATTCGAGATCGAGGTGAACCAGCGCTTTCCGATCTTCTTCAGCGAGAAGCGCCCGTTCTTCATGGAGGGCCTCGGCCTGTTCAACCTCGCCGGCACCGGCTTCGATTCCTCGATGCGCACGGCGGTGCACACGCGGCGGATCGTGGATCCCAGCGCGGGCGTGAAGCTGACCGGGACGGCCGGCCGCTATACGTTTGCGACGCTCATGGCGCCTGACGAGTCAGTCGCTGACGGCCGCAAGATGTACGCGATCGGGAGAGGGACTCGCAACTTCGGCGACGGTCAGTACGCAGGGGTGCTCGTGACCGACACCGAGTTCCAACGCGACTACAACCGCGTGATCGCCGCCGACCTCGCACTCAAACACGGCGATCGCATCCGCTGGAACGCAAACATGATTCTGTCCGAGTCTGCGACGCCAGACAGTCAGTCAAGTACCGGCGTCGGGGGACAGGCCAGCTACTCGTACGATACCAGGAGGGTCGGCGTATCCGGGCAGATCGAGCACTACAGCAGCGATTTCCGCATGGACACGGCGTTCATCAATCGCGTCGGGATCACCCGCGGATGGCAGTATCAGGGGCTCAATTTCTATCCCGCCGAAAAACGATATCCGTGGCTCAAGCGGATAAACCCCTTCCTCTGGGTGACCGCCGCTGATGACCGCATTCAGGGCGGCAGTGAGCTCGAGGTGATCCCAGCGATACGTTTCAACTTCACGCGCCAGGGCTACCTGCGTCTTGACATGTTGCGTGGTCACGAAACCTTCGCACATGAACGTTTTGACGTGGGTCGTGTGATGGCCGACGGCGGCGCGCAATTCACGAAGTGGCTGAACCTGGCGGGTAACGTCACGAGCGGCCCCGCAGTGTTTTACGACGAGGTGAACCCGTTTCAAGGCTATTCGCGTTCGTTCAGCGGGCGCGTCGGGCTGCAGCCGAACTCGAAGCTCAATCACAGCTTCTCGTACACCTTCGTGCACTTCGAACATCGCGACAGCGGCGAGAAGGTCTACGACGTGCATATCGTCAACCTTCGCAATACCTACCAGTTCACGCCACAGTTCCTCATGCGGGCGATCGTGCAGTACGACAGCTCGCGGCGGCGGGTGCTTGGTGATTTCCTCGCTTCGTACGAGCTCGTGCCCGGCACCGTGGTCCACGCCGGTTACGGTTCCCTCTGGGAGCGGCTCGACGTCGATCCCTATCGACCGACGGCGCGCGCGTTCTTCTTCAAGGCGTCGTATCTTGCGAGGTTTTGAAGACACCGGGTGTTATCTCCGTAGAGTCGCGACGGAAATTACACCCGGTGTCGTTTCAGGGAGCCGCCAGCGTCTTCAAGAGCTCGGCGTACTTGGCGTCGTAGGCGTTCAGCACGTCGGCGCCGGGATGCTCCTTGATCTCGCCAAGGATGTGCGGCGGTGCATTGCGGTCCTCGAACCGCGGCCAGTTCGGAAGGCCGCGTCCATTCGGATCGCCATTCTTCGCGAAATTGACCCAGTAGGACGACATTTCGTCCGCCATTCGTCGATCGCGATCGGACGCCATCGCCAGTTTTGGTGAGCTGATGTCGGGGATCACGCGCGGCGCCCAGAGATTGTCGAAGACGTAAACGATCTCCGTGGCGTGCGTGGCCTTGAGGTTCTTGCCTCCCGGCTCGACCGGCGGTTCATGCGTGAAGAAGTACCAGTAGGCACGTTTGCCGACTGCTGTTTGCCGCTCGGCGAACAAGCGCATCGCCCACATCATCGTGTCACGGAAGGCGACGTCGCCGCCGAGCGATGTGTGCTCGTCCTTGTTGGAACCGGCGATGACATCCACTGCGTTCTGCTTGCCCGTCGCGAATGTGATCGAGAGGTCCTCCGGGACGATCCATCCGTCGACGATCATGCCCGAGCCGCGCAGCGTCTTGACGACTTCCTCGGTCGAGCGCGCACGCAGCTCCGCCAATGGCGGAAGCGGGGGAGACGGTGGTGGAGGGCTGGCGGGTGCGCTCGCGTCGCCTCGACCGCGGCCGCCACGTCCGCCTGGCGTCAGCACCTGCTGACGCTCGGCCCGCGCCCGAGGCGTCATCGGCCCCATGCCGAGTCCCATCCATGCGCCGCTTTCGCTGATCGCGCGTTGGAACAGGCCGTTCGCGACCGGTGATCCGACCAGGCCACCAACCATCGCCGCGCCGGCGGACTCGCCAAAGATCGTCACGTTGGCCGGATCGCCGCCGAACGTCGCGATGTTTGTCTTTACCCACCGCAACGTGGCGATCGCGTCCATGAGTGCCTGGTTGCCAGACGCGCTGTGCCCGGACTCGGAGGTCAGCTCGGGGTGCGCGAAGAAGCCGAACGGACCAAGGCGGTAGTTGAACGTGACCAGCACAACGCCCTTCTTGGCCAGGTTCTCGCCGTCGTTGTGTTTGCTCGATCCCCCTCCCTCGGTGTACGCACCGCCGAAGATCCACACCATGACGGGCAGCCGCTCGTCGGCGCGACTGGCGGCCGTCCACACATTCAAGTACAGACAGTCCTCACTCGTCTTCGGTGAATCGGGCAGGTCGACGGTCACGTTGTTCGGGACGCGGTTCGGTTGTGACGGCTGCACGCACACGTTGCTGAACTGTTCCGCCTTGCGCACGCCTTCCCATTTCGCGGGCGGTTGTGGTTCTTTCCAGCGCAAATCGCCGACCGGAGGGGCGGCAAACGGGATGCCTTTGAACGCTCGAACACCCGACGGCAGCGTGACACCAGACAGCCGTCCCGTCGAAATCGCGATCGGGGCGGGGATCGCTGCGGGCGTCGTGATACTGGTTGCGGCTCCGATGGCAGCGGTGAACACGAAGGCCATCGTTCGAGGGCGGCGGCTCACTTCGCCTCCGACTGTCTGGCGCGCTCGGCACGCGACGAGTTGATGTAGTCGCCGATGGTCCGGTTTCCTTCGTGGCAGGCGTATTCCCACCACTCGTACGAGGGATCCAGCTTCAGCGGGTAGCGTGCGGTCCACGGGCGCGTGAGGACCACCGGATCCTCGGTCGTGATCTCGTAGAGCAGGAAATCGTCGTTCAGGCGGGTGATGCGTTCCGTGGTCTTCATCTGCTCGCTGACTGGGAACCGGTTTCCTGGCGGCGAGCCCATCACGCCGATATTCGTCGCCGATGGTCCTGGCTTGAAATTGGTCGTCTCGATGGTGAGCGTATTGCCCTCCCAGCGGCCGCGTGATTCACCCATCCACTGCCTGATCGTGGGAGAGAGTGCAGGTCGCCCATCGACTGGAACGATGCGCGTCTCGTGCACCATCTCGAGATCGAGAATGACATAGCCCGGCACCTGCATGATCCGCACGCCGTTGTTGTAGCGATACGGCATCATCGAGGAGGGCATGCCACGCGTGATGCAGCGATCCCAGCTGTCGAAGTCGAGGTAGGAATCCCACACCTGCGTCTCGCCGGGCAACGCCCAACTGCTTTTCATGAGAGCCGACAGCCGTTTTCCCTCCGCCGTCATCTCTGGGAGCCTTCCGTTTGGTGGGTCGACGATCAGAGAGGTCTGGCGCTGTGGCGCGGTGGGATCGGTGACTCCTGTCTGCAGGGCCTGGCCGAAATTGCCGGCAGCAATGGCGGCGGCGTGTCGATCGGTCTGCCTGGACGCTGCCTCGAGCCGGTCCTTGTATTCCGACTCGGTCAAGAAGGCTTTGTGCATGTCGCACGGCGGCGTGGGAGCGCCGCGTCCGCGGCCGCCGCCGGCACAACGCTCGAGCGGCACGCTGCCCACGAACGAAATCGGCCACATGCCCTGGATATCCGGATCACCCCATGGCGTCTTCGGTTGCGTCCATCCCTTGGGAGTCTCGATGAAATGATTGGCTTCGCTCGGAGGCCCTGGCGGCGCCTGTCCATGAAGGACCGCAACGATCAAAACGCTGGCACATCCGTAGATGAGAGCACGACTAGTCACGTGATGTTTCGGACACATATCCGATCAATTTTCTCGGGTTCCCGCGACTCCGTCCAGTGAGCGAGCCCGATCGTCTCGGGCACGAAGGATGTGATACAGCGGCGCGTGCGCCGTATATTTGCAACAGATGCCCATCGAACAGGCGATGCCGGGGCGGCTGGCGCGATGGATTTCGGCCGCAGAGCCCGATTGGGATGCGGTGTATGCCGATCAGCTTCCGCGCGTCTACAACTTCTTCCGGTATCGCTTCGGGGTCACCGCCGATGCCGAGGATCTCACCGCCCGGACGTTCGAGAAGGCATGGCGCGCGCGGCACAGGTACCGGCGGGATCTGGCGGCGTTCTCGACCTGGCTTCTCAGCATTGCGCGGAACGTGGCGGCCGACCACGTTCGCGCGCGGCGACCATTTGTGTCGCTCGAACAGGCTTCGAACGTGAGAGCCGCAGGCACTCCGGAGGAGGACGCGGTGCGCAACTCGGATGGCGAACGGCTCGCCGCGCTGTTGCAGGAGTTGCCGGAACGTGACCGCGAATTGCTGGCGATGAAATACGGAGCGGGAATGACGAATCGCTCGATCGCCATCGCCACAGGACTCAGTGAATCGAACGTCGGCACGATCGTCCATCGCGCTGTTCAAGCGCTGCGCGAGCGATGGTGACGGGGAGTTGATCAAAATCGTCGAGCGGGGCCTCTGCCTCGCGGGGATGGCAGCACGTCATGGAAGACACTCATTTGGACAGTCTGCGTCGCGATCCGTCACCGGCGTTTGCTGCGCGACTGCAGTCGTCGCTGCGCGAGCAGGAGAGGTCGCGCTCCCGGTCCGCATGGCCTCGGCTCAAAGCGATCGCGGCGCCGGCTGTTGTCGTCATCATCATCTCGGGGTTGCTGAGCATCCCGGCCGTTCGCGCATCAGCCCAGTCCTTCCTCGCGATGTTTCGCGTCGTGAATTTCGTCGCTGTCCCCGTCAACGAGGGCCGCATCGCGATGCTCGAGTCACAGAATCTCGACCCGCCGCATCTGATCGGTGAACAGATCCAGGTCCTCGAGGATCCGGGTGCGCCCATCGGTGTCGTTTCGCCGGAGCAGGCGGGGGCGGCGGCGGGCTTCGCCGTCAAGGTGCCGACGTATGAACCGACGAACGTCACGCTCGCAACCATCGACATCAAAGGACAGCAGCGACTGCGTGCGACTGCGGACGCCGAGCGTCTGCGCCAGGCGATGGCGACGTTGGCCATTACCGATCTCGAAGTCCCTGCTGGACTGGATGGGCAGACTGTCGACGTGCGCATTCCCCCCGTCGTCCGGATGCGCTACGAGCGGGGAGGCGCTCCGGTCGTCGAGGTCCTACAGGCGAAATCGCCCGAAGTGTCGCTGCCGGACGGCATCAATCTGCCCGCGCTCGGCGAGATTGGGTTACGGATTCTCGGGCTGTCGCCAATCGAAGCACGCGATTTCGCTCAGTCGATCGATTGGTACACGACGTTGCTCGTCCCGATACCTGCTGCCGCCACCTCCTTCAAACAGATCACCATCAACGGGCAGCCTGGCGTCGCCGTCGAGCGTGTGAGACGTCTGCCGGACGGGGGGCGCCAGTTTTCGAGCAGCTATCTCTGGTCGGAGAACGGACAGGTGTTCGCATTGAATGGATCGCTCCCGGCCCTCGACATGCTCAAGATGGCAGAATCGCTGAAGTGACCGGCCTCGTCATCGAGACCCGGGGGCTCCGCAAGTGGTTCGGCGCGACGTTGGCTGTCGCGGACCTCTCGCTTTCGGTGCGCGCCGGTGAGATCTTCGGGTTTCTGGGTCCCAACGGTGCTGGTAAGACCACGTCGATCAAAATGCTCCTGAGCCTGGTCACTCCGGACGGGGGAGAGGGTCGAGTGCTCGACCAGCGCCTCGGCGATCGCAAGACGCGCGGTCGAATCGGGTTTCTTCCTGAACACTTCCGGTTTCACGACTGCCTGACTGCGCGCGAATTGCTGCGATTTCATGGGCGGCTCTACGGCCTTTCGGGATCTGATCTCGACATGCGGATCGATCGACTGCTAGCCAGAGTCGATCTGCTGGAAGCCGCCGACAGGCCGCTGCGTGGTTACAGCAAGGGGATGCTTCAACGCACGGGCCTTGCGCAGGCGCTTCTCAACGATCCCTCTTTGGTCTTACTCGACGAACCGACTTCTGGTCTCGATCCCCTCGGCCGGATGCTCGTCCGCGACATCATCGCGGAGTTGCGCGAACGTGGAACGACAGTCTTTCTCAACTCCCATCTGCTCGGTGAAGTTGAGGCCACGTGCGACCGCGTGGCGTTCGTCAAGCAAGGAAGCATCATCCATGAGATGACCCTCGGCGAGTCGACCGCGATGATCGACGTCGAGCTGCGCGTCAGCCCGATGGATGCGTGTCTCGTGGAAGGACTCTCGTCGTTCGGAACTGCCGTCAGTCAATGGAGCGCTGACGTCGTACGGATGCGTGTCGACTCGGACGCCGTCCTTCCCGGGCTCGTCCGCTGGCTCGTGGAGCGCGGCACGTGTGTCTACGCGCTGCAACCGCGTCGTAAGTCGCTCGAGGAATGGTTCGTCGAGGTCATGGGCGACGATCAACGGCCCGGATGACGAGCGGAGCAGACATGCGGTCCATCCTCGCCATGGCGCATCTCACGCTCTACGAGTCGCGCCGCCGCCGTATCGTTACAGCGGCTGTC
Organism: Acidobacteriota bacterium; assembly: GCA_046732795.1. Lineage (GTDB taxonomy): Bacteria > Acidobacteriota > Vicinamibacteria > Vicinamibacterales > UBA2999 > Gp6-AA40. The sequence continues at coordinate 8,702 of JBKPNV010000099.1, forward strand.
GTCTGCGCCGCCGCGTTCCTCGCCGTGTATGCCGCCGGTCTGTTTTTCGTCCATCGAGAGCAGGTCCGAACCGCGATGCCCTTCGTGCAGCAACAGGCGACCATGGCGCTCCTCGCGGTGGCCGGCCTCTACGCCGTCAACTTCCTGTCGATTCTGTTCGCAGTGTTGCTGCCCGTCGATACGCTCTCGGGCGAGATCGATTCAGGCGTGTTGCAGACCATCGCTTCAAAACCGATTCGCCGTGCGGACATCGTCGTCGGCAAATGGCTCGGACATGCCGTTATCGTGACGGGTTACGTGCTTGCACTATTGCTGGGTGTGATGCTGGTCATGCGTGTGGTGGTCGGACCGGTCCCGGTGCGGCCGCTCGAGGCGTTACCACTGCTGATGCTGGAGATGTTGCTGCTCATGACCGTGTCGATCGCGGGCGGGACCAGACTCAGCACCGTGACCAACGGCGTGACCGCCCTCGGCTTTTATGGAATTGCATTCATCGGCGGTTGGATTGAGCAAATCGGCGGATTTGTTGGCAGCCACGCCGCGAGAACTGTCGGTATCATCGCCAGCCTGATCAGCCCCGCCGATGCGTTGTGGCGACTGGGCTCCTATCGTGTCCAGCCAGATAACCTTCGCAGCATCGGCGCCGCCTTGTTCGCGACATCGTCGATCCCGACGACGCTGATGGTGTGGTGGGCGGCGGGCTTCACACTCGCCGCGCTGATCTTCGCCATTCGCTCGTTTTCAACACGGCAGTTGTGAAGGGGTCTGACCCCTTCTCAGAACTGCACATGTGCGAAAGTGTGAAGGGGTCTGACCCCGTCACGGTCTGAAGGCGTCTGGTGCGACACCGGGCCTGACAGCGGGCGGGTCCGACACCGTCCTGATCAGAAGTGGTTCGTTGCCCGTCTCGACCGGTATCGGCTGGTCCGCTTCGATCTTGATCGGTTGCGACGCCACAACCTCGAGTGGCCGCGCCGACTCGACTCTGAGCACGGTGGAACCCACGACGGCCACCGGTATGAATACTTCCTTTCCGGGAGGACCCTCGACTCCACGGATGATGACCGGTGTGGCCTCGTTGCGTTGCGCCGACACCTGAACCCCCGCCTGGCTGACGGCAATCCAACCGAGTTCCAGCGCAATGATGGTCAACAAGAGCTTCGTGTATCGGTCGACGGTCATGTGGGCCTCCGTGGTTTCGGGTAAACACTGCGCGACTAAAGCCGGACGCTACGTGGCTAAGCCAGACACCTACGTAATGCGCGCTTCGACCACGCTCAAGGGCGACTCAGTAGGCACGATGCGGGCCAACGAGAAGCCGGCCCGTTCGAAGAGCGAAGCAAACTCGTCCGCTGTGCGTTCGCGCCCTCCGGGCATCAACAGCATCTCGAGGTCGATGAGTTTGCCAAAGTCTGGTTGATTGCCGGGTGGAATCACCGCCTCGAGCAGGATGACCCGGCCGTCACGCCGGTCTCCAAATGCGGTCCTGATGTTCTTCAGGATGGCAATGGATCGCTCATCGTCCCAGTCATGAATGATGTTCTTCATGATGTACGCGTCGCCTCCAGCGGGCACGGCCTTGAAGAAATCACCTGATTCTGTCTGGACACGATCGCCGACTCCGGCTGCCGTGATGAGCGAGGCCGCACCAGCGATCACGTGATCAAGATCGAACAGGATGCCGCGCATCGCCGGGTACTGGCGCAGGACGGAGGTCAAGACGTACCCGTGACCGCCCGCGACATCCACGAGCACGCGAATGCCGCTGAAATCGTATGCCTTGAGCGCGGCCGCGACAGTGGGGCCACTCCATGACGTCATCGCGTTGTTGAAGATGGCGGATAGCTTCGGTTCCCGCGCGAAGTACTCGAACACCGGCATGCCCGTGACTCGCTCGGCGGCCGGTTGCCCGGTGGTGACCGCGTGAAGCATCTCTGCGTAGACGCGGAAGTGAAAGGGATCCGTCATCCACAACCCCAGGTCGTAGAGCGATGCCGGCCCTTGCCTCAGCATGCCGGCAGGCAGATTCAGCGCGAATGTGCGCGTCTGCTGCTCCTCGAATATTCCTCCGCTCGCGAGCGCCCTGAGGACACGATACAGCCCGTCCTCCGTGACACCGGCATCCTTCGCCAGGTCTGCCACCGATCGTGGGCCGTCCGCGAGACGGTCGGCGATTCGGAGCTCCAGTGCCACATTCAGCGCGGCCGACAGGATGTATCCGAGCGCGATCTGGTTGAGGACTTGTATGGCTGCACCCTGTGCGGCGGCATCGGGGGCCGGCGATTTGGGATCCGGGCTCAGGGAGTCAAGGGACGAGGCCATGTCAGCGTGCCTCCACGGGAGCGCTTCGCTCGATAGCTCGGACCGAGGACAGAAGCGTTGAGGACGCATTGGCCAACAGCACGGTATCGACTCCGGCGACGATCATCGTAAAGCCCTGCTCGATGTACGGCGTCACCGCCTCGGCGGTGACGCCAAAAATTCCGATGGGGATGTTCACGTCACGGCAGGCGTCGCGGACGCATGCGATAGCGTCGCGCACGTCGGGATGGTCGACCGCGCCGGGACGACCCAGGCTGGCCGACAGATCGTAAGGTCCGATCAGGACTCCATCGACGCCATCGACGCGGACAATGTCGCGAATGACAGCGATCGCGTCGCGATGCTCCGCCTGGACGATGACGGCGGTGTCGTCGTTCGCGTTCTGCAGGTATTCACGGACACGCAGGCCATAGCGGTGCGCCCGGGTGATACCGAGTCCGCGGTGACCCATGGGTGCATACTTCGCGGCCTGGACGATCCGCTGCGCATGCTCGACGGAGTTGACCTGCGGCGCGATGATGCCCGCCGCGCCGATATCGAGCGCTCGCTTGACGTGCATCTCGTCGCTCGCAGACAAGCGGACGACACACGGGGTGGCGCCTGCTGCCTGCATGAGCGCCTGCATCTGTGATGTGTCGAGTGGCGAGTGCTCCGCATCGATGAACAACCAATCAAAACCGACCTCGGCCAGCAGCTCGACTACAGGTGGAGAATTCAGGGTCAGGAGCGGCGCAATCAACCGTTCGCCCGACCTGAGTCTCGTACGAAAGGATGTGGGCATTCAGTGAACTGTAACACCACTAAAATGGATCTTTCGCGGCAGTCGCCGCGTCTCAAGGGATCAGGTGCCAACATCGTCGCTGACCGGGCAGTCCATCCTGCACTACAACATTCACGAGCGGCTTGGTGCCGGCGGCAGCGGCGAGGTCTACGTCGCCGATGACACCCGGCTGGGCCGACAGGTGGCCTTGAAGTTCCTCAGCCCCGATCGTCAGCGCGACTCGGACAGCCGTGCTCGTTTGCTGCGTGAGGCGCGTGCGGCATCACTGTTGCGATCCCCGAACATCGCGGTCACGTACGAGTTCGTCGAACATGGCGACCTGCAGTTCATCGCCATGGAGTACGTGGAAGGCGAGCTTCTGTCGGATCGTGTCCTGCGCGGGCCCGTACCGATCGGCGAAGCGGTCGACATCGCGGCGCAGGTGGCCGATGCGCTCGACGAGGCTCACAGCCGCAACATCGTGCATCGCGACATCAAGAGCGGCAACCTCATTCAAACCAGGCGCGGTCTCGTCAAGGTGCTGGATTTCGGTCTCGCCAAGATGACGTCGCCGAAATCGACCGAGAAGGCGTTACGCACGACCTCTGATTTGCTCGTCACCTCACCAGGCATGGTGCTAGGCACGATCGCCTATATGGCGCCCGAGCAGCTGCGCGCGGACGCCGTCGACCATCGCGTGGACCTGTTCGCCCTGGGAGTCGTGCTCTACGAGCTGTTGACGGCGCGGCTGCCGTTTCGCGGTCCAACGCTTGCCGATACGTTCGACCGCATCTTTCATGCCGATCCCGAACCGGTGTCGCGGATCATTTCAGGCGTACTCCCGGAACTCGAGCGGATCTTGCAGAAGGCGCTGCAGAAGGCGGCCGCGGATCGCTACCAGACGGCGCGCGAGTTTCACATCGACCTGCGCCACATCGCGCGACGGATCGAGGTCAACGAGTCAACACAAGGGATACGGGCACCGCGGATCGAAACCGGTCAGCGGAGCATCGCCGTCCTTACATTCACGAATGTGACGCGTGGTGCCGCCGATGACTGGATCGGCACCGGCATCGCGGAAACCGTCACGGCCGACCTCAAGAACCTTCAGAACCTCACCGTCATCGGCCGCGGGCAGATCTCCGAGCTGTTGAACGCGATGCGACCGTCCGAGAGAACGAGCGAACATCTGCCGATTGAAATCGGCCGGCGATTGGGTGCGTGGTGGGTCTTGGCTGGCGCCTATCAGCGTCTTGGTGATCGTATCCGTGTGACTGGACAGCTCGTGGAAGTCCTCAGCGGTAAGCTCATTCGAACGGTGAAGCTCGATGGACGCATCGATGAAATCTTCGAGCTCCAGGATCGGATCGTCTTCGACGTGAGCCGTGGCCTCGAGTTGAAACTCGCCAGGGAGGACGCCGACGCGATCGAACGTGACGAGACCCATTCCGTCGAGGCATTCGAGGCCTACTCGCGCGGGGTGCTGAACATGCGCTCCGCGGGCCGCGAGGCCATGGATCGCGCTATCGCGCTCTTCGAGCGGGCAGTCGAACTCGATCCGAGCTACGCGACGGCGTGGTCCGCGCTGGGCGGCGCGCTCTACTTGAAAGGCTTGTTCCTGGGCGTTCGCGACCTCCAGCAGAAGGCCCTCCACCACCTGTCTCGTGCGATCGAGCTGAAGCCAGGGCTGGCCAATGCGCATGTCTGGCTCGGAAGCGTGTATCTGCAGCTGGGCGACATCAATCAGGCGATCACCTCGCTCGAAACCGCACAACGCATCGAGCCCGACAACCACGACGTTCACCAGACGCTTGCGCGCGCGTTCTGGTTGTTCCGTGGAATGGTGCCCGAAGGCATCGTCGAGCTGCGGCGAGCGATCGCGATCAATCCGGAAGGCGGATATTCGCATCTTCAACTCTCGATGCTCGAGGCCCTGAGTGGGCATCTGGACGAGGCGGAAATCGCGGCGCGAAACGCGATCGAGCTTCAAGAGCGCGCCATGTCGGGCACCGAGGGGTTGCTGATCGTGGGGGCACACTCGCGGTTGGGCTACGTGCACTATCTCCGGGGCAACTACGAGGCGGCGTACGTCGAATATCGTCGCGAGCTCGAATTCGTGACGACGAGCGACCACGCCTTGCGAGAGCGGACCCTTATCGAGCTGCACCAGAAACTCAGCGCGCTGCAGCGGGCTCGCGGCGATGCGGAGGGCGCGAAGCGCTTCGGCGATATGGCCATCGAGGCGCACACGCGTCGACTGGCCAATGGCGCCGACGATCCCGCAACGCGCTACTACATGGCGGCGCTCTACGCCGGACGCGCTGACGTCGAGCAGACCCGCGAGCATCTGGCGTTGCCGCTTGCCCGGCTGCCCGAGTTCACACGGTGGCGCCTCGAACGCGACCGGGATTTCGATCCGGTCAGATCACGGCTGAACCTCTGAACCAGCAGGATCATCGTTGATTGTTGATCTGTGATTGAAGATTCGTTCGGCCGCTCCGAAAGCCTGATCTAATCAGCAATCACGATCCACCAATCAAAAGCGATTCAATAATCGCAGATCCAAGATCACTGAATTGCTTTGCGACCGACGGCGATCAGTGACAGGCCGATTGGAGGCGGCAGAAGCCGTTCGAGCGGCAAGGCCCACGGCGCGACGAGCATCTCGAACAGCTTGACCTGTGTGAGACTGTGCCTGGTGGACTTGCTGACGTGCGAGTTGTACATCCATCCCGCGAGACCGATTGGGTTGGTGTAGCGGAGACGAATCAGCTCGAGGCCGGCGTGAGCGAATGCAGATCGCAGCGTACGCTTCGAGTAACGGCGATGGTGCCCGAGCTCCGCATCCAGCGGGCCATACGCCATCTGTAAAGCGGGCACAAAGACGATCACACGCCCCCCGGGTACGACGATCTGATCGAACGCCTTCAACGCGCCCACATCGTCGGCGATGTGTTCCAGGACGTTCACCAGCAGGACCGAATCGAATCGGTGCCGCGCCAGCTCCGCGGCATCGCATTCCTCGAAGTGGCAGGCCCGCAGTGTGAAGCGTGGATGCGTGCCGACGCCTTCCTGCAGGCGCGCGGCGCAATTCCGGTTCGGTTCGATCCCCACGACGACGTCGGCGACCTCGAGCAGCCGGCTGGTCATCGTCCCGATGCCCGAACCCACCTCCAACACCCGCGAGCCGAGAAAGCCTCGAACCATGTCGAAGACGTGTCCGCTGTATCGCCGCGCCTCCTGCATCGTCTCCAGATCATCGGCCGCGTACCGGTCCTGGGTCTGGTTGAAACGGCGGTCGGTAGGAGAGGCGTCCTGCATCGGATCCTCAACACGGTACCACGACGGAACCGGGAACACCGAACGTCGCGCCTGAATGCGAACCCGGAACCTGGAACGAGGAACTTGGAACTGGTGCTGCTTTCGCCTTATGATCGTCCGTCATGCCGCCGGAACCTACCGAGGCGATGCTGTCCCCCTTCCAAGTTGACCATCTCGCCCGGGGCCTGGCGTCGCAGGGTGGCGACCCGGCGCTCGCGCTCGTGCTCGACCGGCTGACCGGCGGTGCCCTCGAACGTCCCGATTCGCCTGATGCGTGGGTCACGGCAGTACGTCGCCTTCCGGCCCGTGAAGCGCAATTTGGTGACGAGGTCGGCGGCGTCGACGAGCGGCTCCGAGCCGTCCTGCGCGAACGCGGCATTCAAGGCTTCTATACGCACCAGACCACGGCGATCGACCATGCCTTGAGTCGCCGCCACGTCGTCATCACGACGCCGACAGCATCGGGCAAGACGCTCTGCTACAACGCACCTGTCCTCAGCACGGTGCTCAAGGACCCATCAGCGCGTGCGTTGTACATGTTCCCGACCAAGGCCCTCGCGCAGGATCAACTCGCGGAGTTGCACGAGCTGTCCGATCAGCTGTCGCGCAGGAACGACCGTGAAATCGGCGTCTTCACGTATGACGGCGACACGCCGCAAGATGCCAGGCGCGCTATCCGCGGCCGTGCGCACATCGTCCTCAGCAACCCTGACATGGTGCACTCGGGGATCCTTCCGCATCATCCCCGCTGGGCCAAGCTGTTCGAGAATCTCCAGTTCGTCATTATCGACGAGTTGCACGCCTATCGCGGCGTCTTTGGCAGTCATCTGACAAATGTACTGAGACGTCTGCGGCGCATTTGCCAGCATTACGGCTCGAATCCGACGTTCATCTGTTCGTCTGCCACGATCGCCAATCCGCGTGAGCTGGCGGAGGCGCTCGTCGAACGCCCATTCGAATTGGTCTCCGAGAGCGGCGCGCCGCGCGGCGAGAAGTGGTTCCTGTTCGTGAATCCGCCAGTCGTGAACCAGCAACTCGGGATCCGGCGATCGTACCTGGCCGAGACTCGCCGCCTTGCGGCCGAGTTCCTGAAGCGGAGACTTCAGGTCATCGTCTTCGCGCAAAGCCGGTTGTCGACCGAAATTTTGACGACGTATATCAAAGATGATTTCGACCCTTCGACAAGCTCAGGGTCGCCACGAGCGATGTCGAGGGGCGAAGAACCTCCGGGCATACGCGATCAGATTCGCGGTTACCGCGGAGGATATCTGCCGCAGCGCCGCCGTGAGATCGAAAAGGGGCTACGCGAGGGCAGCGTACGCGCCGTCATCTCAACCAACGCGCTGGAGCTCGGTATAGACATTGGCGCGCTCGATGCGTGCGTGATGGCAGGCTATCCGGGCACGATCGCCGCGACGTGGCAGCGCGCCGGTCGCGCCGGTCGTCGAACCGGCCGTTCGGCGGCGGTTCTCGTGGCGAGCAGCGCGCCGCTCGACCAGTTTGTGGTCCGCAACCCATCGTATTTCTTCGATGCGGCACCGGAACATGCGCTCATCAACCCGGACAACCTGCACATCCTCGTCGATCACGTGAAGTGCGCCGCGTTCGAGCTCCCGTTCACGACATCGGAGAAGTACGGACGCCATGACGTGCAGGAAGTACTGGGCGTGCTCGAGGAGAGTGGCTTTCTCCACCGCGCCGACGCCGACGATGGCGAGGGTATCTGGCAATGGACCAACGAATCGTATCCGGCCGATGCGGTCAGCCTCAGATCGATCTCGTCGGACAATTTCGTCGTTGTCGACACGACGAATGGATCCGACGTCATCGGGGAGACGAGCTTCACGAGCGGCCCGTCGACGCTGCACGAGAAAGCGATCTATCTCGTCGAGGGAGCGCTATATCAAGTCGAGAAGCTCGATTTCGACGGGCGCAAGGCGTACGTGCGGCGTATCGATTGCGATTACTACACCGACGCGATCACCTACAGCAAGGTCACCGTGCTGGAAACGTTCGCGACCAACTCAGACGTACTATCCGGCATGAGCCGGACCGGGACGAACTCAGACGTAGTGTCCGGCGTCAGCCGGACGAGGACGGCTTCGCACGGCGAGGTTCACGTCTCGTCTCGTGTCGTCGGCTTCAAGAAGATCAAGTTCTACACCAATGAGAACGTGGGCTCGGGCGAGCTCGATCTTCCCGAACAGCAGATGCACACGACGGCATACTGGCTGACGGTGCCCGCGAGGGTGATGGCGGCGCTGCCATTTGCGCCCGATGACCGCCGTGACGGTGTCGTGGGATTGTCGTTCGCGATGCGTCAGATTGCTCAACTACTGCTGATGTGCGATCGGCAGGACATCGGGATCTCGATCGGCAGCGGAAACGAGGGCGACAGCCCGGATCTCACGAGAACCGGCGAACCGGTGACGTTGTCCGACGAGCCGCGTATTTTCATCTACGACAACTATCCCGGGGGAATCGGCTTCAGCGAGCCGTTGTTTGCGATGGACGATGAGCTGCGCCGTCGCACGCGCGAGCTTATTGCCGGCTGTGAGTGCAAGAACGGATGCCCCACATGTGTGGGGCCGATCGGGAACACCGGTCCACTTGCCAAGACGGTTGCCCTGCGGATTCTCGATCTGATCGGCGCGCAGATTCCGGAGTTGCCGTCGTGAGCTCGATCGCCGATCGCCTGCGTGGGATTGTTCGTCCCGGCATGAATGGCGGGTCTATAAGGCAAGACCCGCCAGGTCCGTTGGACCCGGCCGGCGATCCCGCGGAGATTCTCGACGGCGAGTGGAGGCAGTCAGGATCGCATCGCTTTCTCGTCGTCGATCGCAGCTACTCGCCCGGCCATCGGCACGGATCGATTTCGATCGCCGATAGCCTGCCTCCTGCTGAAGGCTGGTCGAGGCTTGGCCTGCTCGCTGGAGCGTCCTGTGGACGGCGCCTGCTCTTCGTCGATCTCGAGACCACCGGCATTGCGGGCGGGGCAGGCAGCTATGCATTTCTCGTCGGATGCGCCTGGTTCGATCCTGGCCGCTTTCATGTGCGCCAGTTTCTGCTTTCGAGCTTTGCGGCCGAACGCGCTCTGCTCGAAGCAGTCAGAGAGGTTGCCGGTGACGTCGATGCCCTCGTCACTTACAACGGCAAATCGTTCGACCTTCCGCTCATCGAGACTCGTTACGCTCTGAACCGGTTGCCGACTCCGTTTGCCGAGATGCCGCACGTCGACATGCTCCACCACGCCAGGCGACTGTGGCACGGTCATGACGAAGGGCATCGTCTCAGCCGTCTCGAGTCTTTCCTGCTCGGTCACGAACGCGAGGGCGATGTTCCCGGATTCGAGATCCCATCACGCTATTTCCAGTTCGTGCGGACGGGCGACGCACGGCCGCTCGATGCGGTGCTCGAACACAATCGACGCGACCTGCTGTCGCTTGCGTTGCTGACCGCGAGAGCCGCGCAGCTACTGGACGAAGGAGTGACAGCGGCCACCACTGCGCGCGAGGCGCTCGGGATCGGCCGCCTGTACGAACGGTCAGGAATGACCGCTGATGCGCTCGCCTGTTACGCGAGGGCGGCGGACATGGGGCCGGGCGTGTGCGCGGAGGCGCTGTATGCGCACGCGTTGTTGTTGCGCCGCATCCGCCATTACGCCGCAGCGGCCGACGTGTGGCAGCGTCTGCTCGACGTGGGCGATTGTCCGCCGCGACTGGAACGGGAAGCCGCCCAGGCTCTGGCCGTGCACCACGAGCATCGGCTGCGAAGCCTGCTATCGGCGCGCACCCTCGCGATGCGGTCGCTCCAGCTTGATGCGACGGTCGCGCGCCGCGATGCGATTGAACACAGGCTCGCGCGGCTCGATCGCAAGATAGCTCGAGTCGAGCCGGCATCGCTTTCACTGTTTTGAAGTGAAATCGAAATCGTAGCGCGCAGGCTTCAGCTGGGCGTGGGCCGGGGTTGAAGCCCCCCGCGCCACGAGCTCTCTACTGCTGGAGTTATGCCGAGGCGGATGCCTTCGCGGTCTTGGTGGGAGTCTTCTTGGTCCCAGTAGCCTTGCTGGCTTTGACCGCTTTGGCGGCTGTCTTGCGCTGCTCTGACGTCTGCGCTCCGAACTTCTTGGTGAACCGCTCGACTCGACCCTCGGTATCGATGAGCTTCTGTCGACCGGTAAAGAAGGGATGGCACGCGGAGCAGATTTCCAGGTGCAACTCCGGTTTGGTCGACCGCGTCTTGAACGTGTTTCCGCAGGCACAACGGACCTCGACCACCTGGTACTTGGGATGGATACCTTCCTTCACGGCCACTCCTTTTGGAACTGCGCGAAACATCAATTTTACCAGCAAGGACCCCGGGTGTCATTCCCTCGCCTTCCCTTTTAGACGCGCTGTCAGCCGATCCGGTGCCGTATCAGCACCCAGAGGGCAACCAGGCCGTCCCTCCACGTGATCTTCTTGCCTTCGTCATAGCCGCGGCCGTCGTAAGTGATCGGCACCTCGTAGACACGGTAATCACGCTTGAAGATTTTGGCCGTAATTTCGGGCTCGATGCCGAAGCCGTCGGACTGCAGGTCGAGGCCGTCGAGGACCTCGCGGCGCATCACCTTGTAGCAGGTTTCCATGTCCGACAGCATCGTGTTGTAGAGGATGTTCGTAATCAGTGTCAGCAGCTGATTCCCGAGATAGTGCGTGAACAGGAATACGCGATGCTGTCCAAGGAATCGTGATCCATAGACGACGTCTGCCCGCCCTTCGATGATGAGCTGAGCCAGGTGGGGTAACTCCTCGGGTGAGTATTCGAGGTCGGCGTCCTGAATCGCGACGATCTCGCCGGTGACCGCGGCGAACCCGCGTCTGAGGGCGGCACCCTTGCCCTGATTGTGCGACTGGAGCAGGAGCGTGAACCCGAACTGTTTCTGCAATTCGCCCAGGTGGGGCCGCGTGCCATCGGTGGAGCAGTCGTCTACGACGACGAGTTCCACGCGCATCGGGATGGCCATCACACGCGAAACGATCTCGTCGATGGTCTCCCGCTCGTTGTACACGGGCATCACCACCGAGAGGACCGGCGAGTGCATAGCCGTCCTGATCCCGTGTCGACGACGTGGAGGCTGGCCGGAGTCGTTCACACGTGTCCGTTGTGAACGATAAATCCTAGGATTTGCCTGAAGCCATTGCTGCGAGGAACTCGCCGTTCGTCTTCGTCTTCCCCATCTTCGACAGCAGCAGTTCCATCGCCTCGCTGGGTGATAGCGGCGTCAAAACCTTGCGGAGCACCCAGACGCGATTCAGTTCCTCTTTCTGAAGCAGCAGTTCTTCTTTTCGGGTGCCGCTCTTGGTGATGTCGATCGAGGGGAACACACGACGATCCGTCAGCTTGCGATCGAGGTGTATTTCCGAATTACCGGTGCCCTTGAACTCTTCGAAGATCACTTCGTCCATTCGCGAGCCAGTATCGACCAGCGCCGTGGCGACGATGGTCAGCGAGCCGCCTTCCTCGATGTTGCGAGCGGCGCCAAAGAACCGCTTCGGTCGCTGCAGCGCGTTGCTGTCCACGCCGCCCGAGAGGACCTTGCCCGATGCCGGAACGATCGTGTTGTAGGCTCGGGCGAGGCGCGTGATCGAGTCGAGCAGGATCACGACGTCCTTCTTGTGCTCGACCAGCCGCTTGGCTTTCTCGATCACCATTTCGGCGACTTGCACGTGGCGCTGGGCGGGCTCGTCGAAGGTCGAGGAGATGACCTCCCCGCGCACGGAGCGCTGCATGTCGGTGACTTCTTCAGGCCGCTCGTCGATGAGCAGCACGATCAGGTACACCTCGGGGTGATTCTTCGTGATGCTGTTGGCGATGCTTTGAAGCAGCATCGTCTTGCCGGTGCGCGGCGGGGCGACGATCAGGCCGCGCTGCCCCTTGCCGAGCGGCGTCAGCAGATCCATGACGCGACCGGAGAGGTTCTCGGAGTCGGTCTCGAGGCTGATTTTCTGTGCCGGGTAGAGCGGCGTCAGGTTCTCGAAGAAGATTTTCTCTTTCGTCTTCTCCGGTGGCTCGAAATTGATGGCCTCGACCTTGATCAGCGCGAAGTAGCGTTCGCCGTCCTTGGGTGGCCGGATGACGCCGGAGACCGTGTCGCCGGTGTGCAGGTCGAACTTGCGAATCTGCGACGGCGATACATAAATGTCATCGGGGCCAGGCAGATAGTTGTAATCGGGAGCGCGCAGGAAACCGAATCCATCGGGAAGAGTTTCGAGCACACCCTCGGAGAAGACGTTGCCGCTCTTCTCGGCGCGCACGCGGAGGATCTCGAAGATCAGCTCCTGCTTGCGCATGCCGGTCGCGCCCGCGATCTCCAGCTCCTTGGCAATCTTGGTGAGGGAAGAGATGCTCATCTCCTTCATCGCCGAGAGCGAGATTGTCTGCGCGGGAGCGGCCTGAGCGGGGGCGGCCTGAGCGGGAGGCTGGGCGGCGGATTGGGCGCCTCCCTTCTCCTTTTCTTTTTCCTTTTCAGGTGGGGGGGCGGTGGCGGTGCCTACGCCGCCGTTTGGTTTGGCAGGCTTGCGATCATCTTCCACAGTTCGTCCAGTCCTTCGCCGGTGCGCGCTGAAACCAGTGCCACCGGCATTTCAAATACGTTTTCCATTTCACGAACATGACGCACGCGCTCTGCCTGCGTCAGCTTGTCCACTTTTGTCGCCACAACCGCGCGCGCGCACGACTGAGACACCAGCCATTGCCACGCGCTCAAATCTGACGAGAGACCCGGATGACGCGCGTCCACGAGCAACAAGACGGCCCGTTGCCCGGAACGCCCGAAGAATGCGTCCGTCACCTGACTGAACTCCGTCTCCCCTTCGCCTGGCCGAGAGGCCCGCGCGTATCCGTACCCGGGCAGATCCACCAGGTAACAGGCTGGCATCGAGCCACGTCGAACGCGATAGATGTTGGCCAATCTCGTCTTGCCCGGCATGGCGCTGGTCCGCGCCAACGGCTGGCGAACGAGTGCATTGATCAGGCTCGACTTGCCGACATTCGACCGTCCGACCAAAGCCACTTCCGGCAACCGGTCACGCGGGAAATCGGCGGCACCGGCAGCGCTCGTGACAAACTCCGCGACTATCTGCACCTGGCTCTTTGCTTCGGTTCTGGCTCTGGGCTTTGGGCCTATGCATGCAAGTACACGGCCCACGGCCTCGAGCCTGTGAGCCGAAAGCCTTGGTCAGTGTGGACGCGTGTCTCCTGCGGGTTCTGTAACATCGGTGACGACTGGAGCGGCGGGAATGCGCGACGGCAACGGCTCGGCCAGCGCAATTTTCAACACCTCGTCCATCGTCGACACCATGTGCACGTCGAGCGTGTCCATGACGTTCTTGGGGATGTCGGCCAAGTCCTTCTCATTGTCGCGCGGCAGGATGATATTCGTCACCCCGGCGCGATGTGCGGCGAGCACCTTTTCCTTGACGCCGCCAATCGGTAGAACCTTGCCGCGCAACGTGATCTCACCCGTCATTGCGACATCCCGGCGGGTCGCGATCTTCGTGAGCGCCGAGGTGAGCGCCGTGGCCATCGTGATGCCGGCGGATGGTCCGTCCTTCGGGATCGCGCCTTCGGGAACGTGAACGTGAATGTCAATCTTGGAATGGAAGTCTTCGGCAAGATTCAGGTCGGCGGCCTTTGAGCGCACGTAGCTGAGTGCCGCTTGCGCCGATTCCTGCATGACGTCACCGAGCTTGCCGGTCAGCGTCAGCTTGCCCTTCCCCGGCATCAGCGTGGCTTCGCTGACCAGCAGTTCGCCACCAACTTCAGTCCAGGCAAGGCCCGTCGCGATGCCGACTTCGTTGCGCTCTTCGGCGAGGCTTGGCCGGAATCGTGGCACACCGAGATACTCGGTGACCTTCTCGGCCGTCACATCTTCCTTGAACGACTTGCCTTCGACGACGACCTTGCGCGCGACCTTGCGGCAGATTGACGAAATCTCACGCTCGAGGTTGCGGACGCCCGCTTCGCGCGTGTAGCGCTGGATGATCGTCTGGATCGACTCGTCCTGGAAAATGATGTTGTCGCTGGTGAGACCAGCACCCTCGACAGCCTTGGGGACGAGGAAGCGCTTGGCGATTTCGACCTTCTCCTGCTCGGTATAACCCGCCAGCTGCAACACCTCCATACGGTCCCGGAGGGCCTGAGGAATCGTGTGCAGCACGTTGGCAGTGCAGATGAACATCACGTTCGACAAGTCGTACTCGACGTCGAGATAGTGGTCGAGGAAGGTGCTGTTCTGTTCGGGGTCGAGCACTTCCAGCAGCGCCGCTGACGGGTCCCCGCGGAAGTCCATCGACATCTTGTCGATTTCGTCGAGCAGGAAGACCGGATTCTGCGTGCCGGCCTTCTTCATCATCTGGATGATCTGGCCGGGGAAGGCGCCGATATACGTCCTGCGGTGGCCTCGGACCTCGGCTTCGTCGCGGACGCCGCCGAGCGACAGCCTGACGAACTTGCGGTTCATTGCCCGTGCGATCGACTTGGCGAGTGACGTCTTGCCGACGCCGGGAGGCCCGGAGAAGGTGAGGATCGTCGCCTTGGGCTTCTTGACGAGCGAGCGGACGGCCAGGAACTCGAGGATACGGTCCTTGATCTTCTCGAGGCCGTAGTGGTCTTCGTTCAGGACCTTCTCGGCGTGCTTGAGGTCGCGGTTCTCGCGCGTCTTCTTGTGCCAGGGAACGGCGATGAGCCAGTCTAGATAGTTGCGTGAAACCGTCGCCTCGGCGGACATCGGCGGCATCGCCTCGAGGCGTTTCAGCTCCTGGACGGCCTTTTCCTCGACGTCCTTCGGCATCTTCGACTGTTCGATCTTCTTCTTCAGTTCGTCGATCTCGCTGCCCTTCTCGTCCTTGCGGCCGAGCTCCTTCTGGATCGCCTTCATTTTCTCGTTGAGGTAGTACTCCTTCTGTGCCTTCTCCATCTGCTTCTTCACGCGAGACTGGATACGGCGATCGACCTGGAGCTTATCGACCTCGATTTCGAGGATGCCGGCGATGCGATTGAGACGCTCGACTGGCGAGATGATCTCGAGCAGGTTCTGCTTCTCGTCGACGCCCACGAGCAGATGCGCGGCGATTGTGTCGGCGAGTTTGCCGGGATCGTCCACACGGACCGCGGCAATCATGGCGTCGTACTGCAAGTTGTTCGAGAGCTTCACATATTGCTCGAACAGCGACACGACTCGACCCATCGTGGCTTCGATTTCGCCGGAGGTTTCCTTCTGCTTGGGGAGGACCTTCACGACGACGCGATAGAAGCCCTTGTCTTCCTTCCACTCGACGGCGCGGGCGCGATCCACGCCTTCGACGAGCACCTTGATGTTCCCGTCGGGCAGCTTGAGGTTCTGCACGACGTTGGCGACGCAGCCCATGGTGTAGATGTCATCCGGGCGCGGATCGTCAATCGAAGCGTCGTGCTGCGCGGCCAGGAAAATACGCTTGTCCTTCATGAGCGCGTGATCGAGCGCGCGCGTGGAGGACGGCCGCCCGATCACGAACGGCATCATCATGTGGGGGAAAACAACCACGTCCCGGAGGGGAACGATGGGGAGTGTCTCGTAGACTTCCATTCAGGTCCTTGTAGGAAGCCGGGTGTGATTTTCGGTGAAGAAAACCGGCCGAAATCACACCCGGTTTCTTGCCGGGCTAACCGGCCTTTTCGATAAGGGTAATAGACTTGTCCTTCGCTTCGACGACCTCGCGTGTGACGACCACTTCGCGCAGCTTCTTCTGACCGGGTACCGAGTACATCAGGTCGAGCATCAGGTCTTCGATGATCATACGCAATCCGCGCGCGCCGATCTTGCGCGACAGCGCCGACTCGGCAATCGCCTCGAGTGCATCATCCGTGAACCGGAGCTTCACGTTTTCGTACTCAAACAGTTTCTGGTACTGACGCGTGATCGCGTTCCGAGGTTGCGTCAGGATCTGGACGAGCGCCGGCTTGTCGAGCTCGTGCAGCGTGCCAACGACCGGGAGACGACCGACGAACTCGGGAATGAGTCCGTACTTGATCAAGTCCTCCGGCTCCACGGCCTCGAGCGTGGTGCCGATCTCGCGCTTCTGAACCGACTTCACGTCGGCCTTGAACCCCAACGTCTTCTTTCCGACGCGACGGTCGATCACCTTGTCGAGTCCGACGAACGCGCCGCCGCAGATGAACAGGATGTTGGTTGTGTCGATCTGGAAGAACTCCTGGTGGGGATGCTTGCGCCCTCCCTGCGGCGGCACATTGGCAACCGTGCCCTCCAGGATCTTCAAGAGAGCCTGTTGGACCCCTTCACCCGACACGTCACGAGTGATCGAGGGGTTCTCGTCCTTCCGGCAGATCTTGTCGACTTCGTCGATGTAGATGATCCCCTGCTGGCACTTCTCGATGTCGCCACCGGCGGCCTGCAGCAGCTTCAGGATGATGTTCTCAACATCCTCGCCGACATAACCCGCCTCCGTCAGCGTCGTCGCGTCGACGATGGTGAAGGGGACGGACAGCAGTTTGGCCAGTGTCTGGGCGAGCAGCGTCTTGCCGGTGCCAGTGGGTCCAATCAGCAGGATGTTCGACTTGGTCAGTTCGACATCGTTCCTGCTGCGCGGCTGCTTCTGGATCTCGATGCGCTTGTAATGGTTGTAGACGGCGACAGCCAGCTTGCGCTTCGTGCGCTCCTGTCCGATCACGTACTCGTCGAGGAACTTCTTGATCTCCGGCGGCGAGGGGAGCGACGAGCGGACGCCACGGTTCTCGAACCGGTTGTCGTCGGCGATGATGTCGTTGCACACCTCCACGCACTCGTCACAGATGAAGACGGTCGGACCCGCAATCAGCTTGCGAACGTCGTTCTGATCCTTGTTACAGAACGAGCAACGAAGAATCTCAGTCTCGCCGTTCTTCTTGACCATGTGTGTGTTGGCTCAGGGCTCGTGGCGTCTGACGATCTCGGGTCCGATGTCCGGGTCTGACTGGTATTTCGGCCTCAATCCGACTAGAGGCTAGAGGAGGCCCCCGGGGCGACCAGATTGGGCGCCCAAAGCCGAGGCTATTTCGATGTTACACCCGTTTTCGGATGACGTCATCGATTATCCCGTAATCCTTCCCCTGGTCCGCCGACATGATGTAGTCCCGCTCAGTATCGTCCTGGATGCGCTTGGCCGTCTGCCCGGTATGGTGCACCAGGATTTCGTTGAGGCGCTCCCGCATGCGCAGGATTTCACGCGCGTGGATGTCGATATCCGTCGCCTGTCCAGCCAGCCCCTGCATGAGCGGCTGATGAATCACAATCCGGGCGTTCGGCAAGGAATAGCGCTTGCCCTTGGCTCCTCCACCGAGCAGCACAGCCGCCATCGAGGCAGCCTGGCCGATGCAGATCGTCTGTACATCGGGCTTGATGAACTGCATCGTGTCATAGATCGCCAGCCCCGCCGTAATGGAGCCACCGGGGCTGTTGATATAGAGCTGGATGTCCTTGTCGGGATCCTCAGCCTCGAGGAAAAGCATCTGCGCGATAGCGAGATTGGCGATCGTATCGTCGATCGGCGTCCCAATGAAGATGATGCTGTCTTTGAGCAGCCGCGAAAAGATGTCGTAAGCGCGTTCACCGCGGTTGGTCTGTTCGACCACCATCGGCACTAGCTGTGCACGGCTCATTTGTAATTTTTGATTGGCGGTATGCGATCGCCGGATGAAGAGCATTCGGGTGAACGCCCAGCCGGTGAGGATTTCATCCTAGGAAATCCTAGCACGCGACAGGGCCAAGTCAATCGCCTTCTCCCGTCGCAGCCCGGCCGCGAGGCGGCCTATTCCGCCTTCCTTCTCGAACTGTGCACGCAACGCCGCCGGAGTGCGTCCGGCCCTGGCGGCGAAGCGCTCGATTTCCTGATCGATCTCCTGCTCGGAGACCGAGAGCCCTTCGCGGCGGGCGATCGCGTCGAGCACGAGCGCGCTCGCCACCGAGGCGCGCGCCGGCTCGCGCTGCGCTTCCCGGAACTGCGCCCAGTCGATGCCCGCCTGCCGCGGGTCGACGTTCTGTTGCATGAGCTGCCGCGCGAACTCCTCGAGGCGACGGTCGATTTCGCGCTCGACGAGCGAGGTGGGCAGCTCGAAGGTGATGCGCTCCGAGAGTTGCTTCAGCACCTCACCGCGAAGCTGTCGGGTGGCGTTCTCGTCGGCCTCGGCTTGCATATCGGTGCGCACGCGATCGCGCAGCGCCGCAAACGAGTCGAATTCTCCAAGATCCTTGGCGAACTCGTCATCGGGTTCCGGCAGGACCCTCCGACGCAGTTCCTTCACGGTCACTGAGTACTCGACGTCGGTTCCTGCCATCTCAGCGACCGTGTAGTCCTCCGGGAAATGAATCGTGAAGGTCTTCTGGTCGCCGGGAGACAGGCCAATGAGATTCGCATCGAATCCTGGAGGATTGGCCTTCGAGCCGATCTCGATGCTCACGCCGTCATGACGGTCCGGTCCGGACGCGTCCTGGCGTACGAGATCAACGACGACAGTATCGCCATCAGTCGACGGTCTGCCCTCGACCGGCTCGGACTTGGCCGCGCGCTCCCGCAGCCGCTGCAGCGTTTGTTCGATCGCATCCTCGGTGATGGCTACCGGCGTGCGGGTCGCGGTCAGCGTCGACAGATCACCCGGATCGAATGGCGGCACGGTTTCAATCGCCGCGGTGAAACGCAAAGGCTGTCCCTCTTCGAGCGCGACGTCGCGCACGTTTGGCGTGTCGATTGGCTCGATGCCTCGTTCCTGCAACGCTTCTTCGACCGCCCGCGGGATCAGCCCGTGCATCACCTCGTGGAGGATTTCGTTGCGGAACCGCCGCTTGATGATCGTCGCGGGCACCTTACCCGGGCGAAAGCCGGGGACTTTGACCTTCTTGTAGCCTTGCGCGACGCGATCGATCTCGGCGTCGACGACGGAGCTGTCGATCTCGATCGTGACGGTCTTCTGGGTTTCGCTGACGTCGGTGAACTCTGTCTTCATCCTTCGACTCGCTTCGCTCGCTCAGGACTCGTTTCGCTCGCTGGCATGAGAGTCGACTCGACGTAAATCCGGAGCGTTACCTTACTCGGGCTTGCCATGAGCGAGGCCGGAGCGGCGGCGGGGCCGAGTCGAATGGTGAATGCGAAAGCCGGGAGTCGAACCCGGAAGCCCTTCCGGGCACCAGATCCTAAGTCTGGCGCGTCTGCCAGTTCCGCCACTTTCGCGTCTTTTCAGCCTACCACGGCACACGGTGCGAAGGGACGAGAGAGCGACGGTACGAGGGCGGGGGACCACTCCGCACTGTCGCACGTTCGCTCCATCGTACCAATTATCAGGCCGTTTTGCGCCTCTGCTTCGGGCGCATCCTGAGCATCTTTGGCCGCACGTTCGCGAGGCTTGCCGCCCGCACGTTGCTGATGATCAACTCGCTCACCGGACCTCTGGAAGAAGCAATTGAATTGATCGCCCTTCTCGCGGGCACGGGCCTGACCTGAAGCTTCACCTTCCTCGCTTCCGGGGCTGTGTAGGCCTGGAGGATCTCCGTTGCGCTCGAGTTCGAGACGATGACGTGCGCCCCCCGGCCGCACGCAGCCACCACCGCCTGCTGCAGCCGGCGCTGATCGAACGAGCTGAAGCCGGCCGCCGTGTAATTGGCGAAGCTCGATGTGGGGCTCAGTGGCGCGTACGGCGGGTCGCAGTAGACAAAATCACCTTCACCCGCTTCCGCCAAGGTGCGGTCGAACGAGCGCAGTGCGAGCGTGACGCCCGGGCTCGCCAAGGCCAATGCGACCGCCCGCAGATGTGCCTCATCGCAAATCTTCGGATTCGTGTAGCGGCCGACCGGGACGTTGAACCCGCCGCGGCGATTGAGGCGGAAGAGCCCGTTGAAGCCAGTCCGATTGAGGAAGATCAGCATCGCCGCCAATTCGGGCGTGTACATATCCGCGACGTCTGCCGGATCCAGCGCGCGCGCTTGCAGCGCCGCGCGCAGCGGATTGAAGCGCAGATCGCGGACGTCGTAGTAACAGGCCGTGCCTCCTTCGCGATATTGCGCCGCGAGGAGCGTGAGCGAGCGAATCACCGCCTCCGGACGATCGCGAAGCGTACGGTAACAACCGATCAGATCGGGGTTCATGTCCGCGAGGATGCTCGTTCGCCGCGTGAGTCGGCCGTTGTTGAGCAGATCGAAAAACACGGCCGCGCTGCCCATGAACGGCTCCATGTAGCGTGAAAACTTCTGGGGATAGTAGGCAGCCAGGACCGGAAGAAGCTGGCGCTTGCCGCCCGCCCACTTCAGCAGCGGCCGGGTGGCTGAGGTCGATGCACGCATCTGCACGCCCTCAAGTATCGGTCGAAGGATCCCGATCTGTAGAGGTTTCTTCTGACGCCGGGGCGCGCGAAGCTCTGCCGGATCGCCGGAGGGCCTCACGCAGCAGGTATTCGATCTGGGCGTTCAGGCTCCGCAGATCGTCGTTGGCCCAACGCTGAACGCCCTCGAGCACGCCCACGTCGATGCGAAGGAGGAAGGACTTGCGTTCCGCCACAGGGTCCTTATTGGTGGATCGTCCCGGTATTCACGATAGGCTGGGCGGCCCTTTCCCCGCACAGCACGACGAGGAGGTTACTGACCATCGCGGCCTTCCGCTCGTCATCCAGGTGCACGATGTTCTTCGTGGAGAGCATCGCCAGCGCCATCTCCACCATGCCGACTGCGCCTTCGACGATCCGTTGACGCGCCGCGATGATGGCACCCGCTTGCTGCCGCTGAAGCATGGCTGCCGCGATTTCCGGCGCGTACGCCAGATGGCTGATGCGTGCCTCGAGAGCTTCGACCCCGGCTTTCAGCAACCGCTGTTGGACCTCCTGTTTCAGATGGTCGGCTACGACCGCGGTGGACCCTCGAAGCGAGACCACGTGTTCCTCGTGAGAGTCGTAGGGATAGCTGGTTGCAGCGTTACGAACGGCTGCTTCGCTCTGCACCCGCACGTAGTTCTCGTAGTCGTCCACCTCGAAGATGGCCTCTGCCGTCTCAATCACCCGCCAGACCACCACCGCGGCGATCTCGATTGGATTGCCCTCGGCGTCGTTGACCTTGAGATGCGAGCTCTCGAAATTGCGCACGCGGAGGGAGATCTTCTTTCGAGTGAAAAACGGGTTGGACCATCGCAGTCCAGCGATTTTGGCGCTCCCGGCGTAGTCGCCGAACAACTGAAGCACCTTGGCTTCGTTCGGCGCGACGATGAAGAAGCCGCGGATGCAGAGGATTTCTGCGGTGAGCATCGCAACCGATGTCCAGAGCAGGATCGTTGCGACCGGCTCGTCCCGGCGCTGAGCGGCCTGCGCTCCAAGATAGAAGACCCATACGAGCGCGCCGGCCACGAGGATCGCGAGAACGACCAGGGGGAACCCAGGGGCGCCGTTTTTCGAACGTTCGCGGACCATTGTTGACCTCCATTGCAGCAGCTCGGCCATTTGTGATTTCTAAGTGATATCACTTTGAAATCTAAGTTGTCAATGGTTCAGTTCGGCGAATCGCGCTAAGCTCAACCTTTGTCGATTCTGTACGTTCATCGTTCCGCCGACCGAGGGGGAGAGAGAGTTTGTGCGACGGTTGGGTATGAGTCTCGATCGTACGGCGGCGATGCTGGGCATAACGGACAGCCCGGATCGCCTCACGAGAGTCGAGCAGTTTCTCGAGGACGTGATGCTGGGCGTCGCACGTCGGGTGCGGATCGAGGCCCGCTTTATCGAGGTCGAACTCCGGGTCGACGGTGTCGTGCACTTGACCGTCAACCCGAGTGTCAGCCAACGAACTGGCATCGCCACCTCGCGGTCCGGCGAGACGGTGCCGATCGTCACCGTGCGCGAGGCTGATACAGTCGCGCGCGTGCGGCAAGGTGAGACGGTCGTGATCGCAGGGTTGCTGCAAGCCCGCGAGCCGGCCGGTTCAGTCAAACGCAGAAAAACCGATCTCGTCATCCTGCTTACGCCCACCCTC
>JBKPNV010000100.1:0-17951 GCA_046732795.1 Acidobacteriota bacterium
TGCGTATCGCCAGAGGTGGCGTAGATCTCGATTGATTGCTTCCCATCCGTGAGGATGTCTTTGCCGGTCACGCCCTGCAGCATCGGCATCTTCGCAGCCTTGCTCTGCATGTCTGGACTCAGCGTCGCCGGCGCCACCAGCGTCTTCTGGAAATACGGCACGTTCGATTGATGCGTGACGATAGTCGCGCCCTCGGCCGCGTACGTGCGAAGTCCGCCAGTGTGGTCGAAGTGGTGATGCGTCGTCAGGACATACTTCAGCGGTTTGTTCGGCACGAGTTTCCGGGCCTCGGCGATCACGGCCATTGAGCGCGCTTCGTCGAGCGGAGCCTCGATCACGGCGAGGTGGTCGTTGAATTCCACCACGAGGCTGTGATGAGAACCGCCGGTCACGTGCCAGACGCCATTCGCCAGCTTCGTGCTCGTCGTTTGCACGGCCGGCAGTGTCGCGCTCGCGACCGCCTCGGGTACCGGAAGATCCACCGGGGCGTTCGGCGTGACGCTGGTGACATTCAGATCCCAGAGTGGAAAACCTCCCTGCTCCACCAGGATCTTTGTCGGGAACTGCACGCCGCCGAAGTTCTTGTAATCGGAATACGTGGCGATGAGATCCGTGTCGCCCATGACCGGGTTGGGAATCTTCGTCGCGACCCTGGTCACGTGGTTTTGCCCGTCGATGGTGCCCTCGAGTTTGTACTTTCCGAGCGCCGTGTAAGAGATGACGCTGGCGCCCTCGGTTTCCGACAGCGCGACGTCGTTCGCCGAGGCAGCGCCCTTCAGGAAGCCGTGCGGCGTCAGCCAGATCGCGACCTGCCGCTCTTCGGCGGTTGCCAGTTGCGGCGCTGGTCCGTTGGGACCGACGTTCCACGCCTTGTCGCCATTGACCTGGGTGTTCTGCTGCTGGCCACCGAATGTGGGCTGCGCGAAATTCATCTCGTCGCGGGCGGAGCGTTGCTCGTAGTTCACCGCACGCGTAAAGCTCGACATGTCGCGACGGGGCCACTCCTGCCCCGCCGTCAGCGCCTGCCCGAAAAACGCGTTCATCCCGGTGCCGGAGTACTGAATCGAATTCACCGAGCCCATTGCCTGCTGGGCATCGCGCAGCACACTTGCAGCATCCCTGGGTGAGCTGCACGCCGCCATCATGAAAGCGAGCGCCAGGCACAGTCCTTTTGACATGAGTGTCTCCTTAATCCGAGGGCGAGTCCTGCTCTACGACCCGCCCGAGATGCCGGGTCTCGAGAACAGATCCGGTCTGCGACGCCATCGAATTGCCGTAGTGTCAGGCTTCTCGACCGCCATACCCTTGGCGGAGGCGGTCAGCCGGACCGCATCACGGTAGCAAGGCCGTAATGTTTCGCTTCGGGACCTGTCCCACGGGGATTCGCGTGACCTCTTTGAGAGCCACGAGGTCCACGACCGACACGCTGTTCGATCCCGCGTTCGCGACATAGGCGAACTTGCTGTCCGGCGTCAGCGTGACCCAGTCCGGCGACCGCCCTACATCCACCGAGCCAAGCAGCGCGAGGTCGGGCAACGAATAGACATAGACCGCGCTGTTGAGACGACTGTCGACGACGAGCTTCTTTCCGTCGGCGGTCACCGCCATGCCATGGGACGCATTGCCTCCCTCGAGCACGGGTTGCTTGCCGGGTCCGAGCTTGGGGAGATCGATGCGCTTGACTTCCTTGTGAGTGGCCCAGTCGACGACGGCAAAGCCGTTCAGATCGGAGAGCTGGACGAACATGCGCTTGGTGGAGCCATCGGAATTCGCCTCAAAGGCCATCGGCCGCACGCCGAGGTCGAAGTCCATCACCCAGGCCACCTGCTCCGTCTGGGCGTCGATCGCCGTGGCCGTCTTGCCGGCGATGCTGCCCGCGACGACGTATTTGCCGTCAGGCGTCACATACGTGTTGTGCACGGCACCCTTGATTGGAATGCTCTTCACCTTCTGCAGCGAAGCCGTGTCGATGACATCGACCATGCCGGGCTCCTCGCGAATGGCGACGTAGACGCGCCGGCCATCCTTCCCGATCGAGATGTTATTGGGGTGTCCACTCAGCGCGATGTTGCTCATCACTCGAAGCGTGCGCCCATCCACGACATCGAGCGTGCTGTCGGACTCATTGCTCACGTAGATCCGGCTGCCATCCGGTGCGGCTGCGGCACCATGGCCGACCTCGATGCCGTTGATCTCACCGACGACCTTGTTGGTGGCCGGATCGATGATGTGCACGTTGTCGCCGGCGCTATTCGTCTGGATGATGCGAACTCTTCCGCGCGGGGACGAGCCGCCCTTGAGCGTCTCGCCTTTGACCCAGGCCGCAAGCGTCTGCCATTCGGGATCATCTTTCGACGTCCAATGCTTGCCGCCGTCATGATGAGGATCCCCTCCGGCGCTCTCGGCCAGCGGGTGGCGCAGCAGACGGCTGGCCCCCGGGTTGCCGGGCACGACGCGCGTTTTGACGAGCTCGAAATTCTTGCGGGAATCCTCTTCGTTCCAGGTGGCGGCGCCCGCCGGCAACCGTTGCAACCGCATCGGGGTGCCGGACTCGTGGCACGAGACACAGCGCGCGTTGCCGTCACGCTTGGTCGTGAAGATCGGCTGGACGCGCGTACGGAAATAGTCGAAGTCGAGCGAAGGCGATGATGAGGACGCGGCGGGCTGCTGGGCCCGCGCCGGCGCGGCAGCAGCGAGTACAACAGCAACAGCCAAGAAGAAACGCGGCATACGACCCTCCTGTGCGAAAGGGATTATGCGTCAGGTTGGCTGCCGCGCAAGCAGGCGAATTGGAACTGGCGGAATCCGTTCAAAAACTCGTCACGCAACCGCGGCGCTGACGCCGCGCGACGCGACAACGCTCGGTCGGATCGTCGAAAGCAGCCGGAGCGTGCCCGGCTCGGCCGCGCCTTCTCCAGCGTCCTTCGGTCTGCTCGAGAGATGTAATTGATAGAGAATTGGGGAACAGGAGGCCCCATGCGTCGCCGCATTCTGCTGGTTCTGCTCGCCCTGCTCACCGTTCCGCTGAGCGCGCAGTCGCCGGCTCCCCTTCAGGTCCCCTACCGGCAGTTCACGCTCGCGAATGGTCTGAACGTGATCCTGCATCGCGACACCAGCATCCCGGTCGTCGCGGTCAACATGTGGTACTACGTCGGCTCTGCCAACGAGAAGCCCGGGCGCACGGGATTCGCGCATCTCTTCGAGCACCTGATGTTCGAGGGATCGAAGCACGTGCCCGAGGGGCAGTTCGACATCCTGCTCGAGGGCGCCGGCGGCGATAACAACGGATCGACGGCAAACGATCGCACCAACTACGTCATCGACGTTCCCTCGAATGCGTTGGAGCTGGCGCTCTTCCTCGAGTCCGACCGCATGGGTTACCTGCTCGACACCATGTCGCCCCAGCGCGTCGACGGACAGCGCGACGTCGTGAAAAACGAGCGGCGCCAGAGCTACGAGAACCGGCCGTACGGGATGGCGTCGATCGAGTTGGACAAAATGCTGTGGCCATCGAATCATCCGTACAGCTGGCCGACGATCGGCTACATGGAGGACCTCACGGCCGCCAGCTACCAGGATGTCGTCGAGTTCTTCAAGAAGTACTACGCGCCCAACAACGCGAGCCTCGTGATCGCCGGCGACATCGATTTCGATCGCACCCGCGCGCTCGTCGAGAAATGGTTTGGCGAGATTTCGCGCGGCGCGGTGGTCGAGCCGGTTGCACCGCCAGCCGCGATTCTCACCGGCGTACAGAACAAGACGCTGACCGATAAGGTCGCCCTTCCACGCCTGTATCTCGCGTGGTTGACGCCACGATTCTACGCACCTGGCGACTCCGCGCTCGACATCGCGTCCTCCGTGCTCGCCGGCGGCAAGAACTCACGGCTCTACAAGCGTCTCGTGTACGACATGCAGATCGCGCAGGACGTCTCGGCGTTCCAGCAGTCGGCGGCACTCGGAAGCCAGTTTCAGATCGTCGCCACCGCGCGCAGTGGCCATACTGCAGAGGAGCTGCGGAACGTGATCGACGAGGAGCTCGATCGACTCCGCCGCGACGGCCCGGAGCCACGCGAGGTGCAGCGTGCCATCAACCAGATGGAAGCGTCGTTCTACCAGCGCATGGAACGCGTCGGCGGCTTCGGGGGCAAGGCCGATCAGCTGAACGCGTATAAGTTCGCCGGTGGCGGCCCGGATTACTTCGCCGAAGATCTCGCGCGATACACCTCGCTCAGCCCGGCCGACATTCAATCGGCTGCCCTTCAGTGGCTGCCCCCGGATCGCCGTGTCGAGCTCGTGGTCGAGCCGGAGGAACGGCGATGACCGCTTTCCCTCGTCGATTCCCGACGCCGAGACGGCCCAACGCAGTTGTGACGTTGGGCGTCGGGACTTTGGTATTGATGGTCGTGTTGGCGCCAGCTCTGACCGTGCGAGCGCAGAGCCAGCCCGATCGATCGAAGCCTCCGGCGCTCGGTCCGACACCGCAACTGAACTTGCCGGCGATCCAGAAGCGCGCGCTGTCGAACGGCGTTCCGGTGTGGCTGGTCGAAGCGCGCGAGGTGCCGCTCGTGCAGGTCTCGCTGCTCGTGAAAGCGGGTGCCGGCGACGATCCGCCCGGGAAGTTTGGCTTGGCCAGCATGACGGCGGCGATGCTGGACGAAGGCGCCGGCAAACGGTCGGCGCTCGAGATTGCTGACGAGATCGACTTCCTCGGCGCCGATCTCACCGCCACCAGTTCGTTCGATGCTTCCGCCGTCAGGCTGGGTGTACCCGTGACCCGACTGGGCCCGGCGCTGTCGGTCATGGCCGACGTCGCGCTGCGACCGACCTTCCCCGATCCCGAGCTCGAACGGGTGCGCCAGGAACGACTGACGGACCTGCTCCAGGCCCGGGACGATCCCGCATCAGTGGCGCCGATGGCGTTCGCACGATTGTTGTTCGGGCCGTCCCACCGGTACGGCACGGGCGCGGTTGGAACGGCGGCCACGATCAAGAGCTTCACGACCGCCGACGTGAAATCATTTCACTCGGCGGCTTACCAGCCCGGAAACGCCACGCTGATCGTAGTAGGCGACGTCACGGCCGACGCCGCGGTGCCACAACTGGAACAGCAATTCGGCGCGTGGCGGGCGGGCGCGACACCGGTCCGCCATGCGACGTTGCCACCTCCGCCGCAGCCTTCGCAACGTCAGATCGCAATCGTCGACATGCCCGGTGCCCAGCAGTCGCAGGTCCGCATCGGATGGGTGGGCGTACCTCGATCCACTCCCGAGTACTTCCCGCTGCAGGTGCTCAATACCATTCTCGGCGGGTCGTTCAGTTCGCGGCTCAATCAGAATCTGCGCGAACAGCATGGCTACGCCTACGGCGCGAGCTCACGCTTCGACATGCGCCTCTTCCCGGGTCCTTTCGTCGCCGGCGCCGGCGTACAGACCGACAAGACGGCCGAGTCGCTCCGCGAGTTTTTCAACGAGCTGACGGCGATCACCAAGCCGATTCCGCCTGACGAGCTGACCAGGGCCAAGAATTACGTGGCCCTCGGCTTCCCCAGCGGCTTCGAGACGATCAGAGACTTCTCCGCTCAACTCGAGCAGCTCGTGATCTATGGTCTGCCCGATACGTATTTCGAAGACTATGTGAAGAATCTTCAGGCAGTGACGGCCGACCCGGTGCAGAAGGCCGCAGGGACCTACATGCTGCCCGAGAAAGCGCTAGTCGTCGTAGCCGGCGATCGCAAAATGATTGAAGCGGGCGTCCGTGCGCTCAATCTCGGCATGGTTCGCACGATGTCGGTCCAGGAGGCGTTGGGCGAATGAGCATCGCGTTGGAGTTGGCAGCCCTGATGACGTATTCGGATCAGGAGCGCAGCAAATGGCGCACCTGGATTGAGGCCGATCCCACACGACTGTCGATCCCCTTTCAACAGGGCGGCCGTTTCCCGACGGTTGGCAGCGTCCTCGATCACGTATTCCTGGTGGAACGTCGTCATCTCACGCGGATGCAGGGTGGCCAACTGCCCGAGAAGACCGGCGTCCAGCCAGGCGATTGGCACGGGCTCCTGGCATACGCGGAGGCGGCGCGGGCAGACCTGCGCGGGTATCTCGGCGGACTCACCGAGCAGGCTGCCGGCCAGTGGATGACCTTTACGGTCCAGAGCGGCACGTTCACGATGACTCGTCGCAAGCTCGCGTCACACATCCTGCTGCACGAGATCCGCCACCTCGCGCAGATCGCCTACGCGGCACGGCTGGCTGGCCACGTGCCTCCAGGCGAGCACGATTTCTTCTACGCGCCCGAACCCGAGGCGATGGACTGACTCGGGTCCGCCTCAAGGCGGACACTACGTCGACTCGAAGGTGCCGCTCTGCGTATTCTTTCTCACGCGGTCCCACGGGAAGCACTGGCCGTTCATCGCGATGTAGACGCCCGGTGGCAGCACCTGGGCAAATGAGAGCGCGCTGCCAAGGTTGAACAGTCCGTCCGAGCTGCCGAAGGCATAGGGGATCATCGCGCCGGTCAGAACGATGGTCTTGTCGCTGATGCTTTCAGCGACGGCCCGCGCCGTCTCCACCATCGTGTCGGTGCCGTGCGTCACGACGATCTGCCGCTCCAGGCATTCGGCACATCGCGCGACGATTCGCTCGCGATCGATGTCCGTCATCTCGAGGCTGTCGATCATCATCAGTGTCTCGACCGTCAGCTCGACGCGCGAGCGCCCCAACGTCAGCATCTCCGGCACGTGCGTCTCGCCGAACGACAACCGTCCGCGAATCTCGTCGTACGTCTTGTCGAAGGTGCCACCAGTCACGAACACGCGCAGCATCGTCCTTACCGCTTCAGCAGCATGCTGACGGCGAGACCCACGATGACGACCGTCACTGCACCAATGACGTTGTGCCACAGAAACGCGACGTTGGTCGCGCTGGCGGCCCAGGCCACGGCCGCCATGCCGGCGACCAGGCCGATAAACGCGCCATTCGCCGTCGCCCGCGGAAATCCCACCGCCAGGATGAACACACCGAGGATCGAGCCGTAGAAGAACGACCCGAAGCGGTTGACGACCTCGATAAGCGATCCCAACTCCGCCGCCCAGACCGCGACGATACTGGCGAACAGTCCCCAGAACGCCGTGGCGAAGCGCGACACCTTGAGAAAATGCGCGTCGCTTGCCTCGGCGCGCACGAACCGGCGATAGAAGTCGATGACCGTCGCCGTCGACAGCGACGAGAGTTCGCCGCCGATCGCCGACATCGCCGCCGCCAGAATCGCCGCAACGAGCAGGCCAGGGAAGCCGATGGGCATGTGTTGAGTGATGAACGTGGGGAACACGTAGTTCACGTCGCTGTACGCGGCGTCACCGGTCGCGCGTCGCACCAGATCGATCGCCTGTGCGCGCACCGTTCGCGTCTCGGCATCCTGTCGTTGAAATTCGCCCCTGGCCGCGTCGAAATCGTGTGTGTTGCCGGCCGCCTCCGCCCGGCCCATCACACGCGCTGCCGCAGACCTCGAGGCCGTCGCCGCCTCGAAACGCGATTCGAGCTCGCGATATTCGGCGGCGTGCGGGCCGTCGCGCATGGCACGCTCGTGCACGGGGTTGAAGAGCATTGGCGACGGCGTGTAGAGGAAGAAGAGGAACAGGAACACACCCACGAGCAGCACCAACGCCTGCAGCGGGATTTTCCAGTAGGCGCTGATCATCAGCGACTCGCGAGCCGCATCGACCGAGGCTGTCGCCAGATAGCGTTGAACCTGGCTCTGATCGGTACCGAAATACGAACAGAACAGGAAGAGCGCCGCAATCGTGCCCGACCAGAATGTGTACTGATTGGTCAGATCGAAGGAGAAGTCGAAGATCTGCAGTCGCCCGGCCGCCCCGGCGATGCGCAGCGCCTGCGGCACGCTGACCTCGTCTGGCAACCCCGCCACCAGGATGACGACGGCCGCGATCAGGCCGCCGACGATGAGCCCCATCTGCTTGACGTCGACCCAGGTGACCGCTTGAACGCCGCCGAAGATGGTGTAAATCACCGCCGGCGTCCCGATCAGCAGCACCGTGGTCGTCAGGTCGAGACCGAGAATGACGGAGAAGACCACCGCGGGCGCGGAGATGACGACGCCCAGAGACATACTCCGTGACATGAGGAAGAGCAGGCTGGTAAATGCCCGCGTCTTCGCGTCGAATCGGCGCTCGAGATACTCGTACGCGGTGTAGACCTTGGCGTTATGAAAGAACGGAACGAGGGTGACTGACAGGACGATCATCGCCAGCGGCAGGGCGAAGTAGAATTGCAGGAAGCGCATCCCGCTCGCGTATCCCTGCCCGGTCGTGCCGACCATCGTGACGGCGCTGAGTTGCGTCGCCATGACCGACAACCCGACCGCCCACCACGGCAGGCTGCGCCCACCCAGAAAGTACCCCTCGAGCTCCTTGGTCCGCTTGGTGAGACGAATACCGCCCCAGACGATCCAGACCAGGTAGATCGCAACGATTGCCCAGTCGACCGATGTCACGAGAACAGTTCCTGGAAGAGATAGAGCGCCGCCAGTACACACACCCAGACGATGAGAACTCGGACGTATTGGCGTTGGATGGCTGTCACAGGCTCCGGCTCCTCGCGCGCAGGCGTTCCTCGGCGGCGGTCATGGCGCGTCGCGTTCGTGCCAGCCAGGCACGATCGGCGTCGAGAACGGCGGTTGCGATCTCCGACGCGCGCGCGGTTTCGATCGCTGATGGGCCCCCCGGCGTTCGACGGATCTCGACGAAGTGCCGCGGGCTCAGGATCTGCCTCAGCTCCGCCTCCGCGATCTCTACCGGCGCACCAAGCACATCTCGCGACGCTTCCCGCAGCATCGCCGCGAAGGCGGCGCCCTCGACCGCCGCGCAGGACGGGCTGAGCCGTCCAGCTATCGCATGCGCCTTTTTGAAGGGCACGCCATGCTCCCGGACGAGATGATCGGCAAGCTCGGTCAAGGTCGTTCCGCCGCTGCCGGCCCGGGAGGTCATACGAGCGGCGTCGAACTCCGCACCACGCATCGACGCCCCGACGAGGATGACGGCGCGTGTTGCGTCGCGAAACATCGCGGCCACCAGCGGCTGCAGATCGTCCTCGGTATCGACGATGTCCCCGAACGGCGTGTTGTGCACGCTCAGCATGATCGCCGCCACCTGGCCGAGCGCCTTGCTGCCGATCGCGCGCGCGTGTTCGAGCGCCACCGGATTGCGCTTCTGCGGCATGATCGTGCTCGATTGCACGAAGCCGTCCGACAGACGCAGATACCCGAATTCCACCGTGCACCAGAGCAGCAGATCCTGGACGAACCGGCCCAGACCAGCGGTCAACACCGCCACCGCCGATGCGCTTTCCAGAAGGTAGTCGACTGTGGCGATGCTCCCGTAGGTATTGCCAGTCGGCTCGTCGAAGCCGAGCAGATCGCTCGTGAGCTGGCGATCGATCGGAAAGCCGGTGCCGGTGATCGCGCACGATCCAAGAGGGCAGCGGTTCGTCGATGCATACGCGGCCCGCAGCCTCGTCGCATCGCGTTCGAGTTGCTCGATGACGCCGAGCAGATAGTGCGCGAGTGTCGTCGGCTGCGCCGGCTGTGTATGCGTATGTGCGGCGAACAACGTTTCACGGTGCCGGGCGGCGAGGTCGAGGAGCACCACCCGCAGGTCCACGCTCGCATCCATCAGGCCGACGATGAACTCCCGCTGTCGTAGCCGGTACATCGTCATGTCGATGTCGTTGCGGCTTCGCGCCGTGTGCAGCTGTCCCGCGACGTCCTCTCCGCAGGCCGCGATGAGGACGCGTTCGACGTAGGAGAAGAGGTCCTCGCAGGTTCCGTCGTAGGGCGTCTTGCGTATCGCAGTGACGGAAATGGAATCGAGTGCGTCACGAATCACCCGCGCGTGAGGCGGTTCGATCACGCCCCGCTCAGCCAGCATGATCAGGTGGGCGTAATGAATCGCCATGAGCGGCGACAGGAACAGTGTCTTCGCGTCCTCGAAGTTGTCATTGAGGACCTGGGACACGTACTCCGGATCGAACCTCATTCGAGCGCAGTATAGCCCGTGGCTTTGGCCAGCCCCTGAACCCCGAGTCCCGAGCCCCGAGTCGCGAGTCCCGAGTCCCGAGTTCCGAGTCCCGAGCTACGGATTCATCCAGTAGGCGAATTTGATGAGCAGCAGGTTGGACGACGGCGTGGAGAAGATCTCTGAGTAGTCTCTCCGCAGGGCAAAGCGGCCAGCTTCTCCTTGCCCTTCACGGCCCTGTTGCCACACCACGAATAGCGCCGACCCGGGGCGATATTCCCAGCGCAACACGTTGGTCGTGCGGAACGAGAGCACGTTGAAGTCGGCGTTGTCCGCGTAGTCGTACGGCGCGTAGCGGTCCGCGTATCGTTCGGCGCGGCCGTTCACCAGTTCCTTGTAGCTGACGTAGTGTCCCGTGCTCACAAACGGCTGGCCGTAGATCTGGAGAGACAGATTCGGCGTCATCGTGTAGTTGGCGCGCAGCGTGAGGGAGTGCGTCTTCTGCTCCAGGCGCCCGAAGACATAGTGTGATCGGTCCGGGTCGACGACTTCGGCGACCCATTGCGCATCGTTGATGTTGTTGCGGTAGAAGGTGCCGATCTCGGTCGAGAAAGACGATACCGGGCGGAAGACCACCTTCGGTTCGAACTCAAAGAAGCGTCCGTGACCGTCGCCCCCGAAGGCGGAGTTCCAGTTGAAACTCACGACGCGGCGGTCGTTGGTGTTGAACCACTGCCAGATGCTTCGCCCACCTTCGTTCAAACCGCCGGGACCGCCACGCGTCAACCGATCGTCGAAGTTCGTGGCGTTCACATTTATCCCGCCGCCGGCTCGCCACAGGTTCTGGAACTCCCAGTTCGCATTGACATTCCCGCCAAGCTCCAATCGGTCCCCGGCGAAATTGAACGCCGACCATTGGTTGAAGTTGAGAAACCTGTTCCTGGTGTACTTCCCGGGCTTCTGCCGCCTGAATTGGAACCAGGTGTTCTGAGTCTTCACATCGGCCCGCTGCTCGAATCCCAGGTCGTTGACCTCGAAGCCAGGCGACTTGTATGCGACATTGAGGTTCATCCGGGTTCGCTCGCCGGCGATCTTGCCAAACGACAGCATTCCGGAGTGCCCCCGCATCGTGTCGGCCGTAGGATCGAGCTCCACGTGCGGGGCGTCCGGTCGCTGGAAGCTGTGCACGTTGTTTCGCTGCAGCTCGTCGATCGACTCGGTCGAGCCATTCACGATGCTGCCGGCCCAATAGCCATTGAGGCCCCATCGCCTCCCGAGCCGCCAGTCGTAGTCGACGCCGCCCGTGGTGGCATTGTCCGGCAGGAACTCCACCCCTTCGACGATCTTGCGATTCGTGGTCGTCAGGATGAAACCAAGAGACGACTGATCGGAGAATTCGCGACGCGCGCGCGACACCGAGTAGAACGTGCCAGGCTCGACGACCTCACTGCGGCGTGCGGAGCCGAATGCGATCTCCGCGCTTTCTTCTTGTGTCGCCGCCGCCAGCACCCCGACAGAAAACTTCCGGACACGTCCCGTCAGCTTGGTGGCGCCAAGAATCGTCGCCTGAAGCGGCTGGATGGAATGCTCCTCCGAGCCGAGCGTGGGCGCGCCACGTGGTGAACGTCCGATGCGTCGAGAATAGAAGAGACTGCAGTCGCGACACTCGAATTGATACGTGCCGGAGCCTTCGATGAAGAAGGGGCGTTTCTCCGGGAAGAATGTCTCGAACGCGCTCAGATTCACGACCGCCGGATCGGCCTCGACCTGACCGAAATCAGGATTGATGGTGCCAGTCAGATTCAAGGCGGGCGACACGGCGTACTTCAGATCGAGCCCGACGGCGATGTCATGATCCGGGCTGTTCTGCAATGGATTTCCGGGATCAAGCGGCGTGGTCCCAATCTCGCCAACAACATACGGAACGAGCTCGAGTCGCTTCGCCGACTGCCCCCGCGTCACGCCCGTCAGATCGCCGAACGACGACACGAAGCCGCTCGCATTCTTGGAGAGCAGCGGCCACGTCGCCGTCTCGTTGAGGCGAGCGACGCTGCGCATCACGGCAAATCCGAGCCGGCCATCGCCCCCGCTGAAGCGAAGCTGCGAAAACGGAATGCGAAACTCGGCGCACCACCCGTCCGGATCCCGTCGCGCCACAACGTCCCACACCGCGTCCCAGCTGTCGTCGCTGGTCGAATCGTTGAACCAATACGAGTCCTGCTTCACGCCGACGGGATTCACGCTGAACTGATACGCCGTCCGCCGATCGTGATACGAGTCGATCAACACGCGAACCCAGTCGGACGAGGAACTCACGTCGCGGCGGGTCAGGAAGCCGACAATGCGACCCGGTTCGCTATCGAACGCCCTTACCGCTACGTAGATGGCGGTGGCATCGAAGGCGACACGCGCTTCGGTGCGCATCGAGGCAGGCGCGCCTTCGCGTGGCTCGCGCTGCACGAATGAGGTAATCGGTGTGGCCTGTGCCCAGGCCGGGTCGCTGAGGTCGCCATCGAGAACGATCGGCAGCGTACCTTCGTGAATCGAGACGGCCGTCATTTCGGCGGCAGGACCCTGCGCGGCGGCCGGCGTGAAGCGACCCGCGGCAATCGCTATGAGAAGTGCCTGTGCGAGCCTAGAGAACACGCCTCTCCACAGCAGCATAAGACGCGCGTGACTACGGTTGGTTTAGCCGTACTTCTCAGGAGAACAAATCAGACGTTACGCAGCGGCCGTCCTGACGGTCGAAGGATCGGTTGTTCCCTGCATAACAGGTTCCCACCGCGAAACGATGTAGCGTACCAGGTCGGCGGTCAGAAGAGCTTGCGAAATCTGCGGGCCCAGATGGAGGCCGGCGTCGAGCACGGAGGCCGTCAATTGCTGCGCAATTGCGTCCTCGATCCAAAGGCGACTGACGACGGCGCCATGATGGGCGATGCGCACTGTGCCAACCGGCTCACCAACCCAGGTGACGCGCAGACGGACAGCGTCGTAACCGGCGGCGTCCGGAATTGGGACGACACCGTCTCGAAGATCAACATGGCAATCGAACGTGCGTACTGATCCACGTCGAGTGGATGGCTGCGAGGCCGGTGTCAACGCGTGCGTTCGCACCAGCGCGTTCGGCTCCCAGACTCGCGTATATCGCGAAGGCCGCGTGCCACCGGGACGCCAGTACGCCACGTTGCAACAGGCACGCTCGAGGGCACGCTGCGTGGCGCCGTCGATCGATTCGTAATCCTCGCGAACGCGCCACCAATGGCGACAGAACGGAGCGCCCGCAGGCAACGCGGGCCGGAAGGGGCGACGCAGGTAGCGCGGGACGGCAAGGCCACTGACCGTCATAACCTCGGGGTCGGCGAGGAAGACGTTGACCAGGGCCGAGACCCAGTTGCGATCGACGACGGCGTCGCCATCGGTGACGGCAAGAATGTCTCCCCGGCACTCTGCGATGGCGCGACGGGACGCCATCCCCACACCAGGGGCGCTGCAGTACCGCATTTGGGGGTACCGTTCGCGCACCAGCGTCTCAACCTGCCTGCGATCGTCGGAGGCATCGATCACCACGACATCGACGGGCGAGTAGGCGAGACGCAACAGCGAGTCGAGGCACGGTTGAAGTCGACTCGCGTGAGTCCGGTTGCGGACAGCCACCGTGACGAGCGGGCCGGACGAGACCGCGGGCGCAGGCGACTGCAGGAGCGTCGTCGCGTCGGGCATGCGCAATGGGCGGCCACCCTGAACGGCACGCTCCGCCAGCGGCAGCGCGCACGTCCAGGCATGCTGATGAAGAAACTGACGCACGAGCGCCGTTCCGTCGAGACGGCCGTCCGTCACTCTGCCCGCGCCCCAGCCCAGGGGACGCCCTTGCAGCCGGAAGAGGACAAGGGCAGACGGGCTGTCCGGCAGGGCCAAGTCGCTCAGTTTTCTGGTGATTTCAAAATCGACGACCGATGCGCCTGCTGACGTCCCCACGATCGATTCTCCGGCGCGTCAGTATGTGCAAGACGGATACCGAAGAGCGGCGTTGAAAACAGGCGTGTACTGACCGCGTCTGAGTGCTGGGGGCTCCGATGTGTCAGTCCGTGTCAGCCTGATTTCCGCTTTCCGTCAACCATAAGTCCAGCAGGCGCCGTTGTGCCGTCGAGGCACGTGGGTCGATCTCGAGGACCCACGCTTTCAACGGTTCCGCTGACAGGCGGCCGTCGAGGCGCATGAGCCGATCGCGGCGTGCCACGAGGATCGAGACACGATCACCGGACACGTACTGTTCCATGCGCGCATCGAGCTGGTCGGCTCGGACCCTGAACTCGTCGATGGCAAGAATCTCATCGTCGACATTCAGACCAGCCTCGTATGCCGCCGTCCCTCGCCGGACCTGCGTCACGACAAGCCGGCCGTTGTCGATCCGCGTCACGGCGCCGAGCGTAGCTCGACCAGCTGGTCTCCCCATGGGCGGCTCGGGCGTCTTGAATCGCAAGCCGACCACGTCGAGGGCTTCCGGCAAATCGAGTTCGGCGGTACCCTCCAGCGCCGACGACCAGAACGGCTCGAGACTGGTGCCAGCGATCGTCTCGACCAGCGCGCGGAACTCGCCTTCTTCATATCCGCGGGCGCCCGAATACTTCGCAAGGGCCGCTCTCATCACGTGGTCCAGGCTGCGCGCGCCGCGGGTGAGGCGGCGAATCTTCATGTCGAGGAGAAACGCGACGACGGCGCCCTTGATGTAGTAGCTCATCGAGGTGTTGGGCGAGTTCTCATCCGGTCGGTAGTGCTTGATCCACGCGTCGAAAGACGCGTTCATGAGTGATTGCACATCGCGCCCCGGAGTCGTGCGCAGCGCCTCGATCTTGTCCGAAAGCGACGACAGAAATTCGTCGCGCGTGGTCGTCCCAGCCCGATGGAGGAGCAAGTCGCCGTAATAGTCAGTAATGCCCTCGACCACCCAGAGGCTGCGCGTGTGCACCTCGCGCTCGTAATCGAATGGTCCGAGCTCGATTGGTCTGAGACGCTTGCCGTTCCATACGTGGAAGAACTCGTGACTGGCGAGCTCGAGCCAGCCGACATAGGCGCGACGGGTGCGTGTCGCCCACCGGCTGGTCATCAGCACCGCTGAACTCGCATGCTCGAGACCGCCGCTCGATTCAGTGATCATGTTGATGCATACGTAGCTCTCGTACGGAACCGTGCCCCAGAAGCGATGATGCTCCAGCGCGATCGCCTCGAGATCACGGGCGGCGCGCGCCCCGTCGAACACGCCAGCCTCACCCTCGTCAGCCAATCGATGGACCTTGCCGTCGATCTCGAATTCGTAGACAGCTGGATTTCCAGCGAGGATCGGCGAGTCGACCAGTACGTCGTAGGTGGCGGCGCAATAGCGGTGCGGCGCACCGGTCACCGCGGGCAGTGCGGTAATCGAACGGCTCCATGCCGGCGGCAGCAGCACGGTGATTTCATGTGGCCGCGCCGCCGTCTCGATGAGAGTGAGGAAAGTCGACGCGCCGTTGATGAGTGCGAACCCTGAGTCGATCCAGTTCGTTCGCACCGACATCTCGCGGCCGTAGACTCGATATGTAATGACCACCGTCTCGGCGCCTTGCGTCGCGATCGTCCATCTGTTCTTGGCCGACTTGTGAACGGACAGCGCGGCACCGCCGCTTGCGCTGGCAGCGATGTTCTCAACGTGACGCTCGTACTCACGAATCAGGTATGACCCGGGAGTCCAGACTGCCATCATCACATCGATCCGGTCGCGTCCCGCGGAGGGCATTTCGGCGCGCACTTCGACATAGTGCGTGTGCGGTGCGGGGAAACTCAGGGTGTATCGAATTGGCTGCATTGACTGTTGTTTTGCACGGTGGCGCTCGCGTCCTTCCGAAACCTGAAATCCGAGTACCCGAGTGCCGAGTCCCGACTCCCCGATCCCGAGTCCCGGATCCCGAGTCCCGGATCCCGGATCCCAGATCGCGGATCCCGAACTAGCATACTGAACAGACACGATGTCCCATCGCATCAAGGCTCGGCGAGCCGCCACGGTAACGCCACCTGAGATCGTTCGCGACGAGGCGATCGTGTCGTCGTTTCTCAGCGACGCGGCACATGTGCCCGGTGGCTTCGCCGATGGCGTCGTCTTTCCGCGAGACGAAGCCGAAGCGGCGTCGCTCGTCGCGCACGCCTCGCGTGTTTTGCCTGTGGGCGCGCAGTCATCGCTCACCGGCGGTGCCACGCCACGCGGCGATGTCCTTCTCAGCACGCGCGCCCTGACGACACTCGGTCAGCCTGCGAATGGACGCCTTCGCGTGGGCGCCGGCGTCCCGCTCAATGCGCTTCAGCGCTGGCTCGCCGCTTCAGCGCAGTACTATCCGCCGGTTCCCACGTTTGACGGCGCGTTCGTCGGCGGCACCATCGCGACCAACGCCGCGGGAGCCGCAACCTTCAAGCACGGGTCCACGCGTCGATGGGTCGAAGCCATCACGGTCGTGTTGGCCAGTGGAGACGTTGTGGACATCACGCGCGGCGAGACTCGCGCGAACGCGGATGGTTGGTTCGAGATCGAGCTGACCAGCGGCGACGTCCGGCGTGTCCCCGTGCCGCGATATGTGATGCCCGAGGTTCCCAAGCTCTCGGCGGGCTACTACGCCACGCCGGAGATGGACCTCATCGATCTGTTCATCGGCGCCGAGGGCACGCTCGGCATCGTCATCGAAGCCACACTCAGAATCATCGCGCGTCCGCAACGCATGGCCGCGCTCATCTGCTGCACTGACGACCATCAGGCGGTGTCGTTGACGGCGACGCTTCGCGACAACGCGATTGCCGCGTGGCACAAACAGGGCCCGCTCGACGTTGCGGCCATTGAATACATGGACGCTCGCGCCCTCCGCGCCGTGCCCGACGATGAATTTGCCCGTGCGGGTGTGGAACGTCCGTCCGGACAATCGGTCATGCTCCTCGTGCAGATCGAGCTGGGCTCGGATTTGGAGTCCGCGCTCGATCGCCTGCAGGCAGTGTTGACGGCGACGGGAATCGACGACGATCCGCATCTGGCGCTGGCTGGCGACGACCGCGGCGCCGAGAGGCTGTACAACCTGCGCGAGGCCGTTCCCTCGAGCGTCAACGCGATCGTCGCTGCGACGAAGCAGACCCATCCTGAGGTCGAGAAGACGGCAGGCGACATGGTCGTCCCGTTCTCTCGTCTCGCAGAGTCGATTGAGTTGTATCGAACAGCTTTCGAAGCCCGCGGGATCGATTACGCGATCTGGGGCCATGTGTCGGACGGCAACCTGCACCCGAATGTTGTGCCGCACAGCTTCGAGGAGGTGCGTCGGGGCCGCGAAGCCATTCTCGAAATGGCGCGTCGTGTCGTCGCTATGGGAGGTGCGCCACTGGCCGAGCACGGTGTGGGCCGAAGCGCACTGAAACAGCAGTTGCTGCGTGAGCTGTACGGGCCGGAGGGGATCGACCAGATGCGCGCCGTCAAACGGGCACTCGACCCCGAGTGGAAGCTCGCGCCTGGCGTACTATTTCCGGAATAACGCTGCGCGGTCGGGACACTGGGTGTGCCGGGTTCCATGGTGAGCCGTAGACTGCTAGAGTAGCCGTGCTTCCTGACCAATCGGCAGATGGACCGATCGTCAACGGAGCGGAGGATCTCTGAAAACCGTTTGGCTGCTCGTCGTCCTCGTGCTCCTTTCCTCAACAGTCTGGGCACAATGGGCGAATGTACCGGCGCCTGAAGTTCCGCGAACTCCAGATGGCAGGCCTGACCTGTCGGCGCCGCCCCCGCGCCTATCTGACGGCAAGCCGGATCTATCGGGAATCTGGAATCCACCGGCCGGTGCGGTGGGCAATCTCGCTCCAGGTCTTTCAGAGGTTCCGTTTCAGGCATGGGCCAAGGCCCTCTACGAGGAGCGGGTGGCTGGAC
>JBKPNV010000101.1:0-27402 GCA_046732795.1 Acidobacteriota bacterium
GATCGCAACGACCCGTCCGGTTGTGACATCGTCGTCAACGCCACACCGGTGGGAGCGCATCACGACGACCCCATGCCGGTCGATGTCGATCGAATTGACCCGCGAACGTGGGTTGGTGACGTCGTCATGACGCCGGAGGTCACGCCATTCCTGAACGCCGCGCAGGCACGTGGCTGCCGCGTTCAGCCGGGTAGCGACATGTTGTTCGAGCAAATCCCCGCATATCTCGAGTTCTTCGGGTTCCCGGGCACGACGCCGGAGCACCTCCGGCAGATCGCTGCAGACCGATAATCGAAGCGCCTTGAACAATCCCAGCGCGACGGCCGATCGACGCGAGCTGGCAACGATGCCTATCTCGATCGCCGTGTCGCCATCAACGTTCTTCCCTGGACAAAGTCTCCGATCCGCTTCGCAAAGAGTGCTTCGCACTGGAGGCCCGGGCTGCCAGCGCGCTCAATCATCCTGGGCATCGTCACGATCTACGACAACAGCTCCGACGAGGGCATCGACTTCATCGTCATGGAGTATGTGTCGGGGAAGACGCTCGATGCAGTCACTCCAGCCAAGGGACTGAATGCGACACGCGCCCTGCGGTACGGGGCAGTGATTGCCGACGCGGTGGCGAAGGCGCACGAGCGGGCATTCTCCCCCTGGGGCGTTCTCCCATGGCCCCTGGTGTCAGGCAGTGAATCGTGAACGCGCGATCGGTGCGCTGCCGCTCGCAGCTCGTCAAACGGCAGCCGTGGCGGCATCGACCGCTGCTGGGGCCATTTACAACTCGCCCGCGCGACGCGCTATTTCAACTGGTCGGCGACCTTGGCGATGCCGGCCTTTGCGCAGGCTTCCTCCTGCTCCTGACCGCCAGGCGCGCCGCTCAGCCCGACGGCACCGATCGTTTCTTCACCGATGTTGATCGGCATGCCGCCTCCGAGCGGGATCACGTCGGCCAGCATGCGCTGCCCCTGATTCACGGTTTCGGTGCGTTTTGCCCAGGCAGAGGATGGCTGGCGAAACGTGCGTGCGGTGTAGGCCTTGCGGCGCGCGAGCTCGATGTTGTGCGGGTTCGCGTTATCGCCCTGAAGGAACACGCGCAGCCGGCCGGCGCGATCGACGACGGCGACGGACGTGTTCGCGCCGCATTCCTCGCTCGCCGTCTGCGCGATCGTCAGCGCCATACGGAGTGACACGTCCCGCTGAGTGAGGACTTGGGCATTGACAGCCGTCGTCAAGGTGAGAATCGCGGCTGCGCCGGCGGTAGTGGCGCCAAGAGGCGACGTCATAGAGAGCCTCCGAATCGGCACCGAGTGTAGCGCAACCCCAGCTGGTGGGTGGTAGGTGTCAGGCAGTGAATCGTGAACGCGCGGATCCTACGCGGAACCTGGCAGCCCGGGGAACGATCGGTCCATGCGAGGTTCACGATTCACTGCCTGACACCAAGCACACCGAAGCGCCCGTTCACGATTCACTGCCTGACACCCAACGATCGCCGATGAAACTCTCGACATCGCCTGGCATCGACCTGCGTCGAGGCGCCGCGCCGCGCCAGGACCAGCGAGTCAGCACGAACTCGGGCGTTTCGGAACGTGCGCGGGACGTCTCGCGATCAGGAGGATCGTATGACGCGGGGATTGGTCGGCGGTTTAGGAACCTCGCTGACCGACGAACCGAGGCAGCCGATGTAACTCGTGGCGACAACGACATGATCGTAGAGCATCGTGCCGCGGTAGCCCGTCACGTCGTTCGGCGAGTAATTCTGCAGCCAGATCCAGTTGATGTTGAGCGCGCTGGTACTGCGCCACTGGAAGCCCTCGAATGGGGTTCCGTTCGGATTCTGCGTGAAACGCCCGCCGTCCCAGAAACCGTTGGGGAAGCCGAGACCCAGATGCGAGACCTTCACGCCATTCAGCCAAAGGGCGTGCTCCCCGTTGGCTGCCGTCGTCGGGTTGTTCAACTTCACCATCTGCTCGACGCACACCCACTGTCCGCGCGTGGCCTGGACCGAGGGATTGTTCAACAGGAAATTGCCCCAGTACGGGCCGCCCGCGTCGTGATGCATGCCCATCCAGTAGTTGTAATGCTCGAACGCGTTGGTCAGCGTGCTCTGCTCACCGGCGGCGATGAAATGATCGGTGCCACTGGGCAGCTCACCAGACCTCGGATTTGGCCACGACGATCGCGGGTTGTCGCCCCCGACCCAGATGCCGGAATGCACGAAGTTTCCGTCAATCGGATATTTGACGTAGTAACGTACGTACACCGTGTCGTCAACACCAGGGTTGAGCACTCTATACAAATGCCCGCCGTCGCTGACGCCCCCGACCCACGGGATGCTGAGAGCGTGGGCCCCCCGGGTTCCCGGCGGAACATCGCTCGTGAACGACATGCCGCCCGCGTTCTTCGCATCACCCCATCGCGCCACGACGTCGGCCATCGTCGGTTCTTCGAACTGCTCGGTAAAGATGACGGCAGAGTGATTCTCGATACCAACGTCGCCTGGATAGAGCGCTGCGATTCCGGCTCCGGTCTGCGCGATCGAACGACTCGAGATGATCGTCAGCGACACGATCAGCGTCAACGCGAGTGCCAATGGCGCTGTCGCCCTGCGTGCCGAGTGGGTCATGTGGTGGTGCGCGTTCCCTCGCAACTGTTGTGCCGCGCCTATCGCACGAGATGTCGTATCACTGTTCAACTGACGATAGTCCCGCTCACGCCAC
Source organism: Acidobacteriota bacterium (assembly GCA_046732795.1). Taxonomy (GTDB): domain Bacteria; phylum Acidobacteriota; class Vicinamibacteria; order Vicinamibacterales; family UBA2999; genus Gp6-AA40. The sequence continues at coordinate 2,715 of JBKPNV010000101.1, forward strand.
TCGTGTGCTCGCCGATTTTCCGATCCGTCATGAACTTGCGGGGTCTTAGGTCTATGAGGCATCGCCGTCCTTCCCGAATTACAAATGTGAGCTCGCGCACACAAAGACGCTGTGCGTCTTTCGACACTGCATGCGAGCGCTTGTTCAGGGGATGGCGATTCGCCCGCAACGTCGATGCCATGACCCCGCGCCTGCGTTTTTTTAAGATGTGTGCAGATGTGGGCGTGTTGTCGTCGGGAAATCGTGGCTGATTAATAGTCACATCGAGTGCGGCTTACATGGTCAGCCGCAATCCGCGCGAGGTGACTGAACCGTTGAAAATCTTTGCGACCGTGGCCGCGCCGTGCGACGAGGTCTATCGCACGCGCGAGTACTTCCGGAGATTGTTGAATCCCACATCCGCCGCGTAGATGTTGCCCTGGTCGTCGACGGCGATGCCCGACGCCGACGTGCCGGTGTCAGTCATTTTGCTTAGATCGCCCGGATCGGGAATCAGGTATTTCAGATCGCCTGTGAGCGCGTTGCCGATCACGATTGCCCTGTCGTTCGGGCCATCCGTCGGCCGCAGTGCCGTCTGCCCCGGAGCAACGCTCTCGTACGTGGCGCCGACGTAGATGTTGTCGTTCTTGTCGACATACACGGAGCTGGGCTGACCGAACTGCGTCCACGCGGCGACGAACGTGCCGTCCTGATTGAATACCTGCACGCGATTGTTCTGACGATCGGCGACGTACACGTAGCCTTTCGAGCCGCCGACATAGAGGTCGTGCGGCTCCCGGAAATTGCCGGGCTCCGGTCCCAGATGTCCCCAGGCCTTGACGAACTTCCCGTCCTTCGTGAACTTCACGATCCGGGCACTGTTCGACTTGTTGCGTGAATGACCGTCCGACACGAAGATGTCCCCGTTTGCGCCAATGGCCACACCCGTCGGGCGATCGAACAGGTCCGGCCCGTCGCCGCCCACGCCCGGCTTGCCAAGTGTCATCAGCAGCTTTCCCTCGGGACTGATCTTGAGGACCGTCTGCCCCATCATCACGCCCTGCGTGGTCTTCGCGGGCATGCCGAGAATCGTGTCTTGGTCGTTCGTATCGGTCGTCCAGATGTTGCCATCCTTGTCCACGGTGAACCCGTGCGGATGCGCGAAGAGGCCGACGCCAAAACTTCTGAGCAATCGCCCCGCAGGGTTGAACTCCAGGATTGGGGGATTGAGGTCACCTCGATTCAGGCATGTCGCATCGCCGGTGGGCTTGTCGTTGAAGCAGCGATGAAAGACCCAGATGTTGCCGTTGGACGCGACGTGGACCCGGATGACTTCTCCCCACTTCTTGCCGTTCGGCCCTTTCATGCTGTCGGGAAGCGTCGGCCAGTCCGGCACGAGATAGTAGGGATTGGGCAGCGCCGGTTTTGCAACAGGGCTCGCGTTGGAGCGAGCCGCCGTCGTTTCCCTGCTCCCCTGGCCATGCACGGTCGCCACGACCGCAGCAGAAACAACAGCGGAGATCGCAAACCGGGAAAGGATGCGACTGAGAGTCGGCATAGCAGATCTCCATCGAGTCAGGCTGAGGTATGCGGGACGGCCATGCGTATTCTACGCGCGATCGACGGACCGTCTGCGAGTCCGGTTCAAACAGCAGCGATGAACGATCGCAGCCACTAAGATTCGTCGAGAACAGCGCCGGAGTCGGTGGGCAACTCGTGTCCATCGTCGCTATGCGCGCCGCAAAGACCGCCAATCAGGACACAGAGCGGATACGCGACGAACATGAGCACTCCCTGAAAGAGGAGCGCCCAGCGGAACGATCCCCATCCCCAACCGGGCCACAACTCTGTTCCGAGCAACCGCTCTATCTCCAGAGCCTGGAAAGTAGCCGGTATCAGCAGCGTCGCGGAGAACACGGCAGCGATGCCAGGGAGATGTCGGCGATGCAGGTGGCCAACCATCCAGCCAATCGCCGTGAATATCGTGCAGCTCACAAGCACGAACGGGATGCCGTAATAGACCCACAATTGACGCAAGACCTCGGATTCGCCCCACAACGTCGATCCCCATTGCCTGAACAACGCCATGCGCATTTCGCTGAGAAGTGGCCCTCCGAATTGAAAGAGGATGAGCAGGGCCGACCAACCGAGGGCGAGCGCGCGGAGCGCGAGAAGTTTGTGGGCGGCTACATCCGCCACGATACCGGCGAGAATGGTTCCGAAGACTTGACGCCGATACCACCACGCGGAACGGCCCCGATGGAATTGCTCCCGCAGATCTCCCAAGAGCGATTCCCGCCTGTGTCGAGGTGCCAGGCGCTCCAGCAGAAAGGTCGACAGTCGCGGCGGCTCAGAGTTCCTCATATCGTCTTTCCTTCCAACTGCGGCACCCCTTGCCAGAGGCGCATCAGCGTCCGTCGCGCCAGCCGAACTTCTCGCAGGCCCTTGGCGGTTGGACGGAAATAGGTTTTGGCGCGACCTCCGCGTTCGGCTGTTGGCTCGCCCAGCCTCGAGGACACGAGCCCCTTGCGTTCGAGGCGCTCCAGCGTGATGTACACGCTTCCAACCGAGACACTGCGGCCCAGTGTGACCTCGATCTCGTCAGAGATCGGAACGCCATACGCCTCGTCGCCGAGACGGATCAACGCGAGCAGCACGAGCAGCTCAACGCCTCCGAGAACCACTTGTTGTGCCATTACTTCAATATCATTGCATAAATATGCGCGGCGGCACTGTCTCTGCGCGTCGCGCCCTTGGCGGTGTCGCCCTGGTCGAAAGGCTCTAGTCGATGGTGCGAGGCTTCGATGCGACGGGACCGATTTGGCGCTGCGGCGCCGCCTCGGCACCGATTTGACGCTTGGGTGCCGCCTCGGCGCCGGGTGGTTCTCTGAAGGGCTCGACCGGAATGCGCTGATAACGTACTTCCAGGATGTCGAGTTGTTCCGTCCCGCCTGGCGCGTGAAGGATCACGGTGTCGCCGGGCCCTGACTTCATCAACGCACGCGCCAGCGGCGACAACCAACTGATATAGTTGCGATGCAGATCGACCTCGTCGGCGCCGACGATGCTCACGACCCGCTCTGTTCCAGCAGCGTTGCCGTAGCGAACGGTCGCTCCGAAGAACACCTGCTTCAACGCCCGCCCGCTTCTCGAGGCTTCCGGGTCCACCACTTCCGCGGCATCAATCCGTTTGGTCAGAAAGCGAATCCGTCGATCGATCTCGCGCAGCCGCCGCTTGCCGTACTGATAGTCGGCGTTTTCACTGCGGTCGCCGTTGCTCGCCGCCCACGCGACGACCTGGGTCACGGCCGGCCGTTCTCTGGTGAGCAGAAAGCGGTGCTCATCTTTGAGGCGCTGCAAGCCGCTCGGAGTGATGTAGTTCTTCGCTGCCGGGACCGGGGGCTTTGCAGCCTCGTCAGTCACGCGCTCTCGCCCCATGGTGGCGGGGCGGCGTCGGCTCGTGAACGCCTTGCTCATTCAATCAATCCAATCACGACTGTAAGATGATTTTTACCAGCGCGCCAGTGGCACGGCTGGCTCCCGCGCGTTTGGCTCGACCGCGAGATTGCAAGCGGCGCGCCTGCAATGCACCGCACCCGCACGCTCCCGCCGACGAGCCAGCACCGCGACTGTAGTCGTCGCGCACCCTGGATCTGAGGTTGCACAACTTTGCTCTCACGTGATGCACGGAGGGACCTCAGGGACAGGGTCCGTCCGGTAGACCAAGGAGAACGAACATGGGCGCACGCATATGCGTCGTGCTGTTCTTGGTGCTCGGCTTGACGCAACCGGTCGCGCTTGGGCAGCGTCAGCAGCGCGATGGAGATTTGTATAGGTGGGGCGGCGAACAGTGGGTGCAGGTTGACGGCTATGGCGTTCGTGTCAGCGTTGCGCCCGACGGTGCGGCGTGGGTGGTGAACTCGCAGAATGAGATCTATCACTTCGTCAACGGCAGGTTCGATCGACTACCGGGCATGGCTACCGACATCGGTGTCGGCGGCAACGGCACCGCCTGGATCATCGGCACTGACAGCAATGTCTACCGATGGACTCGCGACAATTGGGAGCGCATGCCGGGAACCGGCGTGGCGATCAGCGTCGACCAATCGGGATCGGCATGGGTGGTCAACGCAGCGAACGAAATCTATCGCTGGGCCGGCGGCACATTCGAGCGTCTACCGGGCACGGCGCGCGATGTCGGGGCTGAAAACCAGGTCTGGATCGTGGGCACCGACAGCCAGATTTACCGTTTCGACTCTGGTAAGTGGTCTCCCGCTGGAGGCATGGCGGTGCGTGTCAGTGCCGGCGCGGACGGGACGGCCTGGGTCGTGAGTCAGGCGGGCGAAATCTACCAGTGGCGGAACGGATCGTTCCAGAGACGTCCGGGGAGCGCTTCCGACGTCGGCGCCAATGCCAAAGGCGATGTGTGGGTGATCGGTACGGCGGGCCGATAGTCACGCAACACTGTAAGGGCGTTCCGAAAAAACCGGCATGACCGTCGGTCATGCCGGCGACGGCCACGATTGTTCGCCTACGTCGATCTCGCCTATTTGAAGAACGATTTCGCCAGCGACGCGTGAACCCCCTTGGTGGCATCGACCGCCTGCGTGACGTGCAGATCCGCAGCCAGCGAGCACAGCATGTAGGCGTCCTCGCGCGACATCTTCCGCGCCGCGACCAGGAAATCGACCATCTCGCGAACGGCCAGCCGCGTTGCTTCGTCCAGGTCTTCGTGCAATCCCATGGCAATGTAGTGCGTTGGCGTTTCAGCCCGTGGCCAGCGCAGTCTCTGTCCTTTTCGAAGATGCAGTTCGAACGTGCCGCGCAGAGAGGTCTCCAGCGCCGTGCCGGTCACCTCGCCATCGCCCTGCCGCGCGTGGCCATCCCCGATCGACAACAGCGCGCCGGCGACATGCACGGGCAAGTACAGGATCGAACCAGCGACGAGGTCCTTGTTATCCAGGTTGCCGCCATGCCAGCCGGGCGGCCGGCTGGAGATCCTGCCAGCCAGCGCTGGCGGGGCGACGCCGATCGATCCGAAGAAAGGCGCGAGCGGTAAGGTGATACCGGGGGCGAACTCCACGCGATCGGCGCCGGCGGGCCAGCGCATCAACTTGACAGCCTGGTAGGGGAATTCGTCGGGCAAGACGCCACTACCGGGGCTGAAGGCGTTGACGCCGAAATTGTGCAGAAACTCGATTGCGACGATCCGGACTTCGAGCGTGTCTCCGGGCTGTGCGCCCTCGACGTAAATCGGCCCTGTCATGGGATGCGCGCCGGGGCCGCGTTCGACGACACGCTGTTCGACCGCTTTCAGCGACTCCGGGATCTCCGCCTCGGCCACACCGGCAAGGCGGAGCCGCTGCAGCCCGCCGGCGACCATGGTCTCCACTCGCACTCTGTCGCCTGACGCGACACGCAAAACCGGCGCGACCCGGGCGTCGTAGTAGCCCCAGTGCACGTGCTCCGGCGTGAGCGTCACGTCGTGAATCGGTGCCTGTGCGGTTGCTGTGGCCACCGACAGCGCGAAGATCAATGCCGTGAACAGGTACCCAACCTTCATATCGCCACTCCAGCTGCGCGCCTATCTTCCCGCGCCGCACGCGGCAGCAGCAAGCTGAATACAGACCGGGTGGACGAATGGGATTCGCCATGCCGTTTGGCGACGGTCTCGACCGATCCAGCGAAACGCACAGACTCGACTCTCAGGCACTGCTCTTCGAGCTGATACCCTCGCTATGGCGAACGACCCGTTGCGATCCGTAAGGGCGACATCCTTTTCTTCGTGGCGGTGGGATGTTGCGCTGACACCGCTGACACCGCCAACGACAACCGCAAAGCCCCCGTGGTGCCGTCCTGCTGGATTCGGTTCCGCGTTTACGGCGAGCGCACTCGATTAGTCAGTGCCCGCATGGTTCACGCGGCTACGAATGCAAAGACGCCCTGCGGCAGGCGAAGGCCGAGCGACATCGAGTCCGTAGAGCGGGGTTTCCCGCTCTACGCACTTGACCCCGGCCGCCCGTGATCTTGTTGATCTTCGTGATCTTCGTGGCTAAATCTTCGTGACCTTCAAGGCTAAATCTCGTGACCTTCGTGGCTAAATCTTCGTGACCTTCGTGGCTAAATCTCGTGACCTTCGTGGCTGAATCTTCGTGACCTTCGTGGCTAAACCCTTCGTGATCTTCGTGTATCAGAAATCGAACGTCACATTGAATCGCGCGAAGCGCGCATTCAGCACCTGCGTCGGCGCCAGCCACGTCGCACCGTTGGTGACGGGATCGTACGTCTGGTTGTAGACCGTTCCCGTGTTGCTGTTGAACAGATTGTAAATATCGATCGCCACGTTGGTCCGCGTCCGGGCGAATCTCAAATTCTTGCCGACGCGGAGGTCGAGCGAATTCAGGCGATCGGGGAACGTGTGCCCCTGCTCCAGGAGGTTGACCGTCTGGAACGTCAGCCCCGGCGCCAACGGCCGGCCCGTTTGCGCCAGCAGGATGGCGCTCGTTACGTTGTAGTTCGCCGACAGCGAGTTGCCGTTGCTGGCGACAGCGTTCCCGACTGGAGCCACTCCCGGTGTCGAGCGGAACGTGCCGCTTATCAGGACATCCAACCTCGGCACGGTGTACGACGCAAGGCCGCGAATTTGTGTGAGCCAGTCCTCGTTGATCGCGCACTGCCCCACCTGCTGGTTGACGAGAAGCGACCCGGCCGTCGTGTACAGCTCCGGAAGCTTTTCCGCCACGGCGCAATAGTCACGCACGCCGCGGCCGCCGCTCGAGCCAAGCTGCAGGAACAGCTGATTCGACAGTCGCGCGCTCACCTGCGCGTCCACGCCGTGCCAGTACGTCGTGACGTCGCCGTAGTCGCTCGCGGATGTGAAGTAGTTGTCGGTGGCACCGAGCGGCGATCGTGTGTTGCGCGTGAGGAACGTCACGGGATATCCGCCGCCGTTCGGCAGATTCGGGTTCGACGGCGCCGTGATGGTCACTTGATCGAAATCCAACGGACTCAATGCCAGGTTGTCAGTGAAGAAGTGGTTCCCCCACCAGCGGCGGTTGTAGCTGACGTCAAGCGCGACGCGCGGGATGATCTCGTGCTGTATGCCGATGCCGAACTGCCAGTCGTAATTCCGGACTCCCCATCCGTGCTGCACGTCCGGGTTGACACGCGTGGTCACGAACGGGTTGCCGAAGTTGGAATTGTTCCAGACGCCGCAGCTGTCACCGCCGGACGCGAGATTGTTTTGTGCGGCCGGATTCATCAGATCGCAGTCCGGGGTGAAATTGCGGTTGCCGTCGGTCCAGCTTCGCGTCGTGGTCTGCTGGAACGTCACCGCCGGATTGTTGATGGTGTAGAGCCCGCCATTCTGTGCGGTTTCCAGGTACTTGCTCATGTTCACCTTCAACGACGTCTTGCCATTCCCGAACAGATCGTAGGCCGCGCCCATGCGCGGCGTGATGTCGTGGAAGCCGGTGACGCCGTCCTGCCGCGGGAACATGTAGCGGCTGCCGAACTGGTTGTCGGCGGTAATGCCGTTCTCGCCCTCGGGGAACCAGCTCCACGCGTGCTCGTAGCGCAACGCTCCCTGCACGGTGAGGCGTTTGTGCGTCCACTGATCCTGTACGTAGAAACCGTCATAGCGCGTGCGGTTGCTCTGGAGGTGCGGCGCGATGCGCATCGTGAGCTGTGTGGGCGTCCCGTTGTTGAAGGTATAAGCCAGTTGATTGTCGGCGTTCTGGGTCTGCCGGTACACCTCGAGCGCGGCCTGATAGCCGACTTTGAAGCTGTGCGCGCCGGTCACATAGGCGAGCGACGCGCGCCAGATGTTGTGCTGCTGGTTGTTCGAGGCGGCCGAGTTCCAGCCTCGATACACGAAGTTGGGAGAGGGCACGCCGGCGGCCGTACTCTGCTCGGTCACCGCGACGAAACCCGTCTTCGACCCCTCCGGAATGTACCCGCCCCACTTGCTGCTGAAGGAGGAGAAGCCGGCCTCCATCAGGATGCGGTTCGTCGCCGGCGACGTCCACGTCGCTTGCGTGATCTTTTCCCGCTCCGGCCACATATTGGCGGACTCTGGCGCCGTCGTCGTGGTGCCGAGGGCGATCCAGTCGTCACCGCGCTCGCGGCAGGAGTCGCCCATGTTCACGAGTGAAGACCCGGCACAGTTCCACTGGTAATCGTAGTAAAACCCCAGCTTGTTCTTCGGCGTGAGCTGGCCGGTCAGGCGGATCGCTTCGATCTTCTTGCTCCCAGCCGACCGCGCCTGGACGTTGGGATCCTTCACATAGTTCCACTTCGTGGGATCGAGCGCATTCGCGTTGGCATACACACCGGGAACGTCCTGCTGTGTGCCATACGTGCGCAGGTTGTTGAAGAACCACAGCCGATCGCGCTTGATCGGTCCGCCGACCGCCAGGTTCGTGTCGTAGTTCTTGATGAGCCCGGGCGGCTCCGTGATTCCCGCGCGGCGCAGCTCGTCGTCGAGATTGCTGCCCTGCGACCACTCGCCCGCCGTACTGAGGAACGCGGTGCCATTGAAGTCGTTGCCGCCGCTCTTGGGGATGATGTTGAACGCCGGCCCACCGCGATCAACCTCACCCATACCACCCGCGACGGTGACCTGCACCTCCTGCGCATTCACGAAATCGTAGGCGAAGCTCGAGACGCCACCGCCGCCGAAGGCCGATCCGACGTTCATGCCGTCGACCTGGACGGTACCCTCGTTGCCGCGTCCACCGCGCGATGTGAAGAAGAAATTCGTGGCTGTTCCGCCAACCGACTGAGTCGAGTTCACGTCGAGCGTCAGTGACTGGACCCCGGGCACCATCGCCAGCACACTACCGTACGTGCGCGTGACCGGGACCGCGGCGAGCACTTCGTCAGCAAGGACGACCTCCCGCTTCGTGCTCGTCTGCGTGTCAACGACCGGCGTCGCTCCTGATACCGTAATCGTTTCCTCGACAGCTCCGACGCGCATATCGGCGTTGATCGTGGTCACGCCGGCGCCCGTCAGTTCGATATTCTCGCGCTTCACCGTGGCAAACCCGGGTAGCGTGAACGTGACGCTGTACGTGCCCGGTTTCAAATCGACGAATCGGTACTGGCCCGTCCCGTCGGTCACAACGGTGCGTGACTTCTCGATGAGCGCGGGACTCGCCGCTTCAACGGTCACGCCGGGCAGAATGGCGCCGGACGTATCCTTGACGATGCCAGCAACGCCCTGGGCAAACGCGGGCGTTGACAGAAAAAGTAGCAGCGCAACGACAAAGGATCCCCTTGCCAGTGCTCGCATCAACTGCCTCCGATCTGTTATGTCACCTTCGAGCGTGTGTTCGTTCACAGCCGGGTAGCGTACGGCAAGCCGGACGGGGCAATCAAGGATGGCAGCTTGCGGCGGCGGCTTGCCGACGGCGCGCGCTGCGTAAACAGCGCGCGCCATCTGATCAGAAGTCGATCTGTGCGCTCAACTTCACGAATCTCGGCGTGAGCACCGACTGCGGGATCAGCCACGCACCGCCCGGTGCGAAGGTCTGGTTGTAGGTCAACACGGCGTTCGAGTTGATCAAATTGAAAATGTCGACGCCGGCATTCATGCGCCACCGTCCGAATCGCAGGTACTTTCCCACGCGGAGGTCGACCTCGTTGACGCGATCGCCCCATACCTCGCCCGGTGCGATCAGATCGATCGGCACTGTCGTGCCAGCCACTGCCGCCGGACGCCCGAGTGCCGCCGACACCAGTGCCACCGGAGCGTTCCAGGTCGCACGTAACGGCGCGCCCTGGTCGCTCCTGAACGTGCCGGCAACAAGGACGTCGAGTTTCGGGATGTTGTACGAGCCGACAAACGACGTCTTGGTGACGAAGCCCGGATCGACACGGCAGTAGGGATTGGTCGGGCTGAGGATGGCGCCGGCAATGCCGAGGGTGAATTCGGGAAGATCGGCGCGCACGGCACAGTAATCAGTTACCTGCTTACCCGTGTTGACGCCGCCTTGCAATGTCAACCCATCCCTGACCCGCGCGCTCACGCTCAGAAGTAGCCCGTTGAAGCTCTGTATCTGCTCCGTCGTCCGGAAGACGTTGTTGCTGGTCTGCCCGAACTTCCCTTGGACGACGTTGTACAGATCGTTGACCAGGTAGCCACCACCGCCGGGCAGCCGCGGGTCGGACGGTGCGGGCATGCTGAACTGGGTGAAGTCGCTCGGCGCGACCGCAAGATTGTCGGTCGCAGTGAAGTTCTGCAGCCACCGTTTGAGATAGCCGACCTCCACCGAGACGCGCGGCAGCAGTTGCTGCTGCACCGACACGCCGAACTGCCAGTCCCGCGGGCGCACTCCCCATCCTCGCAGCAGGTCCTCTTCAATCGCAGCCGTCGTCCGCGTGTCCGTGCCGAAGGTGGTCGCCGTCGTGGCAGCGCACTCCCCGTTGGCCGCGTTGTTGGTCAGATCGCACTGCGGTTCGAAGTCACCTGCCGTGCCTGGTACGCCGGGGATGCCGGCGTCAGTCCACGTGCGAGTGGCTGTTGTGGCGATACGTGCGATCGGGTTGGAGATTGAGTAGTTGCCGTTCAGGTTACTCGCCGGATCCATGTACTTCCCGACGTTGATCTTGACGGCGGTCTTGCCGTTGCCGAATACATCGAACGCGGCGCCGCCACGGGGCGATACATCCTTATAGTTCACGCCGTCGGTGCGACCGAAGGTCAGTGGCGTGCTCAGGAATGTCTGACCGTTGATCAGAGCCGGCCCGATGGTCTGCGGCGGCGAGTAGCTCCAGGCGTTGTCGTAGCGGACCGCACCTTGCAGCGTCATTCGGCCAAACGTCCATTGATCCTGCGCGTACAGTGCCGTCGTCCTCACACGGTCCATCTGTCGGAAGACGCGGAGGCTTTCCGTCAGTGACGATGGCCGTCCGTTGAGGAACGTGTAAGCCAGGTTCAGATCGTTGCCGTGGTTCTCGATGTCCTCGACGAGATAACTCCCGTCGTAGCCGAACTTCATGCTGTGAGCGCCGGTCACGTACGCCGCCGACGCCCGCCACCTGTTCGGGTTGTCGTAGTCTTCCGCCCAGTTCGCCGACCGGTACGTGAAATTGGCCACGGCGCTGTTCCGCGCCGCGAGCTCGGTCACGCGTGCCAGGCCGCGCGTCGGATTTCCGGGCATCTCGAACGGTCCCCATGCCGCGTGATACGAGCCGACTCCTGCTTCGAGCAGCAGTTTGTTGGTGACCGGTGACTGCCAGGTGACCTGGTGGTTCTGGACGAACGTCTGCAGATACTGCGCGGTCTCGGGCGAGGCTGTCGCCGTCAGTCCGCCAAGGCCCAACGACCCGACGAATGCACCGTCCTGCGACTGCGTGCGGCACGCATCAGCGTCCCCGGTGAACGACGCGCCGTTGCACGGCCACTGCATGTCGAAGTGATAGTTGATCTTGTTGCGAGCCGTGAGCTGCGCCGTCAACCGGATGCTCGCCAGCTGGAAGCTTTCAGCGCCGCGCGCTTCTTTCGTGGTATCCGGCTGGTATTCCCACTTCGTCGGGTCGCCGGCGTTCAGGTTCGGAAAGACGCCGGGGATGGAACGATGCTGGCCTTCGTCGCGATACGTGCCGTAATACCAGACGCGATCCTTCATGATCGGGCCGCCGACGCCGAACGTCTCGTCCCACTGCTTGAGCAGTTTTCCTGGCGCCGACATCCCGCGGGTCTTCAGGTCATCGTCGTAGTTGGAATTCACCCATGCCGGTGGCACACCGGACAAATAGATCTGCCCCTTGACGGTATTGCCGCCGCTGCGCGGCACGATGTTCATGGAAGGACCACCGACTTCGGCTTCTCCCAGGCCGCCGGAATTCGTCGTCACCACTTCCTGCGCGTTCGAGATGTCCGCGACATAGGTCGACACGCCGCCGCCGTTGAGCGCCGCGCCGGTGCCCAGGCCGTCCACCTGCATGCGCCCTTCGTTGGTGCGGCCGCCGGCGCCCCCGAAGACAGTCATCTGCGGCGTGATCTGGACGTCGGCGCTCGTGCCGGCCTGAATCGTGATGCCCTGGAACAACACGGCGATCGCCGCCCAGGATCGCGCATTCGGCACCGTGGTCAGCAGGTCGTTGCTCAACGTCGTCTGCCGCCGGACGCTCTGCACGTCGACGATCGGCGTCTCGCCGCTAACCGTAATGGTCTCCTCTACCGCTCCGACCTTGAGGTCGGCGTTGACAGTCGCGACGAATGTACCCGAGAGCTCGATGCCTTGACGCTTCACGGTCTGGAAACCGGGCAGCGTGAAGACAACCTCGTACGTGCCCGGCCGCAAGCCCTCGATGCGGTACTGGCCGGTGCCATCTGTAACCGCAGTGCGCGTCTTTTCGATGAGCACGGGGCTCGACGTCTCGATCGTGACGCCGGGCAGCACCGCGCCGGATGCATCTTTCACTACGCCTGTGATCGTCGCCTGCGCGGACGCCAGCGCCGGCAGCAGCAGCACGCTCGCCGCTACGACCACCCACCTGAGCACTCTGTGCACGCTCTCCTCCTTGTACGCGGACAAAAAGTTCTGAACGGTTCAGAGTAGGTGCCCCGCGTTCTTCTGTCAATGAGGAGCTTCGCGGGTCCAGGTGGGATTTTCGGCACCACGCGGGTCGGCCTTCGACATGGCCCGGGCCAGGGAAGACTCGCCTCCAGACCATTGTCGAAGAAGATGTCGCCCGCTCTCATCAGAGAGCGGGCTTCGGAGGATGAGACTTGCCTTCGGTGTCAGAAGTCGACCTGCACCGCGAACCTGGCGTACCTCGCCGGCGTGATGGTCGTCGGGGTGAGCCACGTGCCACCGGGCACGAACCCATAGTTGTAGTTCGTGACCGTGTCCGCATTCAGCAAGTTGAAGATATCGACTCCCACCTGGGACCGCATCGTCCCGAAGCGAAGAATCTTCGCGACACGCATATCGATGTTGTTGCGCCGCTCGCCCCACATCGTGGCTGGAGCGATCAGGTTCACTTGGTTCAGCGCTCCGGTGAGAGTCCGACCGAGCGGTACCGGTCCTGCGTTGACCCACGCATTCGTAAGCGTGAAATCCGCTCGGAGCGAGTCTCCGGGGATGCTCGCCCACGTCGCGGACAGCTGAACGTCGACCTTCGGGACGATGTAGCTGGCGAGTCCGCGGAAGTCCGTGCGGTAGGGCTCCTCGATGCGGCAATAGGGGTTATTCGTCGAGAGCGCGTATGGGCCACCCCCCAGCGCATTGACGTTTGCCGTCACCGAGCTGTTTGTCGCGCCTCCCGTCGGACCCGGGATTGGGCCGGTGCCGAGCTCCGGCAATTTGGCCCGCACGGCGCAGCCGTCGGCAAGCCTGCGTCCGGTGCTCGTGCCACCCTGCAGCGTCAATCCGTTCCGCAGACGTGCCAGCACCGAGAAATCAATACCTTGCCAGTTCTCGGTCTGTTCGCCGAAGTTCTTGTACGACTGCGCGAGCTCGTCCACCACTCCGACCTTGGCCGGCACGAGGTTGTACAGGCCGCTGATCGGATAGCCCCCGCCGTTTGGCAGCCTGGAATCGAGGGGGGCGTTTATGGTGAACGGCGTGTAGTCTTCGAGATTGGTCGACCGGTTGTCCACGACATACCAGTTACCCCACCAATTTCGCGTGTAGCCAACCGTCACGGAAACGCGAGGCACTAATTCGTGTTGCACCGACAGGCCCATCGACCAGTTGTACGCACGATTGCCCCAGCCGCCCACGTAGTCGGGATCGAAGGAGCGAACGAACACCGGCTGCCCCAGTAACTGGTTATCCATCCTCTGGCACTCGCCATTTGCCTGCGAGTTGTTGAGATCACAATCCGGCACGAAGTCCCGGTCAGTGTCTGTCCACCCGCGCGTCGTGTTCGTGGCGGTGCGGATCAGCGGGTTCATATCCAGATCGTTGTTGCTCGCCGTGATGGCTTCCAGATACTTGCCGATGTTGAACTTGACTGCCGTCTTTCCATTCCCGAACAGGTCGTAGGCCACGCCTACCCGCGGTGTCAGGTCTTTCCAGCCGTACCCGGGAGTCGAACGGGCTGGAAAGAAGATCTCGACCGGGGCGTACGGCCAGCCGGGGCCGCCAATGCCCTGGTCGGGATAATTCGAGATCAAGGAGTCGTATCGCAGGCCACCCTGCATCGTCAGCCGGTTGAGCGTCCACTGGTCTTGCGCAAAGAAGTTCGTCGGGATGAGATTGCGAACGTACTTCGTGTCCGGCCCCACGGAAATCGTCTGCGTCAGCTGGTTCGGGACACCAAGGTTCGTTCGGACCTGAACGACCTGGGTGTCGTTCTGATAGGTCTGGGACGGGTTGCCGAACCCGCCCTGGTAGCCGAACTTCATGTTATGGGAGCCAGTGACGTACGACAACGACGCCCGCAGGCTGGCGAGGTTCCCGATCAACGAATGCGTAAAGCCGCCTTGCCCGGGTGCGCGCGGCATCCGGGAGAGCAAGCCAGGGAGGCAGTCTGCTCTTTCTACACAACCTGGCTCACCGGTCTGCTCCAACCGCTGGATCATTGCCGGATTGTATGACGCGTCGTTGCGCTTCCCGAAGCGGTACCGGGCCTGATACATGCCCCAACCCGCCTCGGCCAGCAAGCGACCCGAAATTGGCGACTGCCACGTCGCATGGGGCTGACGCGAGGGGATGTACAGCACTCGACTTGTCGCTTCTGGTGTCGTGGGCGGCACCCCAGCACCGCCTCCGGGTCCGTAATTGGCGTCGTTGTATTGTTCGGCCCAGTGGAAGTTGAACTTGTTGCGCGGCGTGGCCTGCCACGTCAGCCGAATCGTGCCCTGGCGCTCCAGGCTGTTGTTGAAGGCTTGCTTGGATCGATCGAAGTCAACGGTCCAGGAGTTCGGATTGCCGGCGTTCTTGTTCTGGAACATACCCGGCACGGTCCTCTCGCCGCCGACCTGACGATAGACGCCGTAGAACCACAGCTTGTCGCGCACAATCCGGCCGCCGTACATGCCGCTGACGTCGTAGACGTTAATGAGCTCGAACGGGGCGCGCAGGCCCGCATTCTGGAGCGCCTGGGTGTAGTTACTGCCCTGCAGCGAGTCATTCGAACCGCTGAAGTTGAATTGGCCACTGAACGCGTTCGACCCTTCACGCGGGACGGCATTGAACACGAGCCCGCTCGTCTCAGCTTCGGCCAGCCCTCCCGAGATGGTCATGACCACTTCCTGCGCGGCGGCAACCTGCGGCATCTGTCCGCCACCGCCGTTGCTGCCCGCCCACCCCATGTTGATGCCATCGGCGTAAATCCGCGAATCGTTCGTGCGCCCGCCGTGGATGGCCGCAGCTCCTCCCTGCATCGTTCCCGCCAAGCCGCCGTCATCTCCGGCGATATTCATGCCGGGGACGATCGCCTGGATGCCGTTGACGTTCCGCGAGGAGGGGATCGCGGTGAGCACGTCCTTGTCGATAATCTGTTGCGACCGCGCGCTCTGCACGTCGACGATCGGCGATTCGCCGGTCACCGTCACCGTTTCCTCGAGCGCGCCGATCCGCAGGTCGGCGTTCACCGTCGCCACGAAGCTGCCCGACAGCTCGATGCCTTCGCGCTTGACAGTCGTGAAGCCTGGCAGTGAGAACGTCACGGAATAGACGCCGGGGCGCAGGTCGACGATACGGTACTGGCCGGTGTCATCGGTGATGACCGACCGTGCTTTTTCAATCATCACGGGGCTGGCAGCTTCCACCGTCGCGCCCGGCAACACTGCACCGGAGGCGTCTCTGACAACACCAGTAATTGCAGCCTGGGCGTAGGCCGCCGACGGCAGGAGCAACGAAACCAATGCGATCACCAGGGCACCCTGGAATCGCGGGATTAGGTTCAGCATCACAGTCCTCCTCAACCTGTCCTCTGCTCGAAACGAACACCAGAGACGCGTGCCTTGCCCGATGCGAAGAGCGGATCTCCCCGAAGGGTCCCCTTTGGATCACCAGGACGAGCGAGTTACCAGGACACGAACACCGACTGGCTATGAGGACGACGATGTGGAAGGACGTTGAAGATGCCGAAGAATAACCGAGGCCGTAATACCACCGCGGCACAAACGTGTCAAGGCGATCGTCGGCCGCGGAGTCTGGAGCCTCCGCGGCCCTGTGATATGGAAGGGTGGGATGGACGAGTGACGCGGCAACGCGAAACGGAACAGTTCTGGCAGGTGTGCGGGCTCTCGACTAGTTTGCCCGGCTCCTGTACCAGACGACGAAATCGCGAACATTCTCGCTGGCCGAGCGAGCGTAGACCGTTTCGGTTGTCTCGACCGGGCGCATGGAGATCGATGTCAGACTCGGGGCCGAGAAGTTCGCCAGCAGAAACGCACCGGGCTTCAGCATGGCCTCGACGTTCGAGATCGCCAGCGCCTGCTCGAGTTCGTCATAGTAGATGAACACGTTGGTGGCAATCACGAGGTCGAACGGTCCCCCGTCGAGACGCTGCGTGACGATGTTCATGTCCACCACCGAGATACGCTGAACCGTCGCGGGCCTTGCACGGACCGTTCTCAGCTCAGCGACATCAGTGATCGCTTTCGAGCTGGGCGCCTGAACCGGCGCCCCAATCCGATCGCCAAATGTCTGCCAATACCGGCGCACTTCGGGGAGCCACGGCGTGCTCCTCGGCAGCGCGAGGTTCAGCGTGTAGCCGATATTCTTCGCCGCGCGGGCTCGTGCCTGTTTGACATGATCGACAATCCTGGGACTGATGTCGAGCAACACGACGTCCGGGTCGTCCGGCGAACCCGCAAGGTCCAGGCGCTTGAGCGCATCGAGCACCGCAAATGGCTGCAGTGTCTGTTGCGGATAGAAATCGAAGCCGACATCCTTGTCCGCGAAGTCGAGCCCTGGACCGACGATGGCCACCCGCTTCACCGCTCCCGGCTTCAGCAAGCCTTGCGCCTTGATCGCCGTCAGCGCCTGGTCGATCGAATAGTTGGGGAGCAGCGAAGTGTCGAGCGACAGGCCGCGCGAGCGGAAGAGCCGCGATCGCCGGGCGAACTCCTGCCGGGGATCGCCACTTGCAGTAGCCCCAAGTTCCTGCTCGATCCGGTCCTGTTCGTTTGCGACGCGTATGACCGCCGCCAGCAGGAACTCTCGCGCAGCCTCGCGGTCCGCACTCGTGACGAAGCGAAGCCCTTTTCGCTCGAGGAGCGCTCGCGCGAACAGGCGGCGTTCATCCGTGCCAGGGGCGGCCAGCGCCTGCACCAGATCATCGAGGCGCGCCGAGATCAACTCCATCGTGCGGCGTAGCACCAACTGCGGATCGCCCGCGTTCGCGTCCACTGCGCCGAGGACGGCGCGCGGTCGCGACGTGAACGACGTCCCGAATAGCATCCAGTTGACGATCGTGTCTTCGTCGCCTTGCTCGAGTCGCGCTCGAATCTCCCGATCGTGGCGCGCAATCCAGTCCGGCCATGCTTTCGCCATTTGCGCCCCGGTCAGTGCCTTGAGCTCGGATGGCAGCTTGGCTGTAAGCTCCGTCAGAATCGGCCGTGCCTCGTCGAAGCCGATGAGTCGCACGCGATCGCGGACAGTCGTCGCGCCTTGCCCGTCCACGCGAGGACGTCGCGCGTCAAGGCTCCCGCTACCCTCGATGAGCAGCAGCAGGCAGACGATTGAAACGTGAGGTCGAGGAATGACGAATCCTAGCAGGTTTCGCGGTGGAGCAATGGAACTCCTTCATTCCATCACGTGAGGTGCCGCGTGAGGAGATGCCGGCTTGAGAAAGAGCGCCAACGGAATCATGGCCAGGAAGATCACCGCAAGGATCCAAAACGTGTCGGTGACCGCCAGCATCGCGGCCTGGCGTTGAACGGTCGCGTAAAGGATGGCTTGTGCCTGGTTTGCCGCGTCGGCCATGCTCGACCCGCGCGCGGCGATCGCTGCAGTGGTAGTTCGAAGCATCTCGCCGTACGCCGGATCGAGCGGTGTGAGATGGCTCACCAGCACCTGGTGATGAAACTGCTCGCGTCGCGCGAGGATGGTCGTCACCATCGCAATGCCGGCGCTGCCGCCGATATTACGGAACAGGTTCATCAAACCGGTGGCGTATGCCAGCTTCTCTCGCGGCACGGTGCTGAACGCACTTGTGTTGATCGGGACGAACAGGAACGCCATGCCCAGAGCCTGAATCGTCCGCGCCCACATCGCCGTACTGAAGTCGACATCGAGATTGAACGACGCCATCCGGAACACGCCGGATGCAGCGACAATGAGTCCGAACACGATCAGCCAACGCGCCTGGAATCTTCCGAGTAAACGCCCGACCACTGCCATTCCGATCATCATGGCGAAGCCGCCTGGTGAGAGCACCAGCCCGCTCAGCAGCGCCGTGTATCCGAGGACGGTCTGCAGAAAGATCGGAAGGATGGTTGTGCTGCCGTACAACGTGAAGCCAAGCGCGTACATCGACACTGCGGCCAGCGCGAAGTTGCGATTCGCCAGAATCCTGAAATCGACGACCGGCTCTTTCTGGTGCAATTCCCAGATCACCACGCCCATCAGACAGAGAACAGCAAGGAGTGCCGCGACAACGATCACGTTCGACCCGAACCAGTCCTTTCGCTGACCCTCGTCGAGCATGATCTCGAGCGCCCCGAGTCCGATCGTGAGCAGGCTCAGGCCGATGTAATCGAGCCGCAGACCGTTGGCAAACGTCCGGCGAATCAGATGCGGCGGGTCGACGATCAACCAGGTGGTGAGCAGCACCGACAGCACGCCGATTGGAATATTGATCAAGAAGATCCAGCGCCAGGTGTAGTTGTCGGTGATCCAACCGCCGAGCGTCGGGCCGATCACCGGGGCGACAACGACGCCCATGCCATAGAAAGCCGTAGCCACCCCTTGCTTCTCGCGCGGGAAGCTCTCGACGAGAATCGCCTGCGAGATCGGCTGCAGCGCTCCCCCGCCGAGCCCCTGCATGATGCGAAAGATAATCAGCCAGCCAAGCGACGGCGCGATGCCACACAAAAGCGAGCTCACCGTGAAGATGCCCACGCACGCCATGTAGAACCGCTTGCGGCCAAACAGCGTGGAGAGGAAGCCGCTCAAGGGCAGCACGATCGCGTTGGCGACGAGGTACGCCGTCAGCACCCACGTCGCCTCGTCGACGCTGGCCGACAGGTTTCCGGCGATGTGCGGCAGCGCGACGTTGGCGACGCTCGTATCGAGCACTTCCATGAACGTCGCCAGCATCACCGTGGCCGCAATAATCCATGGACTAACGGCGCGCACAGGCGCAGCCGTTCGCCGCTGCATCGGTGTGGGCGTCATGACAATCCCCAGTGCTCAACGCGTGAAGATGGTGGCCGTCACGTTCATGCCCGGACGCAACGCAAATCCCGGGGGAACCTGATCGAGGGCGATCTTCACCGGGATGCGCTGCACGATCTTCACGAAGTTCCCGGTGGCGTTCTCGGGCGGCAGCAGGCTCAACCTGGCTCCGGTGGCCGCGGCTACCGAGTCAACGTGGCCGGAGAATGAACGGCCGTACATGTCGACGTGCACATCCGCTCGCTGCCCCGGGTGCACGTCCGCAAGCTGCGTCTCCTTGAAGTTCGCCGCGACCCATATATCCTGAAGGGGCACGACGGTGAGGAGCGACTGACCGGGTTGGATGATTTGTCCGAGTTGCACCGACTTGCGGGTCACCAGGCCATCGATCGGGGCGACGACGGTGGTATATCCGAGCTCGAGCTCGGTGGCGTCGAGGTTCGCCCGTGCCTGAAGAATCGCTGCCGACGCCGAGTCAGCCTGGGCCGTGCTGATGTTCACCTGCTGCCGATTCGCCCGTGCCTGATCGAGGCTCGCGCGGGCCGCGGCAACACCGGCACGTGCCGCTTCCAGCGCGGCCTTGCTCCCCTCGGCCTGTTTCTCGGCATTCGCCAGCTTCTGCCGCGACGCTGTCAGTTCGCTCGCCGCCACACGAGCAGCAGCGATGTAACCGTCGAACTGCTGCTTCGAGATCTCGTCCTGCGCCGCCAGCGGCGCCATCCGCGACTGGTCGGCGCTCGCACGATCCGCCGTGGCGCTCTTGGACTCGACGTCCGCGCGCGCGTATGCCAACTCCGAGGTCGAGGCCTTCTCATAGTCGGCGCGCGCTCGCTCGTAGTCTGCCACCGCGCGAGCCAGCTGCGCCTCGGCCGCCGCCGTCGCACTTGTCGTCGTGGAACTGGTAAGCGGCACGCCGGCCCGGGCGCCCGCGGCCTGACTCTCGGCCGAGGCGAGCGCCGCGCGCGCCTGCGCCACCCTCGCCTGATAGTCACGGGGATCGATTCGCAGCAGCACCTGCCCGGCCTTGACCGGCTGGTTGTCGCTCACGAGGATCTCCGCCACGCTTCCAGCAACTTTCGCCGCGATCGGCGCGATATGCGCATCCACCTGCGCATCGTCGGTCGAGACCTGGCCGGCAAAGTGGAAGTAAATGCCGATTCCGACGGCGATCAACACGGCCACCCCACCGACGACCAGCGCCCGAAGCATCGCTTTGCGCGATGGCACGCGAACCCGTGTCGCCGCAGGCTCTGCGTCGACGTGCGTGCGCGCGGCTGGTTTCGTTGCCGGTCTCGAGTCGATCAGATCGTCAATCAAGGTATCCATGGCTGCTCCGTGTTCCGATGTCACTTCGTGCTGTTGTCCCCAATTCACTTCGTGCTGTCGTCAAACACTCACTTCGTGTAAAGCGCTTCCATCTGCCCGGTCGCACGTGCGAGGTCCGCGCGCGACTGGTTGTAGCGATAGAGGGCGTTGATCTGGTTGTCGTTGGCCCGCGCGAGCTCGTTCTGCGCGGTGATGACTTCGATGTTGTTGGCGACGCCCGCCCTGAACCGGTCCTGCGCCTGGCGCACGCTTTCCGTCGCGAGGCTGACACCGAGCCGGGAGGCCTCGACTTCGACGCGCGCCGATTCGAGTTGCGCGAGCGCCGAGCGCACCTCCAGTGCCACCTGATTGCGGACGTCGAGCTGCACCTGTCCGAGCCGTTTGACCTCGAGATCGGCGATCGCGGACTGCGCCTCGATTCGACCGCCGGTGAAGATGGGGACGTCGACGTTCGCCTGAAACGCATACACGGGAATCGACGAGTCAACGGTCAATCCTTGCAGACTCCAGCGGCCACCCACCGAAACTCTGGGCAGGTGCTCGTCGCGCGCGGCGCGACGCTCCAGCGTCGCGGCTTGAATCTGCGCGGCGACCGACTTCAATTCGGGTCGCGCATCATAGGCGCGCGACAGGCTGTCGTCGCTGGTGAACTCGGGCGTTTCGAAGAAACTGGCCGTGTCCGCCAGCTCGATCGAGCGTTGCGGATCGATGTTGAGCAGACGTCCCAGGCCATACAGCGCGATCTTCAAATTGGCCTGCGCTTCGGAGAAGCGTTGGCGCTCGTTCTGGTACTCGACGTTGGCACGCAGAGTGTCGATGCCCGTTCCGGCGCCGGTCTTCTGCAGATCGGTGGCGAGGTCGAGCAGCGCCTTGGCCAGGTCCATTCGCGACCGCGCAGCCTCGACGTCGGCCGCGGCGCGCAAACCGCCGAGATACTGCGACACGACGAGCTCAGCGTTCCGTTCACGAGCACTAATCACGTCTGCGTTCGCGGCACGGACCCCGTATCGAGCGGCGTCCCATCGATGCCACAGGCTGAGATCGAACACCGGCGCCGACACACTCGGACCGGCATCGACGGCCCAGAACGGACCGATAGCGCGAGGGAACCCGGGCACCGTCAGCCCGAACGAGCTCTCGGGATTGGCTCGTGCCACTCGCTCCGACGCATTGAACGACACGTTTGGGAGCAGGTCGGCGCGCGCAAGGTTACGCTCCTCTTCGCTCTTCGCCAGATTCAGGTTGGCGATGGCCACTTGCGGGTTCTGCTGCAAGGCCATTTTGACCGCGTCACGAAGACTGAGACGGAGTGGCTGCGCATCCTGAGCCTGCGCTGTCGGCGGTACCAGCAGCAGCGCGAGCAACGCCAGTGTTCGAACCTTTCTCCACAATCTGGTGCATGACTGCTTGCCGTGTATCTCCCGAACCAACGCGTTCATCTCGACACCTTTGGCGATGAAGCGCGCTCCCGCCCGATGCAGGGCTCTCAGCAGTGCCCATCCCTTTCCATCGACCGACGTGACGCCGGTCAGGTCAACCGCGAGTGCTCGTCCGTCGAGTGTTGCGGATTCCCATGTGGCGGCGACCTCATCCGCCCACACAGCGGCCAGTTCTCCTTCGAGTTGCAGTCGCCATAACGTCTCGTCCTGATGCACCGTGATCCTCAGCACTGGCTCTTCTCCACGCAGAGTGCCAGTGCACTCCTCGCGCCGCGTCACGCGAGATCAACAAGGCGTTGAAGGCCAGGCATTTAGGTGGCGCCTGCCGGCTGACGTACGCGACGTGCCAATGCCCGGTTGTTGGCAGAGTGCCAGGAAGTTGGCACCTGGAGCGAGTGTGTTAGGGTGGAAGTTGTGACGGGGTCTGACCCGTCACGAACCGGACCGACGAGCATGCTGAGCGTACCCAACACCGACCTGCCTGACACGCCCGCAACCGCGGGCCCGCTTGCTGCCCGATACGAGTCGCTCATTCGCCTGGCCGAGGCGAT
Organism: Acidobacteriota bacterium; assembly: GCA_046732795.1. Lineage (GTDB taxonomy): Bacteria > Acidobacteriota > Vicinamibacteria > Vicinamibacterales > UBA2999 > Gp6-AA40. The sequence continues at coordinate 25,314 of JBKPNV010000101.1, forward strand.
CCGATCGCAACACGATCACGCCGACCTGTTCGATCTGCTCGCGAACGAGCTGCGAAACGTCGTGCAGTTCGATGCCATCCTTCAATACGATGACGCCGCCAACAAGGTCAGATGGCTGTTGTGTGAGGGCTGCGTCGAACCGACGAAGAACCCGTTATCAGGGCTCGAGCAGGAGCAGACTCTGGCCTGGTGGGTCCACGCCAACCAGGAGGTCGTGGTCATCCCCCACATCGATCAGGAAACACGGTTCAGAGTGACGCTCGATCGACTCGAGGCGCGCGGCGTGCAGTCGTTGTGCGCGTTCCCGCTGAGTACGTCCCACCGCACGATGGGCTCGCTGGTGATCGCAAGCCGCCACGCGGATGCGTACACGCCGGAGGAAGTGCGCTTCATCGCGCTCCTCGTCAATCAGATCGCGCTGGCGATCGATGATGCCGTGAACTTTCAGAGCTCGACGCGCGCCGCTGATCGGCTTCGACTCCTGCTCGATCTGACCAATCGCGTGATGTCGACGCTGGATCTGCGCGAGTTGCTCCGCGAGGCATCGGCCAGCATCCGGCGCGTCATGCACTGCGACGGCGTCGGCGTGACACTGCCCGATGCGGACACCGGAATGCTGCGACTCTATGCACTCGACTTCCCCGAGGGCAAAGGCATCCTCCACGAAGGCATCATCGTCACCGGCATCTCACATACCGTCGAGAAGGTCTTCACGTCCAGGACGCCGCTGACGCTCAGTGAGGAGGAGATTCAAACCGACGGCGTGATCGCGGCCGAGGGTGCGCGCTCGATCTGCCGGTTTCCTCTGATCGGCCGGGATCGTGTCCTCGGCGTGTTGAGCCTCGGCAGCAAACACCCGAATGCCTTCGGCGCCGACGATTTCGCGTTCATGGAGCAGGTAGCGGCCCAGGTTGCGATCGCCGTGGAGAACGCGCTCGCCTACCAGCAGATTGCGGATCTCAAGGACACACTCGCTCGCGAGAAGGTCTATCTCGAGGACGAAATCCGCAGCGAGCTGAACTTCGAGGAGATTGTCGGCACCAGCAAGGGGCTGCGTCGCGTGCTGCACCAGGTGGAAACTGTCGCACCGACCGATTCAACGGTGCTGATTCTCGGCGAGACCGGGACTGGCAAGGAACTGATTGCGCGCGCCGTCCACAATCTGAGCGCTCGGCGGGCAAACGCGTTCGTCAAGTTGAACTGCGCGGCGATTCCGACAGGCCTGCTGGAGAGCGAGTTGTTTGGTCACGAGAAAGGGGCCTTCACAGGGGCGATCGCTCAGCGGGTCGGGCGCTTCGAGCTGGCGCATCGCGGAACCATCTTCCTCGACGAGGTCAGCGAGATCCCGTTGGAGCTCCAACCCAAGCTCCTGCGCGTGCTACAGGAGCGGGAGTTCGAGCGTCTGGGCAGCACGCGCACCTTGCGAACCGACGCGCGTCTGATTGCGGCGACCAACCGCGATCTCGACACCATGGTGCAGGCGCAGCAGTTTCGCCCGGATCTGTTCTACCGCCTGAACGTATTCCCTGTCCGCGTGCCGCCGCTGCGCGACCGGCCGGAGGACATCCCGCTGCTGGTCCGCCATTTCGTCCAGCAGTTCAGCCGTCGCAACAATCGAAACATCGACACCATTCCATCAGAGACGATGGAAGGGCTGGTTCGTTATCACTGGCCCGGAAACATCCGCGAGTTGCAGAATGTGATCGAGCGTGCGGTCATCATCTCGACCGGTCCCGTGCTCAAGGTGCCAGTTGCGGATCTCAAGCCGTCGCGGCAGGCGAAGGCGACGATGAAACCCGGGCCGAGTCTCAAGGGCACACTCGGCGACGCAGAACGCGCCGAAATCCTGAAGGCGCTCGAGGAGTCCAACTGGATTGTCGCCGGGCCTCAAGGTGCCGCAGCGCGTCTCGGGATGAAACGGTCGACCCTTCAATTCCGCATGCGAAAGCTGGGTATCCAGGTCAGGCGCACCGCAGCCACGTCGAAGTAATCTGGTTGACGGCCGCAATCTTGACCATTGACTTTCTCGAACACACGCTCGGGCGGCCGTAGCCCTTCCCGGCGTTCTCCGCGGCCTGCTTCTCGTAGG
>JBKPNV010000102.1:0-21706 GCA_046732795.1 Acidobacteriota bacterium
GTGCGGCCCCGTTCGTAGAATTGCAGGAGCGGCACCACATCTGCGTGCGTGACCGGACGCCTGAAAGCGCGGCGAGCCAGGGTCGAGAGAATCCGTTCCGCGCAGGCCGCATCGCCGCCGTTGGGGGCCTCGCCGCGCGCCGAACTGCCGCCGTTCGAGCCGCCGGGGTGACAGATGAAGATGCGGCGCCGGCTTGGTGTCTCACCTATGCCTGTGACCTTGTCCGGACCACTGATCGTGACCTTCGCCAGGGCCGCGGATTCTGTGCCGCGGCCGCGTCGATACGGCACGACCAGAGACTCGAGGGGCGCCTCGGCCCTCGCAAGGAACGTTGCCCCGATTTCGTGGGGACCGGCCGACACCGGCAGCTGTATCTGCAGCCCGTTGCTCGCGCCACCGCGACGCCCCTGCCGCTGTCCCGTACCGGCCGGTCTCTTCTCCTCGGTGAAGAGGTGCACACGCTCACCGTCGATGGTCAGCTCGAGCTCGAACTGTTCCGACGACGTACTCGGATCGTAAACGCCTCCCCTGGCGACCTCCAGCACGAAGGTGTAAAGACCATCGACCGGGAAGGTGCGGTGGATGAGGGTCCCGCCACGCGTGCCAAGCGGCAGCTCGTCGAAATGGCCGTCCTGGGGAAGCTGTCCGGACATCTGGTAGGTGTCAATCATCCGCGGGATGGATGCATCCGCGATGGCGAGGCGGCTGATCTTTCGGGCAGCACCGAGATAGCGCTCGATCAGAGTCGGTGACACGAAGAGCGCGTCCGCCATGTTGTCGAAACCCTCTCCGATGTCATCGGGTGGCAACAACAACGAGACGTCCATCTCTTTCGGGAAATCGTCGAGCGCCAGGAGGTCGCGGATCGCGTTTTTGTATTCGGTGCGGTTGAGCCGTCGTACCGGCGTTGTGCGTCCAGGGTCGGGGGACAGTCTCGACGCCTCATCCAGAGCGCTCTCGACGGCGACGACGAAGGAGTCTGCGGCGGCGCTGTCGGGCTGACGCGCCGGTCGCGGCGGCATCGTCTTCGTCCGCACCTTCCGAATCACCTTTTCCCAGACCGCGGCCTGATCGCTTGGTCTCGCCGGATCCAGCACGTCAAGCGTAAGGTCTGCCGTCTTGAGCCGCTGGTTGTGGCAGGTGACGCAATAGGTATCAAGAAATGCGCGCGGCGATGACCTCGCCGATACGGGGAGCTGCGCGACGGTCGCTGCACCGCTGTGTGGCGACTCCGCCTCGATGGCGGGGGCAATTGCAGACAGCAGGATCAGCCCGCCCGCAATCGAAAGCGCCCTTCCTCTATTCATGCCTTGCCGCTACCTGACTGACGAGGGAGCCGTTACGTTGAGATCCACGGGAACGTCTTCAGTGGAAATGCCTCGCTCTTCGGCGAGCTGGCGAATATAGGCGGCGGTCTCCGGCCAACTGCGCTCGACGTTCGACGCGAAGACGTGATTGGCCACCATGTACGGAGTCCACCCCAGCGTCGTTCGAGCATCAAGCCTGGCGCCCTGATCCACCAGGTACTTCACAACGGTGTTGACACCGCGGAGAGCGGCCCCATGCAACGGTGTCGCCCCTCCCCATCTCATGTCTCCGTAAGCGACGGCCGGGAGCTCGTCGGGAAAAAGATATCGCGAACGGATATCGCCGCGGTCATCGTGCAATGCCACTGCTCCGTACGTCGTCGTCTCATTCACGTTGGCGCCGAGCTCGACACACAGCTTGACGGCTTCCAATGTGTCGGCCTCGGGCGTTCCGTTCTGCGGCGCCGGGCTCTCCGCATCCCAGAACCCCAAACCTGCTGCCGCCATCAACGGTGTCACGTTCTGGATAGCAGGGATCTTGGGGTCGGCGCCGTGCTCGAGCAGGAGACGCATCAGGGGGACGTCGCTGCTCTTGGCGGCGAGCCAGAATGGCGTGGCACCGATGTGACTGAGCCACGAACGGCCCATGCGGATCGTGGGCGGCAGACGCGCTTGCCCTCCGACATGATCGAACGGGATCTCCTTCCACACGATTCGTGCGTTCGGATTGGCGCCTTTGTCGAGCAGCGCGCGCGCCAGTTCGAACGTGTCGGGATTCCCGAAGGGGACGAGTACCGCGCCGCTATCCAGTGGAAGACCGGGCTTGCGCAACCAGGCGAGCACGTGCAGCGCGGATCCGCGTGGGTCAGGGGCATTTGGATCCGCGCCGTGATTGACCATCCACGTTGCCAGTGTGAAGTGGCCATTCAGCATCGCGAGGACCAGCGCTGATGTGCGCACCGCGCCCGTGTCGTCCGGACCGAACGCCGGTGCCCGCTTCGAGGCGAAACCGATCGTGATCTGTTCGTTGGGATCGCCGGCCGGCGCGCTGTCGTTGATATCGGCGCCGGCGGCGAGCAGCACCTGGACGGTTTCGAGGCTCCCGGCGCGAACGGCGATGAGCAGGGCGCTGTAGTCGCCGCGCGAGCGATCGGTAACGTTTGCCCCGGCCTCGATGAGCAGGGAAGCCACGCCAGCCTGCTTCGCTTCCGCCGCCCACATCAGCGCAGTCGTGCCACGCCGGTTTTCCCTGGCGCCGACGTCCGCACCGCCAGCCAGCAAGTACTTGACGCCGGCTGTGGTGCCACTGCGTGCGGCTGTCATGAGCAGCGTCTCGCCGTCGGCCAAGATCGCCTTCGCACTGGCGCCAGCATCCAGCAGACGCTTGATCATCTCGCCGTTGCCATTTGCGGCGGCGAGCGCGAGCGGCGTCACACCGTAGCGATTGGGACGATCCGGGTGCGCGCCCGCCCGAATCAGGAGGTCCGCCATATCGGCGGCGTTGCGACGCACTGCCCAGTGCAGAGCCGTTGTTCCGTCAACGCTGGCTGCGTTGACGTCCGCGCCGGACTTCAGCAGCGTCCGGACGGCGGCGACATCCGATAACTTGACTGCCTCCACGAGCGGAGACGCGTCCCGGGCCTCCGCACGACAGACGGATACGAGCAGCAGGAGGCAGACGAGTGACCTGGGGGCCATCCTCATGCCGTCAGTATCTCACCGTGAGCCCAATGCGGATGAGCCGCGCCGGCAGAATCGCGGTGACGCGGTCGAGATTGGGACCGAACGCGTTGGTCTGGCCCGTCACCGGGTTGGCGTTCAGCGCGTTGAAGATGCTGAGTTCTGGCCGAAACTCCAGACCAGACGAACGGATGGTCTTCGAGAAGCTCACGTCCAATTGATTGACCGTGTCGAGAAACAACGTGTTCGGCTGGTTCAGCCGCACGGTGACCGAGGGCTGGGTCAGCGTCGGCAGGACGGCCCGCGTCACCAGGTAAGTCAATTGCCGCGCGGCCCCTGGCACGCTCTGAAATACACCGCTCGCACGGATTCCCCATGGCAGTTCGTACGTACCAGAGACACGAAACAATGTCCGGAACGGCACGTCGTACGTGGTCTGGTCGCAGTACAGGAGGTTGTTCGGATCCTGCACGTCACAGGTGGCGGAGATCGTTCGCCCCGTGGATGTCCCACCGTTCAGAGAGGCACCTCGCCACCTCACGGCGGCCGTCACGTCCACGCCCTGGTAATACATGCGATTGTTCGGAGAGTTGTCGTCGAGAAGATCGACAAGGCCCAGTGCGGAAGGTCTCAGGTTGTAAACCGGGATCGTCTCTCCGGCAACCATCGGATTAGGAACAGATGTCAGCGTGTAGGCGGAGATCGGCGCCAGGAGGTTTTCCGTCCAGATGATCTCCTTGAAGTCGCGACGGTTGTAACTCACCGACAGGCTGACACCCTGAGCCACTTCGTGCTGGACGGCCAGGTCGTAGACCCATTGATACGGCCGGCTGATGTCAGGCGACGGATTCTGATTCTGGCGGGTGCCGAAGTTCACGTTGCTCGTCGGTCCGATCTCGTTCTCTTGAGCGATGTCGTCACGATTCAGATCGTTCCAGCTGCGCATGTCGGTCGAAATCACCATCGGGTTGTAGGTTGCAGCGAAACCAGTGCCCTGTGACTGCACGTACGATCCGATGTTCCCCTTGAGGGCTGTCTTGCCGGTGCCGAAGAGGTCGTAGGAGACGCCAATCCGCGGCGACACGTTCAACCAACTTGCAATGTCAGGAATCTCGCCGAACTGGCGCGCGGGTACGAAGCGCCCGGCCGGCACCGACTGCGCCGGAATCGAGCTGTTGAAGTAATCCACCCGTAGCCCTGGCGAGATCGTGATTCGCCGTTTGGTCCATGTGTCCTGCACGTACAGACCGAGATCGGCGTCCACATTGTTGCGGCTGCCCGTTGGCGTGTTGTAGATCAGCACCTGTGTCGGGACGCCGTTCCTGTACTGCTGCGTCAGATCCGCGTTGATGTCCTGACGTTTGTCCTGCTGCCAACCGAACCGCTGCTGCACGCCCACCTTCATGCTGTGCGAGCCCGTCACGTACGACAACGACGACTGGATGTAGTGGCTCATCGTCGGCATCCGCTGCGGGCCGGTTTGAACGCCCGTGCCGGTGACGGCTGCAACCGTGTTGAGACCGAGCGTCAAGTCCTGATGTGGAATGCTGCCGTAGGCCATTCCCGCGGGACACAGGCTGAATGCGGTGTGGCACGTGCCAAGCAGCACTTCCGGAACGTATTCGTACTTGGCATTGTTGTACGTCTGGTTGTAACCAGCATCGAGCAACAGGTGACTCGAGGGCGTCCAGGTCCACTTCGCCTGCGCGATGTGCTGAGCAGGCTGGCTTTGTTTCAGGCTCGCTTCCGGAGAGATCGTCGCCGACAGGTTGGCGTGACCGCGCAGCTTCTCGGACCAGGTGAAGAGCGCCGTCACCTTGTTGTTCGGGGTAATCTGCCCGGTCAGACGGACGGGAAACGCCTTGATGCTGTTGTCGTCCCGGGCCTGCGTGCCGTCGGCATTGAACGCGCCGCCCACGTAGTTGTTGTAGGCCCAGTTCCTTCCCGAGATGAAGAACCAGAGACGGTCCTTGATCAGAGGACCCGCAACCGTGTAGTTGATGTCGTACTGTTTGTAGAGCTCCGGAGCGGTCGTCAGGCCGCGGGCGATCAGGTCGTCATCCAGGTTCTGACTCGCCAGATCGCTGTTCGAGAAATTCGTCAGGAACTCGGCCGACAGCATATTGCCGCCCGTTCGTGGTACGCGGTTGACGAGTACACCCGAAAGCTGGTTCTCGGCGCTGCCTGCACTGATCTGGACGGCGATCTCCTGCGTCTGGGCCTCGTTGTCGTAGACGCACGAGCACTGGCCACCGGCAAACATCGCATCGGCAACCATTCCGTCGATGAGCGTGCGCGAATCCACGTTCAACGAGCCGTGCACGGTGAGGCTGCCGCCTTGCCACATCGATGTCGAGCCGCCAACGTCGAACTGACCGGTCGAGACGGCAGGAACGGTTCCGGCCATGGTGACGAAGCTTCGTCCTGTCGGGAGCGCCTCGAGCATCTCGCTGTTGACGACGTCTCGACGCTGACTCGACTGAACGTCGACAATCGGACTCTCGCCCGTGACGGTGATGGCCTGCTCGACTCCGCCCACCGCCATGTCCACGTTGACCGGGGCCACGAAGTTGGACTCGAGCACGATGCCATCTCTGATGACAGTTGTGAACCCCTGGAGCGTGAAGGTCACCCGGTACGTGCCGGGGCGCAAATCGACGACCCGGTATTGACCGGCCTCGTCAGTAACTGCCGATCGGGACTTCTCGATTAGGGCCGAACTGCTGGCCTCGACGGTGACGCCCGGCAGTACAGCACCGGTGGAATCCCTCACTACGCCGGCGATCGCACTCTGGCCGCTCTGGGCCGACGTGACGGAGGGCGCTGAAACAGCGAACATGACGAACATCAAGCGTGCGAAGTGTCTGGACATTCGCCTCTCTTCTCCTGCGGACGAGCCAGGTGAACCGGAAAATTTCCGTGGAGTCTAACTCGATTGTCGAGTGTTCGGCATTACCAATACTAATGAGACCTGACAGGCCCAGACCCGTATCAGTTAACACTTTGGATGCGTTCGTTGTGCCCCTCTGAGTTGAATCACGCTCAAGACTTCGTCGCCGCCCGTCCGCATCATTACGGCCAGCACACTAGCGCGGTCTGGTTCCCGCTTCGCCCACGGCGAGACGACCATCTCTTCCGCTGCCGAATCCCAGCGGCGGCACTCGACCGCCGACACGAATCCCTTCATTGCCAGCAGCGCACTCACCCCCATGTTGAACGCCATGTGAATCAGCACTCTGTGGCGGATACTGTCGAGGTTGCTCACGAGTGACCACCGTTCGCCCAATTCTTCAGCAACGGCACGCACATCCACCTCAACAACAGCCATTCGCGTTCCTTTGACTCCCATCCGTTCCATATAGTCATTCGGGGCGACGATGAGATTGCCGGCAGCATCTCGATACGGAGCCAGCTTTGTGCCTTCGATCCGAATTAGTTGGTCCAGCAAGTGTCTGTAGTCGATGGTATCCATACGTCGTGAGGGGGCAACGTATGAACGTGGACCTCGCCATTTGTGAACAAACTGATTCACTGAAAACGACCAGACACACGGCTCGGCCATGTCACGGAGGCCAGCCGAACATGCGAGATCGGCGTTCGCATGTCGCTCGGTGCGCAACGTGGCGACGTGATGCGGCACATGGTCCGTCAGCGACTCGCGCTGACGATCATCGGCCTCGCGATCGGTCTCATCGCCGCGACGATGACGATGCGCCATGTGCAGGGTCTGCTATGTGGCTTGAGGCCGTTGGATCCAATGACGTTCGTGCCGCCGCGTTCCTGTGGTTCGCATCGATCGCGACGATCGCAGCGCATGTGCCGGCCCGCCGCGCGACCAGCATTGACCCGCTGTGGCGCTGCAATACGAATAGGCAAAGGCGTTCGGGGCAGGCCCCGCGGTCGAATCACGTTACAATCCGTCGAGCTCAGCCGTGCCACTCGGGCTGCGTGACTGAACCGCCCGCAGTCACTTCCTGATGAATTCCAGCAGGTCCGGGTTGATCACGTCGGCGTGAGTCGTGCACATCCCGTGCGAAAACTTCTTGTACACCTTGAGTGTGGCGTTCTTCAGGAGCTCTGCTGAGAGAAGCGCGGAATCGGCGATCGGCACGATCTGGTCGTCATCCCCGTGCATGACCAGCGTTGGAAGGTCTACCGCCCTGAGGTCATCGGAGAAGTCGGTCTCAGAGAACGCCTTGATGCCATCGTAGTGCGCCTTGGCACCGCCCATCATGCCTTGCCGCCACCAGTTGTCGATTACCGCCTGCGATACCTTGGCGCCTGGGCGGTTATATCCGTAGAAGGGCCCACTCGCGACGTCGCGATAGAACTGCGCGCGATTCGCTGCGAGCTGTTGCCGGAATCCGTCGAACACCTCAAGCGGCAGGCCGCCCGGGTTGGCGGAGGTCTTCACCATGATCGGCGGAACGGCGCCAATAAGGACAAGCTTCGCCACCCGCCCGTCCCCATGTCTTGCCGTGTAGTGCAACGCTTCGCCGCCGCCGGTCGAATGGCCGATGTGGACGGCATTGCGCAGATCGAGATGTGAGACCACGGCGGCGACATCGGCGGCATAGTGATCCATATCGTGGCCATCACTGACCTGGCTCGATCGTCCGTGGCCACGACGGTCATGGGCAATGACGCGATAGCCTTGTCCCAGGAAGTAGATCATCTGGCTATCCCAGTCGTCGCCACTCAGTGGCCAGCCATGATGGAAGACGATGGGCTGCGCATTCCTGGGGCCCCAGTCCTTGTAGAAAATCGTCGTCCCATCGTTCGTGGCAATCGTGCCCATGGTGATCTCCTCTCTTGTTCTCATGTCGTGTGAAGCACGCGGCAGATGGTGCCGGCAGCCATTTCCGCATCGTAACCCGCTCATGTGACACGTGATGGGTCGGCAGAGCCGTTGCCTTGCACCGGTGTGAGAAGATGACGCCTTCAAGGACGATGTACGTGCTGCGTTTGAAGCGCGGAGTACGCCGGGCGAGCAGGAGAGTTCGCGAGGCACGAATGCTGGTCCGGTCACTGCGCTTCCGCTACCGGCCTGTCGCTGCGCATCTCATCCCTGTCCGTCGCTGTAATCTCTCATGCGCGTATTGCAACGAGTACGACGATCGCTCGGCGCCGATTCCTGTCGTGGACGTGCTGCGGCGGATCGATCGCCTGGTCGACCTCGGGACCGGTGTCGTGACGTTGAGCGGAGGGGAACCGCTGCTCCATCCTGATCTCGACGAGATCGTTCGTCACATCCGGCGCCGCGGCGCGATCGCCACGCTCATCACCAACGGGTATCTTTTGACGCGCGATCGGATCGAGCGCCTGAATCAAGCCGGGCTCGATCACCTTCAGATCAGCATCGACAATGTGATGCCGGACGCGGTGTCGAAAAAGAGCCTGAAAGTTCTGGATCAGAAACTCGTGTCCCTCGCGGGCACGGCGGCGTTCGACGTGACGGTGAACTCGGTCGTTGGCGGCGGCATCAAGAATCCCGACGATGCGCTGACGGTTGCCCAGAGGGCGCGGGAACTCGGGTTCTCGACCACGGTCGGGATTATTCACGATGGCACCGGCCGATTGCGGAAGCTCGAGGGGCCGCAGCGTCAGATCCTCGAGCGCGTCGTCGCACTCGGCAAGTCCCTGTTCGACTTCGCGAATTACAACCGCTTCCAGAAGAACCTCGCGAACGGAGTGCCCAATGAATGGCACTGCCGCGCCGGCTCGCGGTACCTTTATATCTGCGAGGACGGTTTCGTGCACTGGTGCTCTCAACAACGAGGGCATCCAGGTATCCCGCTGGACCAGTACGGCGCTGACGATCTGCAGCGGGAGTATCACCGCAGCAAGGGATGTGCTCCGCTATGTACCGTGGGCTGCGTTCATCGAGTCGCGCAGGTGGACGAACTGCGCGACGATCCACAACGAACGCTCGCCCAATGGTTCGCGTCTCCAATAGCAGGGCAGCCGCCGCGCTTCCCGGTCGCCGTCAAGGTTCTGATGTGGGTGTTCGTGACGAACCCTGGACGGGGCCTGTTTCGCAAAGCGGCTGCGGGCGTGTCGGGTAGCGGCCGGCGGGTTTGAATACCAGCCACGTTCTCAGACCGTGACGACGACGTCCGGTCGTCCCTTCGACTCTACGGTCATGGTGCGCGTCACGTTGTCGAGGAAGCCCTTGCGTTCGATGGCGTCGAGCAGATACCAGCCGATCGCGCGCACGTGGTGGGACTGCGCCCAGAAGTCGTCCATTTCAGCGACAGCCTTGTCGATGGTTTTCTGGTTCCTTGCGCCTGACGTGATTGCGGAATTCAGGATCGTTGCGCCGCGCGTGAACGCCTCGCAGTCCTGACGCGTGCGATCGTTGATGTGCACCAGGCCTCCGAACGAAAAGGGATCGGTTCCACTCGTGCCCAGCCGTTCGCGGACGGCCGTCTCTGTATGGCCTGCTTTCTGGAGATGGTCCATGGCCATATCGGCGTAGAGCTTTTGGGACAGGAAGGGATTCTCGAGATACGCGGCCCACAGCGGTGCATAAAGTTGACGGCGCACCGGCGCGCTCACGCGGCCGCTCGTGTTCATCCACGGCATTGCGGCTGCGAGCGCCGGCGCAAATGCCGCGAGAGGCGCATCGGCCAGGACGGGCAGCGCACTGCGCACGGCCGCGTTCGGGATCGTGAGCTGGACGCTGAGTGTGGCCTCTTTGCCCAGGGCGGCAGCGATGCGGCCGCGCACGTCGACGGCATCCTCGGTGCGCAGGACTCGCCAGAGGATTGCGCTGTCGATCCACTGCTCGAGCTCGACGGCCGACAGATCCTTCTGGGTCGCGGCCCAGAGCAGATGGATGCCGAGGCTGTAGTCGCTGACGAGCGGCGGCCCGACGACGTAGTCCTTCATGTCGGCTTTGAGATCAACGCCCCATTCGAATGTCTCGCCGATCCAACTGCCCTTGTAAGACCGCGCGCCGAGATAGGCTTCCTGTACGCGACCTTGCACATCGAAGCGTTGGACGGTCGATGTCTTCTTGAAGTCTTTGCCGCCGAGCGACGTCCATTTGCCAATGCCGAGCGTAAATCCCCAACTGCGTGCGCGCGTGATCTCCTTTTGATTGAGATACAGCTCGATGGCGACGCCTGGCGTCTTGTCACGAACTGCTTGTGCGACTGTGTTGGTGCGTCCCTTCACAGTGTCGGCGTGGAGTCCCTCCACGGCTGCGCGGTCCAGCGTGGCTTGCACCAGGCTGCTATTGACCGAGACTCGGGTGTACTCGTACGCGAAGCTGACCGTCAGGCGTGTTTTCACGACGTCGGCGACCGTGTCGGCAATCTTGTTCTCGACGTCCGCAACCCTGTCTCGCAGCGTCTCGATCGTGGTCAACGTCTCCTTGAGCCCGAGGCGCGCGATCAGGGCGGTGGCAATCCTGCGTTCGACCGTTCCCAGCGACTCCAGTGAAGCCGCTTCGAGCACACTCTTGACCTTTGCAAGCGGCGCGCCGAGCACACCGTCGACAGCGGCTTGCGTCAGGTCCTGGAGCGCCTTGGGATCTTCAATGCCGACGCTGATGCCCGCATCGGCCGACGGGGCGACGCGGCTGGACTTCGTCTTGCGCACGCCAAGACGCCAGCGGCCATCGTCGACGCGTGAGAAGACGACGAGAAAGTCGTCCAGGACCGTTGCATTGAACGCGAGGGTGGCGCCTGCTTTGAAGGAAATGACGACAGGTGCCGACATCTCGAGACGTTTGCCTAGTGTCGTGCCGATCTGGCCGGTGAACAGGTCGGAGAGCGTCAGGGTAAGGCCGGCGCTCAAGGAGCCGCTGAACCGAAGGGCAAGCGCTTCTCCCGGCGCGAGATTCAAGACGTCCTCGAGCCTGGTGACGAAGCGGGCGTGACGCTGAAGGTCGGCGGTGACGGCAGCACGTACCGCGTGGGAGCCATCGTGCACACGGTAGTCGACGAAGATTGCGCTCGCGTCGGCGCTCACATCAATGCCAAGCATGGAGCCGATAGGGACGTCAGCTGATGCTTTGACGCCGCATTCAGCACGGTATTTCAAGTAAAGCCGATCGAAGCTGAGTTGCGGCGGAAGCGTTCCGGCAGGCGTGTCGACGTTCGATGCGCTGAGAATGCCGTCTTCGTCGGAGTCGGTCGGATCGTTCAGCGCCGCCACCGTGAGCACGCCGCGAACATTGAGTGCAAACGTGCCGTTGCCATCCCCTCCGAAGGAGAGGCTCGGTTCCAGCTCCAATCCGATCGGCTTGGCATCGATCGACGATTTTTCGAGCGCATCGTTCGAGATGAGTTTGAGCGCAGCCTCAGGGTTGGCGAGCTTCCACTGGAACGTTTCCGGCATGGGACCTCCACGCGCAACGTGTCGCCGCGCGACTGTTTGAGTGGACCGCCGATCATCCACCTCAATTGGATGAGCGCACGCGAGTCGAGAAAGCGAAAACTGGACGACTCACCTCGGCCCGGGAGGCAGATGCTCCAGGAAATACCTCGCGATCAATCGATAGATGTGCGCGGTCGTTCCCGGCCCTTCAGCGATCGCGTGGGTCCGATTGGGATAGAACATCATGTCGAACGGCTTGCCCAGCTCGATCAGCCGATTCACGAGTCGCTCCGTTCCCTGCGAATGCACGTTGTCGTCTCCAGTTCCGTGAACGACGAGCAGCTTGCCCTTCAAGCCGTCGGCGAAATTGATCGGGGAGCCGAGCTTGTAGCCATCGGGATTCCCTTGCGGAGTTCCCATATAGCGCTCTTGGTAAATGGTGTCGTACAAGCGCTGGTCGGGAACCGGCGCCACCGCCACGCCGACCTGGAACGTGTCGGGATACCGGAACATCGCGTTCAGCGTGTTCGATCCGCCGCCGCTCCACCCCCAGATGCCCACGCGGTCACGATCGATGAACGAGTGCTTTGCCGCGAGCGCAAGCACCGCTGCATTCTGCTCGCGCGAAGAAAGCTCGCCGACGGTACCGTAGACGACCTTTCGCCATGCGGCACCCCTCGGCGAGGGGGTTCCCCGATTGTCGACGCTCACGACGATGTACCCCGCGTCAGCGAGGGCCCGATGAAAGAGCATACGGCCGCCACCCCAGCGATCGATGACCGTCTGACTTGCTGGCTCGCCGTAGACGAAGACGACAACCGGATACCGCCGACCCGGATCGAAGTCGGAGGGCTTCAACATCCAGCCATCGAGCGTCACACCTTCGCTCACATCGAGCGCGAAGAACTCGACAGGCCGCCTCAGCACAGGCGCGAGCTTTGCCTTCAACGCCGCTGTGTCGGTAAGGGTGCGCAGAGAGCGGTGCGTCGCCAGCTCGACGACATCCGTCACCGGTGGCTCGTCGAATCTCGAATAGGTGTGAAACGCAAAGCCGGCATTGGGTGCGGCATCGTAGGTGTGTGTGCCCGGTTGATTCGCCGGTGTCACGCGGTCTGGCATGCCTGTTCCATCGAGCCTGGCGCGATAGAGATACCGCTGCGCTGCGTTATCAGGCGAGGCAAGGAAATAGACCCAGCCATGCGAACCGTCGACGCCGACGATATCTGTCGCATCCGCAGCAAAGTCGGTGAGCAGCTTCGGCCCGTCGCCGGTGCGTGTGACCCGATACAAGTGCTGCCAGCCATCGCGCTCGCTGGGAATCAGAAACGCACGACCGCCATCCACCCAGGCCAGCGAGTCGGGAAGTTCTACCCACGTCCTTGACTCATCGCGGTAGACGCGGCGCGATTCTCCGCTGCGCGCGTCTGCGAGGAGCACGTCGAGCCGATTCTGGAGACGATTGAGCTGCTGAATCGCCAGCGTGGTCGTATCGACCCACTCGAGCCGAGCGAGGTAATCGTCGCGCGGGTCACCAGGCGTTTTTACCCAGCGGGTGGCGCGTGAGTGAACATCCAACACGCCTATTCGCACCGCCGAATTGGTCGTTCCGGCCTTTGGATACGGAATCCGCGTTGTCACCGGATACAGCGTGTCTGTGTTGTTGATGAGTGTGAAGATGCCGACACCGGTCGTGTCGAACTGCCAATACGCAATGCGCGAGCTGTCGGGGCTCCACTGGAAACAGTCGCGGAGCCCGAGCTCCTCCTCGTACACCCAGTCAGAGGTACCGTTGATCGTGGTTTCCGAGCCATCTGACGTGAGCTTTGTCGCCGGCCCGCCCGCAACAGTCTCGACGTAGATGTCATTGCCGCGAACGTACGCCACCTTGGTGGAATCTGGCGAGAACTTCGCAAACATCAGCGATGATGCAGGCGCATCGCGGCCGACCTGACGCAGACGTCTGCTTCGCCGATCGAGAATCCAATAGTCGCCGCGGGTGTTGTTGCGCCACACGCGGCGCGTGTTCGTGAAGATCAGGAGCTGTTGCCCGTCGCTGGACCAGGCGTAGTCGTCGATATCGAGTGCCTCCTTTTTTCCCTCTGGGACGAGCAGCGAACCGGAAATCAACACGCTGCGCGCGCCGCTCGTTGCATCGTAACGCGCGATGTCCCAACCGCCATCGCGCTCGCTCGATCGCTCGACAACGGTGTACGCCGCGTCGTCTGGCAGCCAGCGCGCCGGCCCGAAGCGCGGCGACTGATAGTCCGGCGACTGGAAGATCCGGCCGATCTGCTCGTCGAGTGCGCGGGCACGCTCGGCTTGCTGCGCGAGCGCCAGGACGCCGAGACAGCCGACGGCGACAACGAGCAGCGGAAGAGTGCGACGTCTGATCATGGGCGAAGGATACCGACATCACTGCCGGTCTACCAAGCGATTGATGTCGCACCGGCCGTCTGGCCCGAATGGTGTGACTTCAACAGGCTATTTGGCACCCGCACGCAGCTTTGACGCCATCGCGCACTCTGCCATGACCGTGAAATAACGCTGCACGCCGTCGGTGCCGACGACGAACGGATGGTCTTCGCCCGGTTGGCGCGGCGCGGCGATCAGGCGCGCCTTGGTGTAGGCGCCGTCGTATTCGCTGTGATTGGAGAGGAGGACGCTGGCGCCAGCGTCGGTCGCCACCTTGGCGATCTTGCGTTGCGAGGCTATGTACTCATCCCACCGCGCGCCGTCGGTGCCGAAGGCGCCGGTGAGCGTCCCGCCGGAATAGGCGACCATGAGCGTTCGACCTCGATCCTTCACCGGAAAGACATACGAGAGTGTGCCGGGCGTGTGTCCTGGTGTGGCGACGATTTCCACGCTGGTATCGCCGAGCGTCAGTTTCCGGCCCTCCGGTCCAACGGCAAGGTCACGTTTCGGAACGCCTCCGGCAGCAGTCGCGGGACGCTGTAAGGTGGCATCCCAGTCGGGGGCGCCCATGACCACCTGTGCGCCATAGCGCTTCTGCAGTTCCGCCGCGCCCTGGTCATGATCGCCGTGGGCATGGCTGATGATCACGTACTTGATGTCGCGCGGATTCAGGCCCAGCGTGTTCATCCCCTCGATGATCTCTGGCCCCGTGGCCCAGGCAAAGTTGGTGTCGATGACGATGATCCCGGCACTGGTTTGAAGCGCCCAGGACGAATGCTGACGCGTCCCCAACCAGTACAAGTTGTCGAAGATCTTGAACGGAGGCGCATACCAGGTGGCCCGGTCCGGCGTCGCAGGTGTTGCGGCCACGCCTGCTGGCGGCGCGCCCCGACCCGCGGCACCAGCGCCACCGCCACGCGGCGGCGTTGGCAAGCAGAGATTGACGAAGGTGGCTCGGTAGTCGAGGCCCGCCGCGATTCGAGCCGCGGCAATGTGCTCATCAACCGGGCTCGACGGCACCTGCGCCACGGCCGTCGACGCGAGTACCACAGCCACAAGTGAGAAGACTGCGCCGGAGGTCCGCTTCATTGTCCCCTCTCATTCCCGGATACGCGTGCGCGCGGCGGCTGCCCGAAGCCGCTGCCGATGACCGCCGCGCGGGAAGTCTAAGCGCATCGTAGAATCCGGCACAACCAGTTTCCCGGAAGAGCGGAAGAGGGACCATAGTCGGTTCCCGGTCCCAGGTCCATTGTCCACAAACGCAGCCGTCTCAGTACGCCAGCGTGTACGAGACGTGAAGCGTGCGCGGAACTCCCAGGCTGCTCGTGACATAGGGCGCACCACCGGCATCGGGGAAGGCGCGGCCATGGCCTGTGGCGTAATCGGAGTCGAAGAGATTCTCCAGTCGAAGGTTGACGCGATGTCTCCGTTGCGCGTCGAGGAAATAGCGGCCGGCCAGATCGACGACGGCGTAGTTTCCGCTCGGCACGCTGCCGAAGCCTGACACGTTGTCGAAGATATCGCCCACCCAGAAGAACGTCAGCGTTCCGCCAAAGGGTTTGCGCGGCGGATGCAGATCCACCGACCAGTTCACGCGGTTCGAGGGCAGGCCTGGCAACGAGTTGTAACCACCGGCGAGTGTGTTCCCCTGTTCGGACGTCGTGTAGGTGTACCCGAGCGTGGTGGCGACAGCGCTGGTCAGCGACGCCGATCCGACGACGCCAAACCCGTGCACCCGCACGGCATTCGCGCTGTTCGCCGTAATGGTGTTCCCGCTTCCAGTGCCATCGTCCTCGTCGACGATGAGATCCGACACCTTGCGGTAGAAGCCGATGAATTCGAGATCGACCGTGGTCTCGCCGCGCTGGATGCGGCCACCGAACGATCCGTTGACGTTGGTGCTCGACTCCGGCTTCAGGTTCGGATTGCCGAAACAGCAGGTCGGATCGATGGCGAAGAGCTCATAGGCATCCGGATATCGGAAGGAGGTACCGACTGTGCCCCTGGCAAATAGCGCCTTCGGGAAGTCGTACTGGCCGGTCACGTTCCAAACAGTGTGGTTCTCGCTGTTGCTGGGGGCATTGAAACGGACACCCGCGGCCAGCGTGGCGTTCCGTAGAAGATCGCGCGTCGTCCGGATTTGTCCGAAGACGGCGTTCACCGTTTCCGAGTTCGGCGCGATGAGCAGAACGGCATCTTCACCGGAATAGTTCTGGAAGTCATAGCCTGCGTAGTACTCGAACCCGCGTGTCGGCGTCAGCTTCGCGAGCAGATTCGCGCCGGCGTCTTTGTAACCCCAGAACTCGTGGTCGCTGATGACATCGACGGCGCCGGGATCACCGATGACGTTCCGTTCTTCCGTATAGTGTGAATCCCAGCGGTGGTAATAGCCCTTGAAAAAGAATTCCGCGGTCTTGCGTGGCGTGAAATCGACCTTCGCACTGAAGATGTTCTCGTTACGTTCGTTGAACACATCCGCCGGGCCTCCCGACTGAGTCACGCCTGACCGCGCTGGCCGCAGGGTGTCGAGTCGCGCCGCGTTCGTGAACTGATAGGCGGCACTGAAGCGGAGCTGCTGGGAGAAATCGTAGGCGTACTTTCCGCCGACGGTATGGACGTTGTAGCTGCGATCGCGGTCGGTCGTACTGGGCTGATACTGAGCATCGGGAAACTGTTGAAACCCGACTGCATCGTCGGTCGAGCCGTACAGCACGACGCGATTGCCTCGAGAGCTGCCGCGAGCCAGTCCACTGACGAAGCCTCCTTCGTTAGTATTCGCTCCACCCTGGAGCATCGCGTTTTTGCCGTCTGTGAAGGCCTTCGTCACCACGTTGATCACGCCGGCGACCGCCTGCGTTCCGTAGAAAAGACCCTGGCCTCCTTCGAGGACTTCGATTCGTTCCACCATGTGAGCCGGGATCGTGTCGAGCGGCGTTGTCCCGTTATAGAGGCGATTGCTGATGCGAACACCGTCGACGAGCCAGAGAATTTCGTTGGTCCGTGATCCCTGGAGAGAAGCGGTGACGTAGTCGAACGGACCCGCCTTCGGCGTCAGAAACAAACCCGGTACGAGCGCCTGGAGCGCCTGCGCGACGTCGTAGTAGCCGCCGTTCTGGATCTCCGCGCCCGTAATGACCTGGGCGCGTACACCAGTGCGCTCGATAATCTGCGGCAGTTCCTCTTCGAGTTTGGGTGCGACGACGCCGACGGACTCGACGACGCCAGCGACTCTGAGCACCACCGTGAGTGGCGCCATCGTCGTCGTCAGCGAAACCGACTGCGTCGAGGATTCGAATCCGGGTGCCTCGACGCTGAGGCTTGCGGATCCCACAGCCGCGGCGTCGAACGAGAATGTGCCGTCGACGCCGGTGCGCGTGGTTCTCGGCGCCGTGGCTCCGGTGTTCAGCGTGACGACTGCGCCGTTGATCGTTCCTCCCAGCGGATCAGTCACGCGGCCTTCGACAGCGATCGTCTGCGCCAACCCAAGGCCAGGCCATAAGCTCAGGATTAATACGAACAGACCGATACGACCCATATCCGATCCAAGTGCCATCAGATGTTCTCCGCCTCCGCGGCGGAGATTATGGGCCAGTGTCTTCAGTCGTATTCATGAAGACATTCTGAAGTTTTCGTCAGATCGCGCTACGGCGAACAGCGCGGCGTCTTCTCGCGGTACGGGTCGTGGCACGTCGAGCATGCCGTCGTCACCTTTTCGGCGGCGTCGACCACCTGGTCCTGGTTCTTCGCCTGTGCCGCCTTGAAGGATGCATCTCCGGCTTCGCGCAGTAGCGTCAATCCCTTTTTCCACGTGGCAGTTTGAATCGGCGCAGGCTTTCCGTTCGAGCAGGAGCGCGGCACTTCAAGCAGCCTGGCCGATTCCTTCAGTGCGATCGCGCTGTTGGCCACCGCTTCCCATCCACCGTAGGTGCTGGCCAGCGGATCGGTCGCGGTCGACGGATCGGTCGCCTTCTTCACCGCGGCCGGGTCGTCACTCTGCGCCGAGAACACGACGTTCGAGTTCGGGTACAAGATCCCGCGCATGACCTGAAGCACGGTAGCGGGAGCGCCTGGCGATGCCGACGATGGCGCGGCGTGCCTGCCGGATGGCGGCGTTGCTGTCTGTCCATCGCGGGCGGGTGCCTGCGCGACGAGTGTGGCGGTCGTGACGAATGCACCGGCAATGATCGCGAGCGACCGCCAATGTGCTGTGACTCGGATATTCACGAAGCCCTCCTCTCGAGCGGCCGGGCATGCTTGTGAGCCGCAGCAAGCATGCTAGGTGAATGGAAGCACCGCGCACCTGAAGACTTCGTTAAACATCTGTCAGAAAATGCCACGCGACGCTCTGCAGCGGCGCATGATGAGCTGCCGATCGAAAAAATTTGGGGAGCAATCAGAAGGGAATTGCGACGGGCGGGTGACGTGTTGTCTCCCATGCTCATTGTACGACCGTCGTCAACAAAGAAACAGACTGTCGCCCGATATGTTCCTTCGATACCATCGCCGGTCCATGCCGAAGGCCGAACGCGATACTCGTCGGTACCGCTCACGCCGCCCAGGTTCCCATCGGATGAAGCGCACCGGCGCGGGCGCGCCCAGCAACTCTCTCACGCTCGGGAACGCTAAACATCCGCGCGAGGGCCTCGCGCGCATCCTGGAAAACCCGTATCTCGCACGCCTCGTTCCGCAGCTGCCGGCGGCGAGCCTTCATCTCGTCATTCAGAATTGCGGACTGCAGGATTGTGCAGAGCTCGTCGCGCTGGCGACACCGGAACAACTGGCGGCCGTCTTCGACCTCGACTTGTGGCGCAGCGCGCAGCCGGGCACGGAGGAGCAGTTTGACGCCGCTCGCTTTGCTGTCTGGCTCGAAGTGCTTGCCGAATCGAGTGCCGCCTTCGCGGCGCAGAAACTCGCTGAAATGGACGCGGCACTCGTGATCGCTGCGTTCGCGCGTTACCTGGCGGTGTTCGACCCGGTGGTCGTCGACAACCCCGATATGGTCGTTTCAACGATCGTGAAAAATGGCGTGTCGCTCGAGCTTGCTGGTTACCTTATCGTGGCAAAGCATGAAGACTGCTGGGACACCATCACGGAAGTGCTCGTCGCGCTCGAGAACGAACAGCGCGACTACTTCCATCGAGTGATGCGCGGATGTCGACGGCTGTCGAACTCGAAGCCGGAGCTCGACGGGTTTCACGATCTGATGGACGATTCGGCACAAACCCTGTTCGATCTCGCCGCAGATCGCGAACGTCGCCAGGAGGAGCTGGGATACGTGGCGGCGGAGCAGGCTCGCGCCTTCCTCCGGTTGTCACGGCAGGGCCATCTCGACCGAGAAACCACGATTCGCGCCAATCCCATTGCAACCGCTTACATGAGGCTCACCCGAAAGCCTGAGGACCAGACGCGGCCCGAGAACGCCCCGTCGGAATCGCGTCATCCGTTGCCCGGTGCGCCGGCGCCCGATGTTGCTGCGTTCATCGATCTGCTTCGCGACACCGGGGTGTTGCCCGACCGTCCGCGGCCTCTTCTCGGCGCCGGGGACGAACGGGTCGCGTCACCACGTCTCGCTCCCATTCAGCGGCAGATGGAGTTCGTGCGCGATCACGATGCCGGCGCGTACGCGTTGCGAACGAGAGAGCTGACGTTTCTCGCGAATGTCCTGGTTGCTGGCTGCTCGCTTCGGGACCGGCCGTTTACGACACGCGAAGCCTTCGACGCGGTTGTCGCGGTCTGCAATCTGGGACTGGAGAACTGGGCGCCGCCGCAACCGGACACCTTTCTCGCGGATCACGATCTCACGAGCGTCTTTCAAGTCGGATGGGCCGTCCTCTACCAGGATGTCTGCGTGTACGTCACCGAGCAGCTCCTCGGAACGCTCGCGGCTCTCCAGTGCAGCGATCGCGAGATCCAGGTGGAACTGCTGAAACTGCGTCGCGAGATCACCAGACATCTCGAGACCGGAGCACCGTGGCACGCGCGCGATGCCCTCGACGTCATTGCGACGCTCGACCTGCCGGCGTGGGCGGCGCTGCTCGGGCTGATCGCCGAATGCCCGGTGATGCTGGCGAACGTCAGCCCGTCGGGTCGTTCACGGCCGCATTCAATCGACCCGGCGGTCTTCGAATTCATTTCAGAGAACAGTCATATCGCGGCCGTCCACGCATTCATGCGCGCATTGCCCGACGCGCTGAGCCGCTGACGACGCCACAGCCCGGCTTCGAGAATCGGCGACGTGCTGTCGGGTTGCGAGTCGACGAGATTCCCTTCGTGCGCTCGTGACCTTCGTGGCGAGTATCGGCGCAGTAACAGATAGTTTGGGAGTGGATGCATCGTCCAGCCCGCTGCTATCGGGGCATCGGAGACGCGAACAGCTCTACGTTCGAAAGATTGGCCGATCCCGCGATGCCGTGGCCGCCGCCCGGAATGAGCATTGCCATGCCGACCTCGTCCACCATCCGCAGATTGGGATTCATTACCTCAGTGCGAACGACGACCTTGTCGGGATCCAGTGTGTACCAGCGCATGCCGGTAAAGGCGATTTCGACGGCGAGAAATTCGCCGTGAGTCGTGATTTCGCGGTCGCCGACAATCAAACTGCCGTCGGCCAGCTTCACAACCGGATGCAGCGTGTGAATGGCATTCGTCCGTACGATCCAGCGCAGGCGGGCAGCGTCAGTCAGATCGAGAAAGTTGCGCCGGTCGCGCAAGGTCACCGCGGCTGGAGACGTCGTCATCCCGTTCCAGAGATCGGTGCGCTGCTCGTGCGTCGCGGCGCGGATCACTTTCGCGTCCTGGCCGTATAGCTTGACTTCGAGGTTCGGGTTGGTCACGACTGCGGGTGTCACACGCGTGTTCTCGTCTGTTTCCTCACCGGTGTGTGGCGGGATCCGCCAGGTCTCGCTGAAAAGCAATGCTGGCCGTGGCGCCATTCCGGGTTTCTGCGTGTTCGGCGCCGGGGCAGGTCTGCTCTGACCGGCGACTGACGCGACGGCGAAGGCGACGAGGCAGGTGAGCGTGAGAGATGTGCGCACGTGAATCCTCCAGGCGCCCACATGCTACTGCTTGTCTCGCCGCAGCGCGAAGCGGGAAGGTGGACTTGCCGCGCCGTAGCGCGAGGCGCGAAGGACGGCCTATGATGGGCGCCCAATGTCAAAGATGGATTTTTGCGATAACGGCAGCGCCGCGCTCGCGGTGCTGGCAATGGTCATGCTGATGTCGTGCTCTCGCGCCGAGACGCCGGCGGCCGACCTCAAGAGCGTGGGCCGTGGCGCGCCCGTGTCTCCGGCCATTCCATGGCAGCAGTGGCGCAAGGTCGACGACATCGAAGCGATTCCACCGCGGGAGATCGAGGGCTATCCGGAGCAGCATTGGCTAGTGGGGCCGCTGGATGGTCCGGCGACGGGCAACCGGCTCGACGGGTTCCTGGGTGCCGCCCGTAATGGTGCCGTGCCCGAGGGAATCGAGCCGCTGACAGTCGACATCTTCACCTCGAGCGATTTCTACGCCGATCGCGCGCTCTGGACGGACAAACGCTATTTCCGTTGCAACAGCCCGTACGGTCTCGAGCAGCAGTGGCGGGGCGGGATGATCGGGGACAAGCCGCCGGCATCTGCCGCCTGGGGCTATTGCGATCGCGACTACCCGCGCGAGGCGATGGTCAGTCCGTATCAGTTCAAGACCGCGCAGGCGCATTACGAGGCGCTGCTCGAGGAGGCGAGACGCCGCGGGGGGCCCACACAACATACTTATGCCACGGTGCCCGGCGATTGGAGCGGGCGCTACGTGTGGCATCGGGGACAGAACTGGTACGCCGAGTTGCTCTGGAGTCAGTACCCGACGCTCCTGTCGCTGCTGACGGACGAGTACAAGCAGCGCATGGTGCAGGAGGCCTATCACGACGCGCACACGAACGCGCCGCAGTGGCCGGCGCAGTACTGCTGGCCGGAGGGCTTCATGCGCCGCTGGCACTATCATGCTGT
>JBKPNV010000103.1:0-3069 GCA_046732795.1 Acidobacteriota bacterium
TGACGTGAAGAAGCGCTCGCCGGTGCGGACCATCTCCACCGGTGTCACTTTTCGGGCCTTCAGGATGTTGTCCAGCGAGTAGCTGCGCCCCTGGCCGGGAGGCGACACCACGTCGAACACGTTGGTCCAGTCCTGCGCCCAGATGTTGCCGAGCAGGTGCGCGGGAATCGGCCCATCGGCGCGCACGGCGTCACCGTATTTCTGATGCAGTTTTGTCCGTACGTAGGTGTGCAGCGACAGATACAGCGGTCGGAGTTGCTCCCACAACCGATCGAGCTCCTTGGCGAACTCCTCCGGCGGCATGTCGTAGCGCGAGCGCCACATCGCTCCGGTATCGGCGAAGCCGAGCTCCTTCGCGCCCTTGTTCGAGAGCTCGACAAACCTGACGTAGTCCTTCTTGAACGGCGGCGAAATCGTGTGCCAGCCCTCCCACACGTCACGAAGACGAGCGGGGTTGCGATTCTTGGCCAGGATCTCCGTGATCGCTTCGATATCCAGGCACGTCTCTGAACTACCTTCGCCCGACGGGCAGTACTTGCCGCGGCCATAGGCCCCGTTCATCGAGGTCACCAGCTTCGCCAGCTCCTCCGACTCTTTTGCGTCGGACGGTGACGCCATCGTGATCGAGTTCTTCAGCACGGCGAGCTGCCGCTGCTGTTCGGGCGTCGCGCTCTGGCCGCTGAACGTGGCGGCACGCTTGGCGAAACCGGTAACCGCAGTCATCAGCGCTTCGCTGGCGCGAGCCGCGATGGCTTCCGTGTCAGGCGTGATGTAGGTCTCCTGCGTCCATCCCGCCTGGTTCGCTTCGTTGCTCAAACGAAGGAGCGTCGTATCGACCTCGTCGAGAAACGCCTTGAGATCCGTCGTGCGGGCACCGCCGGTCGGCGCAGCCGCGCGACAGCCGCCGAGCACGACCGAGAGCAGGATCGTGATCGCGAGACGTGAACTGATAAACATGAGCGCAATGATATGGCGATATGGCGGTCGCAGCCTCCGGTATGGCTGACTTGCATGATTCCGTCACTGCGAGATAGTTCGTCCCGCGATCGCTCCCCGGACAAACCGCTTCCAGACAGGCGACTACCATGATGTTGAATATTGACGATTCCGCCGGAGGGTTTGGCCGCGAGTTCGAATAATCGCCGAGAAACGGACCGACCTGCACCTGCCGGTGCTTGGCACGCGCTGCGGGCACGGACAGGACGCGTTCTTTGCGGCGGCGGCCTGATCATTCATTTAGGCGTGGGCGCTGATTGAATTCTGAAGATTCGCGGCTCGCCCCCGGCGAGGGCGATGCCGCGAATCGTCGTGCCGTCAAACTGTTCATAGGAAACCGTGCGACCGTCCAGTTCGTACTCGATCGCGGCAGCACCCGGTGTGTTCAGGCGCACCGAAATGGTGACCGGTCCGGTTCCGGTCCACAGAAACAAGACGCGATCGCCATCAGGCCGCTGGAACAGGTGGGCCTTTGCGTCACTGGCACCCGTTACAGCCATGTCTCTATCGAGGATCTCGAGCTGTCCCACGTCCACGAGGTCCGTCAGCATGTCAACGGTGTAAAAAGCGAGCTTCTTGCTGCGATCGGTCCGCGTCAATCCGAGATGATAGTTGGGAGCGTCACCGATCGCTGCGCGATCCGGTGGCAGATCTTTGATTTCGTAGACGCCAATGTGCTCGATCCGCGGGTGGCTCAGGAAGGTGGCGACCGCGCGAACCCACCATGTCGCCTGCTGCCGTTCGCTGCGACCTGGCACTGTCGCGAAACCGGTTTCATTGATCCAGATCGACTTGCGGCCACACGTGCTATCGGCCGCCTGCAGAAAGCCATCGAGGCCGCCGAGATAGTTTTCAACGGTCACACCAGGTGGCGTCCATGTCTCCGGATATGCATGGAACGGCAGGATGTCGAAGCTCTGCCCGACGCGGGGCGCGGAGCAGACCGTCTCGATCCAATCGCTGTCCGGAAAGGTGAGACCACCGATTAGAATCGGTACCGCATTCCTGCCGCGAACGGCGCGAGCACCCGCGACCAGCATCTGTGCATACGCACGCGGCGTGCCATCCCACCACTGCCGTACGTTCTCCTCGTTGTAGATCTCATAAGAGACGACGTTGGCGTGCAGCCGCATCGCGCGTGTGAGTTCGTCAACGAAGCGCGACCAGCGGACGAGACTGGCGGGCGGATCATTCCAGACATCCTGGTCTCGGCCAGTGCGCCCGGCCCAGCCCGGTGTGTAGCCGAGATACGGTCGCAGCCGGATGTGATGTGTGTCGGCAAGTTCAGCAAAACGATGCAGCCATGAAAACTCCAATCGACCGCGTTCAGGCTCGTAGTCATCCCATCCGAGGCTGCCGCGCCACGTGTCGATCTCGAGCTCGTCGAACAGCGCGAAGTCTTTTTCGACCTCCGCGAAATCGTCACCCTTGTCGTAGTCCTCGAGAATCGCGAATGATACCGGCTTCACCAGCGGAACAGGCTGTTGCATGGCGTCTGTCAGCGCAGCGATGCCAAGAACGGTGACGCAGCCAAGGGCGATGTGGCGCACATGCATCACGTCGTCGTACACCAAACTGATGCCACGGGATACCTGCCTGCGCTCCGAAGCGGAACGCAAGTTGCTCTTTCAGAGTGCATGGGTATTCGAAAACAGTTGAGCCAATACACGGGTCGTCGAATCACTCGGCGGCTCTACCGTACTATGCCGTGGATAGGCGGCGTGCTGGCCCTCGTCACGCTCGGCAAGGCCGTTCGTCGCAAGGGAGTGATTGGAGGCACCGTGGATACGGCGCTCGATTTCATCCCGTTCCTCGGTGGAGTGAAGAATCTGACCGAGATGGGCCGCGGTCGCGACTTTATCCCAGATAAGCCAGCTCGTCGGCCCTAGCCTCGAGCTCGAGGCTGTAGGCTCCACCCTTCGAGGCCGTAACCTCGAGTCCGGGCGGAAAGTGGATACGACTGTGACACGGCGATCGCGCAGTCGTCCCACCGCGCATCGGCTCCTGGCCAGCGTGTTTTCAGAAACCACGCAGAGCGGAGGCCCCGCGCCGCAATGACCGCGCAGCCGGCGC
>JBKPNV010000104.1:0-5836 GCA_046732795.1 Acidobacteriota bacterium
TTCGGCGATTGGAGTGTACCAGGCTCGAGCGTCCGTTATTGCGCCGCTAGCGAGCAGGATAACCAATAGGCGAGCAGCAATCCGCGGGGCGTACCGCGGGTTGCTAATTAATAGATGGCTTCTAGTTACCGGGCAACCTAAGTTGTCGCAGGCCGCTCGCCTCCCAGATGAATAGCCTGTGAGACCCGTCCGCTTGCCTTGCTGCGAGCACACGCGGATAGCGGTCGAATATCTCGTCGTACACCGTCCGACGAGTGGAATCGACGATGAGCAGACGGTAGCGGCTGGTGTCCCGGTCGGTGGAGCTCACCAGTGCGAGATGGGACGGGCTACCTGGCGACAACCGCAGACCCAGTGCAAACGACAAGGTGAAATCACCGAGCGGCACATCGAAGAGCGGCTTGCCGGCCAGATCGTAGGCGCGGGCCGAGTGGCCGCCGTGAATGAAGCTTCGACCACTGAACGTATCCACGACCGACAGCGGAGCATCGTCGGCAGTGGTTGGCCGCTCCATCAGTACCCGCCCATCGGCATCCCAGACGAACAGCTTTCGACCGTACTCGTTCGCCACGACCCAGGCTGGGAAGTCGTCGGCATGCGGCATCGTCGCGAGGAGGTGTGCCAGTGCCGCCGGGCGACGCCATACTTCACGGCCGTCCGAATCGAGGCGCGCGACGAAATCGGTGGAGGCAGCGTAGAATTCCACGCGTCCATCGTCATCAAGATCGGCTGGACGCATCGCGCTCGGTGCAAGCTTTGGATCCGGACGGTACTCCCACAGCGCGGTGCCGTTGAGATCGCTCAGCAGCGTTTTGGAGAAGCCTCCGCCCGTCTGTGCCGCGGCGAGACGTCCATCCGCGAGCCGCACGAGAGTCGAGAACGAGCCCCACACTCGTCCAGGCTCTCCGCCAAACGCGACGTGACGCTTGAGGGTGAGGGTGGCGCTGTCCAGAAGATCTGCGCCTGAGTGATCGACGATCGCCAGTTCCTCGCCTGCCTGCTCATCGAGGTCGGCTGCGAAGTACCACGCTGACCTGGTTGAGACAGGGACCGACGCAAACGTATCGGCGCCCACGACGATGCGGGGCGGACCGATGCGTTCGAGCAGCGCCCGTCGCGCGAGGACTGTGGTCGGAAACAGCTCCGGCCTCGCTAATCCCAGCACCAGAAGCCCGAGCACCGTCGGCCCGATCGTGAGGGTGGCTACACGTCCGGCGATGCGCCAGCGCCATAGCTTGCCAAGCAGCCACCCGGCCGCCGCGCCGACCGGCATCACGAAGATGGTGATGTAGGCAGGAGAGAACACCAGGGCGATCCCGGCGGTCGAACCTCGTGGCCACAGGAAGACAGCCGCGCGTATGCCGGCCTCCGCAGCCACAGCGGCTGTTCCCGCGCCCAGCGCAAGCCAGCGATTCTGCACCATACTGCCGACGATCCACAGGACGCCATATGGGAGCGTCGACCAGATCGCGAAGGGGAGCGAGATCGGGCTGAATCCGGATCCCACAATCGCGCTGACCCAGACCAGCAGGGTGCCGGCGATGGCAAGACCGATGTGGGGTCGTCCGAACCGGCCGTTGCCCGCGCGAGCGTGCATAACGGCGATATCGGCGCGAACCAGTCATGTGGACAGCAGATTTCGATGCCTACAGTGATATAAGCCACGGTGAGAAGGTCAGTGATTACCGGAGGTCTGAACCCACCGGCAGCGAGCGTGCCGAAACCCGCCCGCGCTCGTGACGCCGATCGAAGCGGCACGCTGCGCGTCGCGTCCGAAGCACTCGCCAGCATCGATGCGGCGGCCGACCGGAGAGTGGTCGCACGCGCGATCTGGATCGGGCTCTGGACGTGGCCGTCGTTCACCGCGCTGGATGCCTACATGTGCTTCGTGGCGTATCCGGACGCTCCATTCAGGCTGTTCGTCGCGTACCGCATTGCCATCGAGTTGCTCCTGCTGACGGTGTATCGCGCCTGTCGCAGCGAGAGGACGAACGTGCGGCACCTGTTTCGCGGGCTCACGGTCAGCTTCAGCGCCGCCGCCTTCACCATCGCCGTGATGGCGATCCACCTCGGAGGTGTCCGCAGTCCCTACATGCATGGAATCTCGCTGGTCGCGCTGGTGTGGGCGGCCCTGATTCCTACGCACTGGCGGCGCGGCCTCGCAACCTTCATCCAGATCGGTCTCTCGTTTCCGCTCGTCATGGCGGCCGGCGCGATCGTCTCGCCCGTCGCGCGCGCGCAGTGGATGACGAGCGATGCCCTGATTGTCTTCGTCAGCAATTACGTGTTTGTGATGTCCTCTTCGATTCTGGGCATCATCCTCTCGCACCTCGTGTGGAACGCGCAGCAGCAGGCGCGCAAGGTGGGCAGTTACGAGCTCGAGGAGCGGCTCGGGCAAGGCGGCATGGGAGAGGTCTGGCGAGGCAGGCATTACCTGCTCGCGCGCCGCGCGGCGATCAAGCTGATTCGTCCCGAGACGCTCGATGGCGATGCACAGACCCGGCAGCTCGCACTCGTCCGCTTCGAGCGCGAGGCGCAATCGACCGCGTCGCTTCGCTCACCTCACACGATTGACGTCTACGACTTCGGCATTTCTGACACAGGGTCGTTCTACTACGTGATGGAGCTGTTGGTCGGACGCGACATGCAGACGCTCGTGCACGACTTCGGGCCGCAGCCGCCGGAGCGCGTGCTCTATCTGATCGAGCAGGTGTGCGAGTCGCTCGCCGAGGCGCACGCCGCCGGGCTCGTGCACCGGGACATCAAGCCGTCCAACATCTACGTGTGCCATGAGGGGCTGCAGTACGACTTCGTCAAGGTCCTCGACTTCGGTCTGGCGCGCGGCCCTCGTCCAAGCAGCGTGCAGACGACGATGCAAGTGACCGCCCATATCACGGGGACACCGGCGTATATGGCACCGGAGGTGATCATGGGTGCGAGCGACGTGGACCCGCGTGCCGACGTCTACGCCCTCGGGTGCGTCGCGTACTTCCTGCTGACGGGCGAGCTGGTGTTCGAAGCCGACACGCCGATGAAGACGCTGCTGAAGCACGTCGAGGACGCGCCGGTGCCGCCATCGCAGAGAATTGAAACACGCGTCCCGCCGGCGTTCGAAGACTTGATCATGTTGTGCCTCGAAAAGGATCCGGAACGCCGGCCGCACGACGGCCAGGCCGTGCTGCGACGAGTCCGCACGTGTCGGGTCGCAACGCCCTGGAACGAAGACCTTTCACGAAGCTGGTGGGAAACGCATCTGCCGGAACTATGCGGCATGGTGCGATCGTGAATAGTGCTTGGCCCTCGGTCTCCGTCCCTGGTTCGTGCTGTCAAGCACCTGAAGCGGCGCGTTTTCAGATCCGTCTTCAACCAGAGTCCGTAGCGGCGGGTCTTCAGACCGGTCTGGTGTTCAGATCCGCCGATCCGTGTCGTCGCGTGAGTTAGACTGACCGCCCGTGAGCAGTTGAGCGCCAAGGAGCGAACGATGGCGATTACGCGAGGGTCGATGACTGACGAGCAGCGGAAATCGGTCGCGCTGGAATACCTGAAGGCATTCGACAACAAGGGCGTGACGTCCGGTGGCGGCAGCATCATGGACCTGTTTGCCGACGATGCCCAGGTGTTCTTCCCCAAGTGGGGACTGGCGACCGGAAAGAAGCAGATCGGACAGCTGTTCATGGACTTCGGAGGAGAGATCAAGCAGATCCTGCACGATTACGCCACGTTCAACTGGATCATGACCGGCACCGATACCTTTGCCGTCGAGGGCACGAGTTTCGGCGAGCACAAAGCGGGATCGTGGCGTGCGGGCCTCACGCACGCCGGACGATGGTGCGACGTCTTCGAGATCCGCGACTTCCTGATCCAGCGGTGCTTCATCTATCTGGATCCGGACTACGCCGGTCTCGATACGGCGCGTTATCACTGGCTGTCGGCAGGCGGGCGTGACGCATCGAAGCCGATGGGATAGGGAACATCGTACACGTCGGCGCGCGTCCATGACGGCGGAGGCGCCTCGCGTGGCACGAAGACGACCTGGAACAGCTGCATCCAGCCGGTGGCGAAAGCAGCTTGTGAGCCGGCAAGGTACAGCTCCCAGGCGCGACGAAACGCCTCGCCGTACATCCCCCGCACCTGGTCCTTCGCCAACGCGAAACGCTTGCTCCAGTGGGCGAGCGTCTCGCGATAGTGCAGGCGCAGGTTTTCGACGTCGATGACCGACATGCCGCTCGGCCCGAGGACCCCCTTGGTCACTTCCGCCAGCGTCGGCGGATACGCGCCCGGGAAAATGCGGCGGCTGATCCAGGCGTTCAGCGGGCGCGGAATGTCGCGCCCGATGAAGTGGAGCAGGCCGCGCCCGGTGTCCCGGTTCAAACTTCGACGCAGGACCTCGGCGAGACTGTGATAATGCTGAAGCCCCACGTGCTCGAGCATGCCCACCGAGACGAATGCGTCGAATTCACCGGAGACGTTACGATAGTCATCGTCGATGAACTCGATCTGGTCACTCAGTCCTTCCCGCGACGCGCGACCGCGCGCGTAGGTCAGCTGCTCGCGCGAGACATTGAAGGCTCTGACCGTCACACCGTAGTGTCGAGCCATGTGCACGGCAAGCGCGCCCCAGCCGCAGCCTGCCTCGACCACTCTTTCACCGGGACGCAGCCGGAGCTTCCGGCATACGAGATCCAGCTTGGCGATCTGCGCGGCCTCGAGTGACATCCCGGGATTGGCAAAATAGGCGCAGGTGTAGACCAGTTCGCGATCGAGCCACAGCTGGTAGAACGGATTGCCGAGGTCGTAGTGATGATGAACGTTGTGGCGCGAATGTCGGACTGAGTTGCGCCGTCCAACCGCCATCCTCAGACGCTGCCGCCAGGAGACGTTCACGGGCGCATTGGCCGTCAGTGCTTCGACGATCTGCTCGAGGGGACCGCGAACCAGCAGCCGTCCAGCCATGTAGGATTCGCCGAACCACAACTCCGGATTCAGCACCAGACCGAGGAGCGTCTTACGGTCGGTGACGATCAAATCGCCGATTGGCGGTTGCGGCCCGGCGTAGCTGCAGCTGCCATCCCACAGCTCGAGGCGTACGGCCGCCGCTTCGATCGTGCGCTGCACCCGTTCGCCCAGCCAACGATCCGCCAGGCGGGTGCGAAGCCGGCCGCCGCGATCGGCAGTCGCATGGTCTGTCGCCTGCCTTACTCCACAGCTCGCTTGTGTTGGTGATGTTGGCAGCGTCGTTCCCATTGGAATCGACCTCGGTTTTCGGAGCAGGCGTACGCCGGTGGCCTCCATACAAGCGAACGATAGAGTAATGCACCGCCGCCACCCATGATCGGTGCGAATGATAGTCGACTTTTCGAGTACTCTAGCGGAGTTGGTCGGCAGGTGGTCCCGCGATCGGGTTTCGTAAATTGCCGAGGACCCAATCCCAAGCACACTTCATGGTTGTTCAAAAATTCGGCGGCACTTCTGTCGCCGATCCGCCGGCTGTCAAACGCCTGATTGAAATCGTCCAGGCGGCGCGGACTCGTCATCGGCGCGGGCCTGCCGTCGTGGTGTCGGCGATGAGCGGCGTCACTGACGGGTTGCTCGGACTGGCAGCCTCGGCCGGCGCCTCACAACTTGGCGAGGCGCTGTCGAGAATGCAACTGATTCGCGATCGACACATCTCGGCCGCCCGTGCGCTGGTGACTGGATCTGCGCTGGACGCGTTGCTCCCGCAGATTGACGCGCAGATCGACGAGCTCACGGACGTCATCAGGGCGCTGGCCGTGCTGCGCGAAGTATCCGCGCGTACGCTCGACGTGGTAGCGGCGGCCGGCGAGCTTCTGTCCTC
>JBKPNV010000105.1:0-16687 GCA_046732795.1 Acidobacteriota bacterium
GGTGGAGACGCGTTTTGTGTAGCAGAGATGTGAATTTCTGCGCCGTCTCGGTCGATAAGAGAAACGGTGGTTCTAACGCCGCCAATTTTCGTCGATAATAACCACGCTCCCACCGATGAGATTATTGGATGTCCGGCGCGAGCCAATGGCCGCGCTCCACGCTCTCCTTACACTCGTCGTTGCCGGCTCAGCTTTATCCGCCCAGACGTCATCTCTGGGCGATCCGGCAAACGCCAACGCGCCCCAACCCGCAGCGGCCGTCGCCGCCGCCGACTACGTGCGCGCCCGGCTCGATCTCGATCTGACCGCGGTGCAATCGTACCGCCCCGAGTATCCGTTCTGGCAACACATCTTCACTATTCCAGATGGCCGGATCGCGTTCGGGAGCGCTCAGGATGGCCGCCTGCTTGCCGTCTTCCCGAGTGCCGGCGACTGGTCGCAAGAGGGTGTCTGGGAGGAACAAGCGCTCGCCGGATTTCTCAATGGTCGTACGCTGCCGAAGCAACTGGATCAACGCCGCGAGGAAGTCGTCCGGCTGCTGACGCCGGTGACCGGACCACTCGTGCACAACCCGACGCGCGGGCAATTCCTGGCACCGAATGCGCAGCGCTATGGCAGCTTCCTTCGCGAATGGGGATTGATCTACGAGCGCTTTGGCGTCCCTTCCGAAATTGGATTGGCGCAGGCCATCCTCGAGTCGGGGCTGGACGGCCGCGCTCGCTCACGCGCGCGGGCGCTTGGTTTCTGCCAGTGGCTCAGCCGGAACTGGGACTTCCTGAATCGCCTGTCGCCAGCCGTGATCGAGGCGTACAACCAGACGACGCAGGCGCCGTACTGCGCGGCGTATCTCACGATCCTGGCCACGATGTACGGCAGTTTCATCCCGGCGCTCTCGGAGCACCACGCCGGCGGCGTCAACGTTGGTCGAACGGTGATTAACGGCGAGCGGCTCGGAGGCATAGGCACGCGCGAACAATATCTAATGGGCTCGGACTTCGCCGCCAGCCTGCGCGACCTTTCCGTTGAGCGGTACCGCGATCTGTTCAAGACTTATGGCCCGCGCTCGTCGCTATACGCGGAGATGGTGTTCGGCAACATGATCAACGTCCGGCGGCTCGCGGCCGAATACCCGCAGTCGCCAATCTTCGCGATGCGGACGACGGTGGCGCTTCCGGCACTCGACATCACCGCGCGCACGGGCCTCAAGCTCGACGAAGTCAAACGCTTCAATCCGGCGCTCGGTGTTCGTGTGCCGGCACATGCGAATCTCTACCTCCCCTTCTATGTGAAGGTATTCGGGCAGGATGTCTCGTTCTGGCATCGTCCACCGACGCCCGAGTACGCGGCCGCACTGAACGACTTCCTCCGTGTCGAGAGTGGTATCTCCCGCTGGCTCGATCCGGAGTTCGAACCCACGCTGAGGTCGTTCCAGGATCGGTTCGAGGCAACGCGGACGGAAGAAGGATCGGTAATGGCCACGGCGCTGGCGTATGTGATCACGGATCTGCGCACCAGCCGCCGCGGGGCGATTCTCGAAGAATTCCGTACGAGCGCGCGGATCATGGATCTCTTCAAGAAAGGCGTGGAAGAACTGGGCGTCTCGGTCCGCGGCTTATAAGACAGCGGGTGTGATTTTCCGAACGGTCACCAATGGAAAATCACACCCGGTCTCATCACGCTGTCCCGCGCAGTTGATCCGCTTTGATCGGCAGTGAGTAGATGCGCCGGCCAGTCGCCGCTGCAACCGCGTTGACGAGCGACCCCGCGGCGAGCGCGGTGCTCGGCTCGCCAATGCCTCCAGGCATCTCGGTGCTGGGGACGATATACACCTCGATCAGGGGCATCTCGTTGTGACGCAGCATCTGGTAGTCACCGAAGTGCCGCTGCTCCACGCGTCCGTTCTTGATCGTGATCTCACCCCGCAACGCGGCCGTCAAACCGTAGACGATACCGCCCTCCATCTGCGCCTTGATGGTGTCCGGGTTGATGACCCAGCCGGTGTCGACGGTGCAGACGATGCGATGCACGCGCACGGCGCCGCGCGCATCGACTGACACCTCGGTTACCTGCGCAAGGTAACTTCCGAACGCGTCCATCACCGCGATCCCTCGCGCGCGGCCGGCGGCCAGCGGCTTTCCCCATTCCGCCTTCTCCGCGGCGAGCTCCAGCACCGCCTTGTGACGAGGCGACTTGCCCAGCAGATCCCGCCGGAATTGGAAGGGATCCTTCCCCGCGGCGGCCGCCATCTCGTCGATGAAGGCTTCGACCACAAAGCCCTGAAAGGAAGCGCCGACAGAACGCCAGAACCCGAATGGGATTCCGGGATCATGCTCGGTGTATTCGACCCGGATGTTCGGGATGTCGTACGGAAGATTGGCCGACCCGTCCACCGAGATGAAATCGACGCCGTTGGGCGGGAGGCCGCCGATGCGCTTCATCAGTGACTGCTGCACGATGTGCTGCTTGAACACTGTCGGCTTGCCCGACCCGTCGACTGCGCCCCACATGCGCGCGTAGCTGACCGGACGATAGTAGTCGTGCTGCATATCGTCCTCGCGGCTCCAGATCACCTTCACGGGCTTGCCGATCGCCTTCGAGGTCTCCACCGCGTCCATCACGAAGTCGGCTTCACCGCGACGCCCGAAGCCGCCGCCCATGTACGTCACATGGATCTTCACCTTGTCCGCGGGCAGACCGGATGCGGCGACGGCAGCCTGATGCGACGGCGTCTGCCCCTGCGTTGGCACGTAGACGTCACAGCCATCGGCGCGCACATCTGCCGTGCAGTTCATCGGCTCCATGGTCGCGTGCGCGAGGAAGGGTGCCTCGAACGTCCGCTCGAACGCCTTCGAGCTCGCGATCATCGAGTCGGCATTTCCATCGTTACGCGCCACCTTCCCGGTCTGCTGCGCGAGCTCCCGGTACTTGGCCAGGATGTCTGCGCTCGTCAGCTTCGCGAGCGGCCCTTCGTCCCAGGTCACCTCCAGCGCTTGGGCGCCACGCGACGCCGACCAGTAGTTGTCGGCGACCACGGCCACACCATTCGTGATCTGCACGACGTTCTTCACTCCGGCGACCGCTTTCGCCTTGTCCGCGTTGAAACGAGCGACCTTGCCGCCGAACACCGGGCACCGCACGACCTTCGCGGTCAGCAAGCCTGGCAGCTTCACGTCGATGCCGAACACCGCGCTGCCGTTGACCTTCTCGGGTACGTCCAGCCTGGCGAGCGAGTTGCCAAGCACCTTGAAGTTCTTGGGATCCTTGAGCGTCACACCAGTCGGCACCGGCAGCGCAGCGGCCTTATCGACGAGCGCGCCGTACTTCAGGCGCCGGCCGCTCGCCTGATGAATCACCTCGCCCTTGTCGGTCGTGCAGCTGTCCTCCGGCACACCCCACGTTTGCGCTGCTGCCTTGACCAGCATCACACGGGCGGTCGCGCCCGATTCGCGCAGCACCTTCCACATGCCGCGCACGCTGTTGCTGCCGGCCGTGAGCTGCTGGCCACCGAAGTTGGGGTTGCCGTACTTCGGATCGGCGCCCGCCCACTCGGTCTTGATCCGTGACCAGTCGAAATCGAGCTCCTCGGCCACGAGCATCGGCATCGACGTCATCACGCCCTGCCCCATCTCGAGCATCGTGAGCATGATTCGCACGGTGTCGTCCGCGTTGACCTTGATCCAGACGTTCGGTTCGAACGAACCGGCGGCGCCGGCGACGCCGGTGCCCGTCCAGGACGGCAACCACGCGGCGACGATCAGCCCACCACCAGCCGCGGCGCTGACCTGCAGGAAGCTTCGACGATTGAGCGTTGATGTCATCGCCATGGCCTCCTATATCTGCGCCGCGCGGCGAATTGCGCGCTTGATGCGTTGATAGGTGCCACAGCGGCAGATGTTGCCCGTCATCGCGGCGTCGATCTGCGCATCGGTTGGCCGCGGCGTCTTCGACAGCAAGGCCGCGGCGGACATGATCTGGCCGGACTGACAGTAGCCGCACTGCGGTACCTGCTCGGCCACCCACGCCGCCTGCAGCGGATGCGTAGAGGTCGGCGACAGTCCCTCGATGGTTGTGATCTTCTTGCCGACTGCGGTCGACACAGCGGTCAGGCACGCGCGCGTCGCGGTGGCATCGACGTGCACCGTGCACGCGCCGCACTGGCCGAGTCCGCACCCGAACTTGGTGCCGGTCAGGCCCAGGGTGTCGCGAAGCACCCAGAGCAATGGCATCTCGGGGCTGACATCCACATCGTAACGC
Source organism: Acidobacteriota bacterium (assembly GCA_046732795.1). GTDB lineage: Bacteria > Acidobacteriota > Vicinamibacteria > Vicinamibacterales > UBA2999 > Gp6-AA40. Next base: position 4,255 of record JBKPNV010000105.1, read on the forward strand.
CGGCCGTTTACATCGAGCGAGATCATGGCCTCTCCTTGGGAACCATTATCTCTTACACGCTTGACTCGCCGTAACCCGGGTGACGGAGGGAACGGCTCACCACGGAGACACGGAGACGCGGAGGGTCGCGGGTGGGTTGCCGGCCTCCGGCCGGCTACATGGAGCGGGTAGCGCCCCCGGAAACGCAAGCTTCACCGCTCCGGATTCTCCGTTGACTAGAGTGTTTTCAGATACTCGAGCAGGTCTTCGCGCTGATCGGCCGGCAGGTCGTGGCCGTACAGGTGGCCGGTGTTGGCGTTGCCCTTCGCCTTGGTGTCGAAGCGGACACCCTCGCGCTGAGCGTCCGGCCCAGTGCTCACGAAACCGACGTCGTCCCAGTCGTATACGTCGTAAGCGCGGTAGAACTCGGCCGGCCGCGTGTCAGGAAACAGCAGCGCGCGAAGCGTGGGAACGGAGCCGTTGTGAAGATACGGCGCCCGGAGCCAGAGACCGTCGAGCGGCATGTTGGCATAACCCTCGGTCTTGCGGAAGTGCGAGAACTTCCATGGATACCCTTCACCGAGTGTGTTCATGCGCATGGCGAGTTCGGGCGTGAACGATCGCAGACGCTCCGCGTCGGTGCCGATTTGCGCGAGCGGCGTGACTTGCCCGACTTGCGGCGCACCGATGTCGTGACAGGATGCGCATGCGCCGGCATAGACCGTGCGGCCACGCGCGGCGCGCGGCTGATCGATGCGCGACGCGGGGTAGGCAGGCGGCTTGAGATCGAGAATCCACTCTTCGATCCGCGCAAGCGCGGCGAGGTCCAGCGATTCCGGCGTCGCGCCGGCGCCAATCGCCGCGCTCTTGTTGCGTTCCTCGACGCGATCGTTATTGCCATCCCAATGGAGCCACAGACCGCGACGAGGGCGCTGATTCCACAGTGACGGAAGGTCCGCCGTACCAACCGTGTCGTCTTTGGCCATGTCGAAGCCGAACATCGCCTTATAGGGATTGAACGTGTCGACGCGCCCCGGCCCTTGCGGCGGACGAGCGTCGAACCACGATGTGTCCTTCGCGCGATCGAGGATGCCGTCACGGGTGCGGCGAACGACGACCAGACGATAGGTCAGACTGTCGAGAAATCCGAAGTCAGGATTGATCTTCTGAATGGCTTCGATCAGCGTTGACGCCGTGAATCGGGGATCCTGCGCGCACGCGGTGAGAAATCGCGCGTAGCCCTGGAGGTCCATCTCGTGCGACGGCATTCCAAGCACGACCTGCCGGGGCGAGGACGGCGTTTCGCGGTAGCTGCCGACGTGGCAGGTGGCGCAGTTGAGGCCGACCAGGTCGACACCGAACTGCCCATTCGCCTTCGTGGTGCCGATCGGATGATCGCGGTCCGGCGACTCATAGAGAAACCCGATCTTCTCCCAGCCGTTTCCCGGACGGCTCGGCAGCTTGTCGGCAAAAACGATCGGCAACACTCGAAAGATCCAGTAGGGCACCCCCACGCGCCCTTCGGTGCCAAGGACGCCGTACTTGTAGTGATCGAGGATGTTGTCCAACGGCGGTGTCGGCGGCGTGCGGCACGCGACAGTGAGCGTCAGCGTGAGCAGGAACAGCGCCGCCGGAACCGCCCATCGATCTCTCATCGCTACTCCGCTGGTCCCGTCGTCTTCTTCCAGGGCTGGAATGCGTTCTGGACGCCCGACAGCGCGGGCCCGAGCTGCGGATGGTGCCGGCGCAGCACGCTCAACATCGAGTTCTTGTTGATGTAGTCGATGCCGAACTCGGTATAGACGTCGGCCCGGTAGTCGTCGGTGAAGAACCGATCGCTCTTGAGCCGCCTCGATGCCATCAGCACGAAGATACGGAAGGCGGTCTCGCTGAAGCCGAAGCCTTCGGGCAGCGGCTCGGCATAAAGACCCGTCATCAGGTCGACCTTCTCGAGATCGCCGCCGTAGACCTCCTTGAGCTGCTTGCGCCACTCCGGGTTGTCTGTCAGCTCGTCGAACGACTTGACGGGATCCTTCCTGATCAGGCGGCGGAACTGGTTGTATCGGGGAACGCCACGCTCCCGATCGCGGAAGATGTCGACGGCAGCGAGATCCAAATGTTCACCGTTGTCGCGACGCAAGTCCTGAAGGAACCGCGGATAGTTGTGAAGCCGGATCGCACCCGGATGACAGACGCCGAACGAGTAGAACAGGTCCGGCATCGTGATGCGTTCGGTTACGGCCGGCGTCCGGCGGCCGCTGATGTCGTGCATCGGTCGCGTTTCCAGGTGCCGGCCCGTTGCTACCGAATAGAACCCCACATCGTCAGGGATCAATGGATGCATCCGATACACGGAGACGAATTCCTCGGTCAACGAGTAGGGCGCCGTATGGTGCTCGGCGTGGCTGCCGATGATGCCTCCCGCGATCTCCTGATCGTCGAGGAACTGCAGCACCTCCTGCAGTTCTTCACCCGCGAAGCCACTCCAGTTCACGCGCATGCCTAACTGGATGATCGGATGCGGCAGGATTGCCGGCGTCCACTCGACTGTGTGAATCTTCGCCATCAGGGCGGAGTTGATGAGTCGGGCCTTGATGAAGAGCTCTTCGTCGTTCCAGTTTGGATAGTGATGCGCGAGCAGATCGCAGATGTGATTGTGCTCGAGCGTGAACAGCGTGTGCAGCATCGCCAGGCCGATCCACCAGTTGTCGGTGAAACCGCTGAAGGAGAGGCCGGTCTCGGGATCGACGGGCAGCAGGCCGGTCGCTTCGAGGCGCAATCGCCCGCCGATCTGCGTCCGTACTTTCGCCGCGGTGACGGCATCGCCGCCATAGATCTGGGATGCGTCCCACCAATGGCTGTTCTGGTTGGCGTAGGCCGGCGGCCGCTTGGATTTCGGCAACGCCGGCTCGGGCTCGGTCCTCGGAATGCGCATCGCCGGGTCGGACCAGTTGTCACCCGGAGCCAGCGGCAGATCGACTGTCTCCGTGGTCGATCGCTTGTGCACGAACCAGTCGTGCACCATGAACTGAATCCATGCTCCCGCAAGCAGGTTCAGGATCGTGACCGGCTGGAACTCGTGCCGCGTCATGAGCTCGCGGCTCACCACGCGTGGGCTGGGAATCAGCAGATTCGCTGAATCAGGAAAGACCTCCTGGAGCGGCATGTTGCGGCCGAATCGACGACCCACGGCTCCCATTTGCGGGTAGCTGAGATCGTTCCAGGTGCCGTCGACGGTGCGGCAGCCGCGGACCGTGGCATCGGCCTTCGACGGGTCCTGCTTCACCATCGGCGGTTCTTCGGTGTCGTGCAGGTTCTTCGCGCGGAGCTCGTTGCGAATCTCCAGCAGATCGCCCATCGCGAACAGGCGGGGTTTCTCGTACCACGGTCGCCCCTTGAGTCGCTTGCTGATCCTCGTAACCAGGTCATCAGACATGCACGGTCTCCGGCTCGACGAACGATTCCGGCCTGAAGACCGACATGATCTGCGCGACCATCGCGTCGCGCGACGCGAAACGCGACTCCTCGTAGCAGCCGAGCGGATTCTCCACCACGTTCACGAGACACTTGTTGCAGTAGGTGCACGGACGATCGGGGCGATCCTTGCCACTCCGGAAAACCTCCACGAGATCGTTGTTGGCGATGAGCGGTCGAGCCGCGCTGACGGCGTCGCAGTCGCCACGGCGGATGGCGCCGGCGATGACCGATCCGGTCTGAAAACCACCGGTGCAGATCACGGGAACGCCAACGGCGGCCTTCACGCGACGAGCATCAGGGAGATTGGCGCCTTCGATGTTTTCCGGCCGAGGCCCCGCATCAACCCACTGGCGGCGAGCGTAGCCCGGAAGACTTCGGAAGAGGAGATAGTTTCTGAAGGCCAGATCGCCAGAGGAGATCATCCCGTCGTACGTCTTCGCCAACTGATCGACTGGCAAATCGGCGCCGGCAGGATTCCGCGGATGTGGAAAGAAGCTTCCAACCGACACGTGAATCGCGTCGACGCCGGCCTTCTCCAGCCACTGACACACCTGCACGGACTCTTCCCAGGTATTTCCGGACGGCCCCAGGCCAAAGAACGCGATGGCGTCGTTGTGCTCGTGCACGCTGATCTTCATCTGGAGGTGGAAATCGTTGCCAACCCGAGCGCGGATCGCCTTCACGATCTCGATGACGAAGCGCGCACGGTTTTCGAGCGAACCGCCGTATTCATCCTGCCGATCGTTGATCGCGGAGCTCAGGAACTGAGTGATGAGGTAGCCGTTGGCACCGTGCAATTCAACGCCGTCGAGACCCGCCTCGCGCGCACGCCTGGCGCCCTCGGCGAAGCACTTCACGATCTCAGCGATTTGATCTTTCGTCGCGCTCTCACATCGGAAGCCGTGCGTCGGATCTGATTTGCCTGTCGAGCTCAGTGCGGTGGCGTACTCGATGCCGGGGACGTCGCGCTGGCGCCCACTGTGGCTGAGCTGGAGGATGAACTTGCAGTCGTGCCGGTGAACCGACTCGCCGACCTTACGCCAGAACGGTATATGGCGGTCGTCATCGATCATCGCGTAGTTGGGCACGATGCGGCCGCGCAGGTGCACCGGAACGAACGAGGAGATGATCGCGCCGACGCCGCCCTTCGCGAACTTGGTCTCCCAATTGATACGTGCCTGGTTCCCCGATCCGTCGTAGTTGTCGAACCGCCCCGACACATTGGAGCGCAGAACGCGGTTCTTGATCGTCAGGTTGCGGAACTTGAGGGGCTGAAAAATTTCATCGAACGCCACGCCCAGCCTCCGGGTAAGAGAGCCGCCAGCGTCACCGCAGTGCCGCTCGCTTCAGGTGAACTTTGGGGGAAGCCGAAGATATCTCGCGCTTCCCTGAGAGTCAAACGATGAGCGAGCGTTTTTCGGACAGCTGGACTAGAGTTAAACGCAGGAGGGTTCATGTTGGTACGGGTCGGCATTTGTGGTGTCCTGATCGCGCTGGCGATCCCCGCCCAGGCACAACAAACGCAAAACGGTGAAGCCGTCTTCAAGCAATCGTGCGCCACCTGTCACCGCGACGGCCAGAGCGATGCGCCAACGCGTGACGCGCTGCGTCAGATGACGCCGGAAGCGATCTTCAACACGTTGACGTTGGGCCGCATGGTTCTGCAGGCGAGCGCACTCAGCGAAGCCGAACAGCGCGCCGTGTCGGTGTTTCTCGCCGGAAAGCCGTTCGCGCCACCCGCGCCACTGGTGGTCGTCAACCGTTGCGCGACGTCGGCGCCGATGCGCGATCCCGCCAGCGCGGGCGGCTGGAACGGCTGGGGCAATGGCGTGTCGAACACGCGATTCCAGTCTGCTGCGAACGGTGGGCTGACGGCCGCAGATCTGCCCAAGCTCAAACTGAAGTGGGCGTTCGGCTATTCGGTGGTGACGTCCGCTCGCGCGCAACCGATTCTGGCCGGGGGACGGCTCTTCGTGGCGAGCGAGAACACCGAGATTCACGCGCTCGATCCGAAAACTGGCTGCACGCACTGGACGTATAAAGCGCAGGCAGGAGTACGAACCGCGCTGTCGGCCGGGGCGTACAAGAGCGCGACGGGCGCGTCCGGGTATGCGGTGTACTTCGGTGACTCGCGCGCCAATGTCTACGCCTTGGATGCCAACACCGGCCAATTGATCTGGACGCGCAAGGTCGACGAGCATCGGTCAGCCGCGATCACCGGCGCGCCAACGGTCTACGGCGGCCGCGTCTACGTCGGCGTGCAGGGCCTCAGCGAGGAGGGGCAAGGCGGAAACGCGAAGTACGAATGCTGCACGTTCCGCGGCAGCGTGTCGGCACTCGATGCGAACACCGGCCAGGTGCTGTGGAAGACCTACACGATCGAGGAGTCGAAACCGCGGGCGAAGAACAAGGACGGCGTGCAGCAGTGGGGCCCCGCGGGCGGCGGCATCTGGTCGTCTCCCACGATCGATCCCAAACGCAACATGGTATACGTCGCCACCGGCAACAACTACGCCGATCCGTCGCAGCCCACGACCGATGCCGTTCTTGCGCTCGACATGAACAGTGGCACGCGCAAGTGGGTCAATCAAGTCACACCGAACGACAACTGGACACTGGGATGCGGGCCGGTCAATCCGGACAACGCCAATTGCCCCGCCACGCTCGGACCCGACTTCGACTTCTCCGCATCACCAGGCCTCGTCACGGTGAACGGCCGCGACCTTCTCGTGCTTCCCCAGAAATCAGGGATGGCTTACGCACTCGATCCCGATAATGAAGGCCACAAGGTGTGGGAATACCGCATCGGACAAGGGAGCGGACTCGGCGGCCAGTGGGGCGGCGCCATCGACGGGGAGAACGCCTACTTCGGCGTGTCGGACCTGTTGACGCAAAAGCCGGGTGGTATTCGTGCCGTGAATCTCGCCACCGGCCGATTGGTCTGGAGCGTCGAGCCGCAGACGCGCTTGTGCGACACGTCGAAGCCGACGTGCCGCGCCTCGCAGGGAGCGGCGGTAACGGCGATTCCCGGCGCGGTCTTCTCCGGGTCGCTCGATGGCGGCATGCGCGCCTATTCGACCAAGGATGGATCCATTCTCTGGACGTTCGACACGAACCAGGAATTCCAAACGGTGAACGGTGTGAAGGCCAACGGCGGCGGCATCGAAGGACCAGGCCCAATCGTTGCCGGCGGCATGCTCTTCTTCAATTCCGGGTACGGTGGTTTCGTCGGCAATCCGGGGAACGTATTGCTCGCTTTTGGCATCGATTAAATCCACGGAGACGATATGAAACGCAGGCTCGTTCTTGCCGCGCTCGCGGCATTCGTTCTCACCGCGGCCTCGACCGCGTCGGCGCAACTGACGGCGGCGAAGGACGGCCCGATCGTCTACGGGCATCATCACGTCGCCGCCTCGGACCTCGCGGCGCACAAGAAGTTCTGGGCCGACACGCTCGGCGGAACAGTCGGAAAGTTCGGCAACAACGCCGAGATCGTCAAGTTCCCGAACGTGTTCATCTTTTTCCGCGACCAGAAGCCGACCGGTGGAACGATCGGCACCACGGCCAATCACATCGGCTTCTCCGTGCCGAATCTACGCGCCGTGGTCGACAAGGTGAAGGCCAACGGCTTCAAGATGATCACGAGCACTGAGGTCGCCGCCGGACAGAAGGTCGTCGACGACATCGCCCCCGTGAACGCCACGACCTCGATCGCGTTTGCGCTTGGACCTGACGACGTGAAGGTGGAGCTGCTGGAGAACAAGCAGCAGCCGATTCCAATCATGCTGCACCACATTCATTTCTTCGGGCAACAGAACGCCGAGATGCGCGCGTGGTACGCCAAGGTCTTCGGGGCGAAGCCGCGTGACGCTGCCAACTTCCTCGTCGCTGATCTTCCCGGCGTCGCGCTGAACTTCTCGCCCTCTCCGACGCCCGTGGTCGGCACGAAGGGCCGCGCCGTCGATCACATTGGTTTCGAGGTGAAGAATCTCGAGGCATTCTGCAAGCGGCTCGAGGAGATGGGCATCAAGCTCGACACGCCTTACCGCAACGTCCCGGCCGTCGGCCTCGCGCTCGCTTTCATCACCGATCCGTGGGGCACCTCGATCGAGCTGAATGAGGGGCTGGACAAACTGCAATGAAGACGTCAATCGTTGATTGAGTGATCTTGGATTATCGATTCGCTGGTGATTATTGATTGTGATTGTCTGACTCCGGCGAATTGATCTATTTCTTGCCCACGCTACTGTCTGAGTGTGTAGGCATACAGTGAATTCCCCGCTGCGATCGCGACGTATTGACGGCCGCTGATTCCGTAACTCATGGGCGCCGCCTGCACGATTCCAGCGACGGGTGCCTTCCACAGCAATTGACCGCTCCGCGCGTCGAGCGCGTAGAAGAACCCTTCCCGCCCTCCCGAGAACAGGAGGTCGCTTGCCGTGGTGAGGATGCCGGCGTCGGTGACGTCGGCCATCGTGAACTCCCACTTCTTGTCCCCCGTCCTGGGGTCGAGCGCGAGCACGGCGCCATGACCGCCACTCGGAAGCCGACGATTGCTCTGCGTGCCGTTGATGCTTAACTCGTTCCCCGTTGGAAACGTGCCCAGGAACGATCGTCCTTCGACGTACTCGGCGGGACGATTGGCGAAGATCGCGGAGCCATCCTGCCAGCTGGGCACGTAGAACAGTCCGGTTCGGGGGCTGTATGAGGGCGAATACCAGTTGGTCGCACCAGCAAGGTGCGGATAGACGCGGTTTCCTTCCGCCGTCGTCTTCACAACGTTCTGCGGACGGCCGTTGGCGTCGAGCCCCGTGGTCCACGTCACCTTCGCGAACGGCTTGCCGGAAAGGAACTCCCCGCTGGTGCGATCGAGGACGTACCAGAATCCGTTTCGATTCGCCCAGAGTATGACTTTGCGCATCCGGCCCTGATACTCGATATCGGCGAGCACGGGGACCTGCGTCGAGTCGTAATCGAAGACGTCGTGCGGCGTGAACTGGAAATACCACTTCATCACGCCCGTATCGGGATCGAGTGCGACGACGGAGTCGCTGTACAAGTTGTCGCCGGCGCGCTGGTCTCCGCTGAAGTCAGGGCCCGGATTGCCGGTGCCCCAATACATCAGGTTCAACTCGGGATCGTAGGATCCGGTCGTCCAGATGGTGCTGCCGCCGTTCTTCCATGAATCGCCGGCCCAGCTGTCATGCCCTTTCTCGCCGGGGCCGGGAATCGTGTCGAACCGCCAGAGTTCTTTCCCGCTCTTCGGATCGAAGGCGGCGATGAAGCCGCGTACGCCAAAGTCACCACCTGCAGGCCCGGCGATGATTTTGTCCTTCACAATCAGCGGCGCGACGGTTACTGCGTATCCGGCCTCGGGGCGGGCACCCCTGATGGCGACATTCCACTGCTCCCGACCGCTCCTGGCATCGAGCGCCACGAGGTGACCGTCGATTGTGCCCATGAACAACGAGTCGCCGAGAATAGCCAGCCCGCGATTCACCCGGCCGCAACATGGGCGCGCCTGTTGCGAGGGTCGATACGTGTAGGTCCAGAACGTGCGTCCCGAGGCACCGTCGATGGCGACGACGTCGTTGGGAGGCTGCACGGTGAACAGCACGCCGTCGAGTGCCAGTGGCGTCGCTTCGAATTTCTCGAGCGACAGCGCCTGAAACGCCCATGCCAGCTCGAGATTCCTGACGTTTGCCGGCGTCACTTGCGTCAGGGGCGAGTGACGATGCCCCTGCAGGTTCCCCGAGTACGTGAGCCAGTTTTGAGGCTCGGACGGCGCGCGCAGAATCCGATCGAATGAGACCTGCGCACCGAGCGTCGCGCTGGCGGCGAGCATGAACACGAGCAGACGCAGCGTCATCGGCGGCCTCTCAGTGTCGTCAGATACGTGACCAGGTCGGCTACTTCCTGCGTATCGAGCGCTCCGCGGTACGAGGGCATCTCCGATGTCTGGTTGATGACGAACTCGCGAAGGTCGGCCTTGTTGAACGCGCGCAGGTTCTGCGCGGAATCCAGGATCTGAACGGAGAACGTGCTTTGATTGAGGAGACGCCCGGTCACGACGGCGCCGGACTTGGTGACAGCCCTGACGAAACGGTAGTCAGGATGCAAATCGGCGCTCGGATCGAGAATCGATTGCTCCAGTTCCAGCGGCCGCCGCAGCGCGCCGACGTCCGCCAGCGACGGAGCCGTGCGTGACTCAGGGTTGTGACACGTGGCGCATTTCCCTTTCCCGTCGAAAAGTGCCTTGCCTCGCGTCACGTCACCGGACGTGACCACGACAGAATCACCCGCCGCCATTCCGCGCATGTAGGCAACGATCATCCCGGCTTCCAGCGGCGAGTAGCTGTTCGGGGGCATCGACGTGCCGGGAATGCCCTCGAGGATGATCTTCACGAGCTCTTCGTCGGAGTTCGCGCGTCGAAACTGGCCGCCGAGCAACGCAACGCCGCGCACCATGTCTCCCTTCGATCCGTGACAGGTGGCGCAGCTCGCCTGGAAGAGTCGCGCGCCGTTCTCAACCTCGGCGCGCGTGTAACCATGCTGAGCAGAAAGGGAGTGGGCCGCGAGAAGCGCCGCCGCGACAGCGACTCCAAACCGCGTTGTCAGTCTCACAACCGACGATCATAGTCCGGGACTCGGCGCTCGGGGCTCGCGGCTCGGGACTCGGGGCTCGGGACTGGGGCTGCGGGTCAAAAGCGCAGCCGAATCCCTCCTCCGACCTGGAAGCCTCCGGCTTTGACGTCGCCCGTCCCTGAAGGCAGGGTCATTTCCACCGTTGCGCCGGAGTACTGCGCGGTGCCGCCCACGCCGACGTTTGGCGAGAAGTAGTACGCGACGTCGCCGCCGACGTTCACGCCAATCGCCGATTCCGACTGACTCGCGGCAACGGCGCGCGTGAACGTGGCCGTGTCGAACGGGTATGACTCCGAATACTCGAAGTCGTTGACGATGTCCTGCTCGACCTTGAAGAACGAGGGTCCAGCGAAAATGGTGACGAGCAATTTGTTGGTGACCGGGACGAGCCACTTCGCCTGGATGTGCACGGCGGTCTCGGTTCGATCACCGTCGAATGCGCCGGTCACGCTGCGCGGCTGGTTGAAGAAGAACGGATGCGGCACCTGCGCATCGATCGTCGTCGTCGTCGACGTCGAGAACAGCGTCAAACCGACTCCGATTGCCAGATTTTTTATTACCAGATAGGCCCCCGAGACGTCGAAGGCCAGTCCGCCGCTGACGTCGTATGCGGTCTCGAGGCTTCCGTTCTCCGCATTTCTGCGAATCGTCGCCGTGTCGGTGAAGTCGTTCGAGTTGACCTGGAACAGCACGCCTGCCGAGAAGAATACGCGTTCGTTAATCGCCGGACGTTGTGACGGCGCGGGGCCAGGCGGCGTCCGCGTCTGGGCTTCGGCGCCACCGCAGAGGGCACACGTCAGGCTTACGACCAGCAAGACAGGCGACTTCATCGACATCCTCCTCAATTGACGCCGACAGCAGTCCAGGCTTGTGTGATCGCCTGCGCGGCCGCGCTGCTCGTTCCATACAGGTCGCGCGCCGCTTGAATCGTCGCTGCTCGCGCGGTGGAGAAGTTAGCGGATGCGGGAAGCAGGAAAGCAAAGGCACGGTAGAAGGACTTTTCGATCTGCTCGCGATTGGCGGCGCCGACACCCTGCACGGTGATGCCGGACACCCGATTACGGCCTCCTTCGATCGCGAGATAGAAGGCGTGAGATGGAATCGTCGAGTTGATGTGCACGCCGCCATCGTCCTCAGAACCGGTGAATTTCAGGCTGTAGTGATCAGGGGCTCCGAATGCGATCGGGTTGTTGAGCGAACGGATCCCGCTCAGGCCGCCACCAACGGCGCGAAAACTGTCCTCACCGATCAGGTAGTCGGCTTGCCCGATCCCGGCGCCGACGGGCTGGAAGAAAAACTCGACAGACGTTCCCATCATGTCGGAGAAGGCCTCGTTGAGGGCGCCGGGCTCGTCTGTCGGGAGCAGGTTGGACGTCGCGCTCGTCACACCGTGTGTGAGCTCGTGCGCAACGATGTCGAGCGATCCAGCAAGCGGGTTGATGTCGAGCGAGGCGTAGAGGCCGTTCGGCACGCCGTTGCCGAAGAACATGACACCAATGGCGCCGGGTCCACAGACATCGCACCAGAACGCGTTGAGGGCGAAATCGAACAACTCGGGCGGGAGGGTGACGGCTCCCTGCTGACTGACTGCATTGATCAGCGAGATCAGCGGACGATCATGATTGTCCAAACCACGGCGGCCATGCCGCTTGAAGTAGTAGTCGTAGGTCCAGCCGACCTGCGCGTGGGCGTCGACCGCCGACACGTCCGTCCAGTTGTTATCGGTATCGGAAGCGAGGTCCGAGACAAAGAGTGGTGCGCCCGTGAACACCACGTTGAGTGCACGGAGCAGATTGTTTCGCATATCAAAGGTCAACAACACCGGCGGGCGAAGCGGATCATCAGCCAGATACACCCCTCCCTGAAGCCGCACCGACATCTTCTTCGTGTCGCCGATCACGCCGCGGCCAGTACCGATTGCCGCCTGCTTGCGAATCGACGAGTAGCGCAGCAGCTCTGCGCCGGTGCGAGCGTCGAGGAACACACGGAATACCTGGTTCGAGTTCGCGACCACGCTGGTATACGCGAGGCGAAGTTCACCACTCTGCTGTCTCAGCACCGCCAAGGTGACCGGCCGCAGCAACACCGCGCCCGGCGCTCCACGCGACAGCAGCACTTGCGATGCGGCTTCGACCGTCATGCCCGGCTGCGTATCGATGTCGGGTTGAGCAGAGAGATCGCCAAAGATCGAGACCGGCACACCGCGATCCGAGTCTCGCACGACCTCGGCGCCCCAGACCGGCACACTCTGGTAGTACTGCTGCAGCCGTTCGACTGTTCGCGAAGGCACCGACGGGTCCTGCACGACCTGTACGACTCGTAACGCGCCGGC
>JBKPNV010000106.1:0-15041 GCA_046732795.1 Acidobacteriota bacterium
AACGACGGGAATGGTCTCGTCGAGGAGCGTGGTCAGCGCACGGAGCAAGCGGGTCTTGGCCTGACCACGCAGGCCGAGGAGGATGAAGTTGTGCTGCGAGAGCAGCGCGTTGACCATCTGGGGCACGACGCTGTCGTCGTAGCCGATGATGCCCGGAAACAAGATCTCCCCGGAGCGAAGTTTTCGAATGAGGTTGTCGCGCACTTCTTCGCGAACAGTGCGGCGCGACACGTCGCCGCGCGCGACCGCGTCGCGCAGTGCGCCCAGCGTAGTAATGCCAGATGTGGACATGCAGTGATCCTATCAGGGCTCTCGGCTGCCTCAATGCTATTGTCAGTCGTGCCCTTCTTCGAACGTGTGTCACAACCGCGGGTCTTTGCCCATCGCGGCGGCGGCGCGCTTGGCCCCGAGAACACCGTGGCCACGTTCGAGCGCGGGCTGGGGGCCGGTGCAGACGGGCTGGAACTCGACGTGCACCTTTCCGCAGACGGGGTCGTCGTCGTGTGCCACGATTCGACCCTCGACCGCACAACAGACGCATCTGGAGCCATTAATCGTCGTACCGCGGCCGAGCTCTCTCGGGTCGATGCCGGATATCGGTGGGCCGATGCCGCAGGCAACCATCCATTCCGCGGGAGCGGGGTGGGCATTTCGACCCTTCGCGACGTGCTCCATCGCTTCAGGGATGTGCCGATCATCATCGAAATGAAGGTCGACCATCGCGAGATGGGCCGGGCAGTTGCCGCAGAGGTCCGCGCCGCGTCCGCTGTGGACCGTGTGTGCGCCGCCGCCGACGGGTCTCGCGCCGTGCAGGGTGCGCGTGAGGCACTGCCGGAGATGGCGACGAGTGCGACTCGCTGGGATGTCCGGCTCGCCTTATACCGATCGTGGGCGCGCTGGCCCGTGCGGCAGACCGACTACGGCGGCTATCAGGTCCCGGAAACAGCGGGCACGATCCGGATCGTGTCACCCACCTTCATTCGCCATGCACATGAGGCTGCACTCGAAGTGCAGGTCTGGACGGTCGATGATGCTGCGGACATGAAGCGGCTGCTGGCCTGGGGCGTCGACGCGTTGATCAGCAATCGGCCCGATCTCGCCGTATCTGTTCGCGATCAGTTCATGTCGGTAGGGCAATCCCGCGCCGCGATCCACAGATAATTGGCAGGCATGGAGCCGCCGCGTCTCGAGGACGTCCTCGCCGCGAAAGACCGCGTTTACGCGCACATGCGGCCGTCGCCGTTGCTGCACCACCCGTTGCTCGATGAGTGGATCGGCTGCCGGGTCTGGGTCAAGCACGAGAACCACAATCCAACGGGGTCGTTCAAGGTTCGAGGTGGTCTGAATCTCGTCGGCCAGCTCGGAGATCGGGAACGGCAGCAAGGCGTGATTGCCGCCAGCACGGGCAACCACGGGCAATCATTGGCGCTCGCCTGCCAGCTTCATGGGATCCGGTGCCGCGTCGTGGTGCCGGTGGACAGCAACCCCGACAAGATGGCCGCTTTACGCGCATTCGGTGCGGAGCTCGTTGAATACGGTCGGGACTTCGATGAAGCCCGGGAATATGTCGAAGGCATCGCATTGCGCGAAGGCTGGCGCTACGTCCACAACGCCAACGAACCATTGCTCATCGCCGGCGTCGGCACCTATGCGAGCGAGATTTTCGACGCGCTCGAGCGCGTCGATCTCGTGTTCGTGCCGATTGGCGGCGGCAGCGGGGCGGCGGGATGCGGCATCGTCCGGGACGGTCTCGGTCGGTCGGCGACGCGCATCGTCGGCGTGCAGGCGCATCGAGCCGACGCTTTCGCCCAGTCCTGGCGAGGGCCGACGCGAGTGACGCGCGAACGTGCCGAAACGTTTGCGGAGGGCATTGCAACCCGGACCACATTCGATCTCACGTTCTCGATGTTGAAAGCCTCCCTGGATGACGTGGTGGCGCTGGAGGAGAGCGAGTTGCGCGAAGGCGTAACCGCGGCGATCCAGTACACGCACAACCTGGCCGAAGGAGCGGGCGCGGCGGCGCTCGCGGCCGCTCGCCGCTACGGCGTGCCCGGGGACGCAACTGTCGTTTGCGTCATGTCGGGCGGGAATGCCGACATGCGAACGCTCCGGCATACGCTTGCCTGATGGCCCGGAGATCGGGCACGATAACCCTCCTTGTCACACCCGTCATGCGACCTCGAACGAGCTTTTGTAACTGGTGTCCCCTCGCATAACGGGCCAGGCGCGGAGCGCGCCAAGAAACACTGTGAACCGGCCAATGGCTCACCGGGGGTATCAAGGGGCCGAGCCAATGGCTGGTTTCAAGGAGGCAAATGCATGCGCCGGCTGTTCACTTATACGACCGCTCTGCTGTTGGCCCTGACGGGAACTGTGGCGGTCGCCCAGAAAGCGACGAACCCCGCTGAGCTCGAGGGAGCGATGAAACGGATTAGTGCTGCCAATGGCGCAACGGTCAAGGCCATAAAGTCCGGGGCGTTCGCCGACGCCAAGACGTCAGTGGCCGCCGTGAAGCAGGCGCTGATGGACGCCGAGAACTTCTGGGTGATCAACAAGAAAGACGACGCCATCAAGATGAGCAAGGAAGCCATCGCGAAGGTCAGCGCCGTCGAGGCGGCAGTGTCGGCAGCGACGCCGAATCAGGAGGCTGCGTTTGCAGCGGTCAAGGAAGTCGGCGCAGCGTGCACGGCCTGCCACATGGCCTACCGCGTCCAGAACGAGGATAAGACCTACTCGCTGAAGCCGGGCACGATTTAACTCCCAACTCCCAATCTCCAGCTCCCAATTTACGACTATCAGCTCCCAACAAGCGTTTCGAAACTGGACGTTTGGGGAGTTGGTAGTTGGGAGTTCACCTCAGAAGACTCTTCGCTTTCCTGAAAACCGCTGTCATCATCGCCGGCGTCAGCTTCCCCGTATTCGTGTTCTGTCTGCTCGGGTGATAGCACCCCAATAAAATCTGCGGCTGGCCTTCTGGTCCAGGAATCCGTACCGAACTGCCGTGCGCGAAATGTGGTCGCGCCGATGGCATGGTCACGCCCCGCCTCTTCAGCACACGCAGCCATACGTCGAACGCAATCTTACCGAGTGCCACGACGACCTGGACACGCGAGAGCTCGGCAGCCTCCGCGTCAAGGTGGTCCATGCAGCGTGTGATCTCTTCCGGGGCAGGCGCATTATCTGGCGGGGCGCATCTCACCGCCATCACGATGTACGCGTCATAAA
Source organism: Acidobacteriota bacterium (assembly GCA_046732795.1). GTDB lineage: Bacteria > Acidobacteriota > Vicinamibacteria > Vicinamibacterales > UBA2999 > Gp6-AA40. The sequence goes on from JBKPNV010000106.1 coordinate 3,226, forward strand.
GAAGGAGGCCATCGTCGACGTGGCTCGATGTCGGGATGCTGGCAAATCCCGTGCGATGGAGCGCAGCCATCAGAAAGTCGCCGCTGCCGCCGCGGCCATCGCCGGTGAACACGCGACCGGTGCGATTGGCGCCGTGAGCCGCAGGCGCGAGGCCCACAAGGAGCACGCGAGCGGAGGGATCGCCGAAGCCTGGCACCGGTCGGCCCCAGTACGTCTCGTCGCGATACGCTCGACGTTTGTCGCGGGCAATCTGCCGACAATACGTACGAAGGCGAGGACAGTGCTCGCATCCGACAATCGTGTCGTGAATGGCCGCGAGGCGGTCGTGAATGTCGGTTGAGGCGGGTTTCATGAGATGCGCTGCCGGGCGTTACAATAGGGAGTTGTCGCCAACAGTATCAGGGATGACGTGGCTGGTCTTCCCGCAGGAGACCCCGGGGGCGCGTGAAAGTGGCCCCGAACCGTGCCGACCTGAGGCACGCTTCCGGAGAAAATTTCATGCGCAACACGGCACCTAAGGATGCGGCCGAGATCGAGGCCCTCGAAACGCGTGAATGGCTCGAATCACTCGACTACGTGCTCCAGTCGGGCGGGCCGGCGCGTGTCAGCCGCCTCTTGGCGGCACTTGGTGTTCACGCGCGCCAGAACGGCGTCACGCAGCCGTTCACAGCAAATACCCCGTACGTCAACACGATTTCCACTTCAGATCAGCCGCCATTTCCGGGAAGCCGCGAGATCGAGCGCCGCATCAAGAGTCTGGTCCGATGGAACGCCCTCGCGATGGTCGTCAAGGCCAACAAGCTCGAAGACGGTATTGGCGGTCACATCTCGACATACGCGTCAGCGGCCACACTCTACGAGGTCGGGTTCAATCATTTCTTCAAGGGCAAAGGCGAGAATCACGACGGCGACATCATCTACTTTCAGGGGCACGCGGCGCCGGGCATCTATGCGCGCGCATTTCTCGAGGGGCGGCTGTCGGCCGAGAAGCTCGCGAATTTCCGCCGCGAGTTGAAGGAGGGCGGCGGTCTCTCCTCGTATCCGCATCCCTGGCTGATGCCCGACTTCTGGGAATTTCCCACGGTGTCGATGGGCCTCGGTCCAATCAAGTCGATCTACCAGGCGCGCTTCATGCGCTACCTCGAGGATCGCGGCCTCAAGAAGCGATCGAACTCGAAGGTGTGGGCATTCCTGGGTGACGGCGAAACCGACGAGCCCGAGTCGCTGGGCGCGATTACACTCGCCTCACGCGAGAAGCTGGACAACCTGATCTTCGTCGTCAACTGCAATCTCCAGCGCCTCGATGGCCCGGTTCGCGGCAACGGTCAGATCATCCAGGAGCTCGAGGCCATCTTCCGCGGTGCCGGCTGGAACGTCATCAAAGTGATCTGGGGCAGCGAGTGGGACGCGCTGCTCGAAAAGGATGACGAAGGCCTCCTCGTCAAACGCATGGGAGAGGTCGTCGACGGCGAGTATCAGAAGTACGCGGTCGAATCCGGCGAGTACGTGCGGAAGCACTTCTGGGGTGCCGATCCGAAGCTGCTCGACATGGTCAAGCATCTGTCCGACGAGCAGCTGAAGAAGTTGACGCTCGGCGGACATGATCCCATCAAGGTGTACGCAGCCTACAAGGCCGCCGTCGAAACAACCGGCCAACCCACGGTGATCCTGGCCAGGACGATCAAGGGATACGGCATCGGTGAGGCCGGCGAAGGCAAGAACATCACCCACCAGCAGAAGAAGCTGAACGAGGACGAACTGAAGGCGTTTCGAACCCGATTCGGCATCCCGATCGGCGACGAAGACGTGGCCAAGGCGCCGTTCTACAGGCCACCCGACAACAGCCCCGAAGTCAGCTACATGCTGGAGCGCCGCAAACAACTCGGTGGCTTCGTGCCGTCGCGCAAAGTTCAGGTCGAACCTCTCAAGACGGATGGCCTCCCCGAGCTGTTCAAGGAATTCCAGCAGGGTAGCGAAGGCCGCAAAGCATCGACGACGATGGCGTTCGTGCGGATGCTGGCGAAGTTGCTGCGCGACAAGGAAATCGGTGAGCTCGTGGTCCCGATCGTTCCGGATGAAGCGCGCACCTTCGGCATGGAAGCGCTCTTCAGGCAGGTCGGGATCTACTCTCACGTCGGGCAGCTCTACGAGCCGGTCGACATGGATACGCTGCTGTATTACAAGGAAGCCAAGGAAGGGCAGATTCTCGAGGAAGGCATCACCGAGGCCGGATCGATCTCGTCGTTCATTGCCGCGGGCAGCGCGTATGCGACGCACGGCATCAACACGATCCCGTTCTTTATCTACTACTCGATGTTTGGTATGCAGCGAGTGGGTGATCTCGTGTGGGCGGCGGCAGACACGCGCACGCGTGGGTTCCTGCTCGGTGGCACGGCTGGCCGCACGACGCTTGCCGGTGAGGGGCTGCAGCACCAGGACGGGCACAGCCATCTGTTGTCGATGGCGGTCCCGAACCTGATTTCCTACGACCCGGCGTTCGCGTTCGAAATTGCGGTGATCATCGAAGAGGGCATCCGCCGGATGTACAAAGCAGGCGAGAGCATCTTCTACTACATCACCGTAATGAACGAGCAGTACGAGATGCTGCCCATGCCGGAGGGTTCCCGCGAAGGCATCCTGAAGGGACTCTACAAGCTGCGTCCGTCTCAGAAAGCGAACCCAAAGGCGCGAGCGCAGCTCCTGGGCAGCGGGGCGATCCTGAATGAGGTGCTCAAGGCGCAGCCGATCCTCGAGGATAAGTACGGCGTGGCGGTCGATGTCTGGAGTGTCACCAGTTATCAGGAGCTGTACCGCGAAGGGCACGCGACCGAACGCTGGAACCGCATGCACCCGGGTGAGAAGCCGCGGGTGCCCTACGTCACGCAGTGTCTTGCCGGGACCGAGGGATCGATCGTTGCCGCGAGCGATTACGTGAAGGCGCTGCCGGACAGCATCGATCGCTGGACCGGCAGGCGCATCGCGTCACTGGGCACCGACGGATTCGGTCGCAGCGAAGGGCGCGCGGCGCTCCGTGACTTCTTCGAAGTGGATGCCAAGCATATCGTCCTCGCGACGCTTGGCGAGCTGGCACGCGACGCAAAGATTGAAGCGTCGGTGGTGCAGAAGGCGATCAAGGATTTGGGAATCAACCCGGAGAAGCCGAATCCGGCGATCTCCTGACGTTGCAGACAATCTGCAGCGTAGGGCGGGTCTTGGTCTGTAGACCCGCCGGAACGCCGGGTCCACGGAACAGGACCCGGCCTACGGCACGGATGGAATGACCGAATTCAAGATTCCCGAACTGGGAGAGAACGTCGCGACTGGCGACGTGACGCGCGTGCTCGTCAGTGTCGGCGACACGATTGCCCGAGATCAGCCAGTGGTGGAACTCGAGACGGACAAGGCCACGATCGAGGTGCCATCGTCGGTAGCCGGCGTCGTCAAAGAGATCAAGGTCAAGAGGGGCGACAAGGTCAAAGTGGGCGCCGTGGTGCTCACGGTCGACGCCCCTTCAGGCGAACCGGCTGCCCAAGCTTCGGAAGCCCCATCCGGACCCGCGCCCGAACCGCCAGCGGCCGAGACTTCCGCGCCCGCCCCGCCGCCGGAGCCAGCACCACAGCAGACGCAAGCCCCGGCACCGACACCTGCTGCGACCGGGCGGACACGTGTCGTGCCGATGCCCGTTCGGTCGGCGCCAGAAGCGCCCGCGCAGGCGGCTGCTCCGGTCAAGCTGGAAGGAGCGCGCGGACCCGCCGCTGCTGCGTCGCCTGCCGTGCGACGTCTGGCGCGCGAGATCGGCGTGGACATCAACGCGGTGCAGGGGACCGGCGCGGGTGGACGCATCACACAGGAGGACGTCAAAGAGCATGCCCGACGGATCCTGAGCAGTGTGGGATCGGCCGGCGCGGCAGGGGGAGCCGCTGTCGCGCGCGCGATGCGGCCGTTGCCGGACTTTCAAAAGTGGGGCGAAATCGAGCGGCAGCCGTGGAGCAACATCCGGCGCTCGACCGCCGAGCATCTCAGCTATGCCTGGACTACCATCCCGCACGTCACGCAGTGCGACAAGGCCGACGTCGGGGCACTCGAGGACCTGCGGAAGCAGTTCAAGGAACGCGTCGCCAAGGCCGGTGGCAATCTGACGATTACGGCGATGCTGGTGCGTGTGCTCGCGACGGCTGTGAGGAAGTTCCCGCAGTTCAACGCGTCGATCGACAGCGAGCGCGGCGAGATTGTCTTCAAGAAATACGTGAATGTCGGTGTCGCAGTGGACACCGACCGTGGTCTTCTCGTTCCGGTGATCCGCGATGCCGACAGCAAGAACATCATGGAGATCGCCGTCGAGCTGCAGCGCCTGGCCGAGCGTGCCAGAGAGAAGAAGCTGTCGCTCGAGGAGATGAGTGGCGGCGGCATCACGATCTCGAACCTTGGGGGTATCGGCGGGACCTATTTCACGCCCATCGTGAACTGGCCTGAGGTCGCGATTCTCGGCGTCTCACGCGGCACGACGGAACCGGCGTGGAAGGACGGACACTGGGAACCGCGTCAGATGCTGCCGCTGTCGCTCTCATACGACCATCGCGTCATCGACGGTGCGGATGCGATGCGATTCCTGCGATGGGTCGTCGAAGCAATCGAGCAGCCTTTCCTGCTCTCATTGGTCGGATGATGATGGATCTGGTCGAATCCTTCCGTCATCGCCTCTTGCTCTCACTGGTGCATTAATGGCGGATTCGGTTCAGGTTGCGGTACTGGGCGCAGGCCCTGGCGGATATGCGGCGGCCTTTTATGCGGCTGACCTTGGCATGCAGGTGGCCCTCATCGATGAGGAAAAGAACCCCGGAGGCGTGTGCCTTTATCGCGGGTGCATCCCGTCGAAGGCGCTGCTGCACGTCGCCAAGGTGATCGACGAGGCGAAGCATGCCGGCAATTGGGGCGTCAGCTTCGCTGAGCCCGCCATCGACGTCGACAAGCTCCGCTCCTACAAGCAGGGCGTCGTCGACAAGCTCACGTCCGGCGTGGGTACCGTGGCGAGGCTTCGCAAGGTGAAGTTCCTGCAAGGGCGCGCGACGCTGACGAGCCCGAGATCGCTCACGGTGGCTGGCGCCGGTGGCACCGTCGAATTGCAGTTCGAGCACTTGATTCTGGCCACGGGCTCACATCCGACGCGGATACCGTCGCTGTCGCTCGACAGCCCGCGCATGATGGACTCGACATCGGGTCTCGAGCTTCCCGATGTTCCGAAGTCGCTGCTCGTCATCGGTGGCGGCTACATCGGCCTCGAACTCGGATCCGTGTATGCGACCCTCGGCAGCAAGGTGTCCGTTGTCGAAATGACACCGGGTCTCTTGCCAGGCGCCGATCGCGATCTGGTGGGAGTGCTCGAGAAGCGCCTCAAGAAGCTGTTCGCGGCGATCATGCTGAATACGAAAGTGGTGAAGGTCACGGAGGACGGCACCGGCATCCGCGTCACCTTCGAGGGCGACGTCGCCGAAAAGGAGCAACTGTTCGATCGCGTCCTCGTCGCCGTCGGCCGTCGTCCGAACTCGAAGATTCCGGGCCTCGAGACGACAGCAGTGAAAGTCGACGCAAAGGGATTCATCGAAACCGACCCGCAGCGTCGGACGGCCGAGCGCAATATCTTCGCCATTGGCGACGTGGCGGGCGAGCCGATGTTGGCGCACAAGGCATCGCATGAAGCGCGTGTTGCAGTCGAAGCGATCGCGGGCCACAAGGCGGTCTTCGAACCGCAGGCGATTCCTGCGGTTGTCTTCACCGATCCCGAAATCGCGTGGTGCGGACTGACCGAGTCACAGGCCCAGGCCGAAGGAATCGAGATCGAGGTGGCCAAATTCCCGTGGGGAGCGTTGAGCCGTGCAATCACGGTGGACCGCCCCGAGGGGTTGACGAAGCTCGTGCTCGAACCGAAGACCGGGCGCGTGCTCGGCGTCGGCATTGCGGGTTCAGGAGCGGGGGAGTTGATCGCGGAGGGTACGCTGGCCATTGAGATGGGCGCGACCGCTGAAGACATGAAGCTCGTGATTCATCCGCACCCGACACTCTCCGAATCCGTGATGGAGAGCGCGGAAGTGTTCTTCGGGCAGAGTACGCACGTCTACAAGCCGAAGCGCAAATAGTTCCGCGTTCGGGGTTCGAGGTTCGCAGGGAGGGCATCGTGACCAAGTTGTTCGCGACGTTTGCACTCGCTGGTGTGGCGGGAGTTGCTGCTGCCGCGGCGCAGTCGTCGGCTGAGATGGAAAAGCACATCGCGGCGGCCAAGGCGGCGGCTGGCACCGAGCACACTGCGATCTTCAACCGCACCTGCAACGAAGCGCGGACGCTTGCGACGCCTCGTGAAGGCTCACCTGCAGGCGGGGGAGCCGGCGGCCGCGGTCGACGTGGAGGGGGCCCTCCCCCGACGCCAGCCCGCGAGACCTGGCATGCCGAACCGGCCAAGGTCTTTGACAACATGTACTACGTCGGGATGACAGAGTATTCGTCGTGGGCGATCACCACGTCGCAGGGCATCATCCTCATCGACGCGATTTACGACTACTCGGTCGAGGACGAAGTGGTCGGCGGCTTGAAGAAGCTCGGATTGAATCCTGCCGATATCAAGTACGTCCTCGTCTCACACGGCCATCTCGATCATGCCGGCGGGGCAAAGTTCCTCCAGGAGAAATTCAACGCACGCATCCTCATGTCCGCTGCCGATTGGGACATGGTCGAGAAGCAGAACCCACCGTGGAAGCCGAAGCGCGACATGGTCGTGACCGACGGTCAGAAACTGACGCTCGGTGATACGACCCTGACGATGTACATCACGCCGGGACATACGCCGGGCACGGTGTCGTCGATCGTGCCGGTGTTCGACAACGGTCAACGTCACATTGCGGCCGCGTGGGGCGGCACGGCGTTCAATTTCGGCCCTGACAAGACGCGGCTCCAGGCGTATGCGGCCTCGGCGATCCGATTCAGGGACATCGTGGCTGAAGCAGGCGCCGACGTGCTCTTTGCCAATCACACGGATTTCGACGGCACCAAGACCAAGATCCCGGCGCTGGCACAGAGGAAGCAGGGAAGTCCGCATCCGTATGTGATTGGCACGGATGCAGTGCAGCGTTATGTCACCGTTGCGAATGAGTGTGCACAGGCAGCGGTTGCCGCATTGCCCTGACGCATACAGTTCCATGTTCCAGGGTCCGAGTTCCGAGTTCGTGTTCAGAGTTCGGGAACGTCGAACCCGGAACCGGGAACCTTCTGGAACAATGAACACGAACTGGGAACTCGGAACTCGGAACTTGGAACTGGGAGGCGTTACGCCACAACGTAGCTGTGGTGTAACGTAATAAGGTTTGCCACTTGTATTTCGTCCCATTCGGAGGCAGTTGATGGAGGCAGTCCCCGTCAAGATCGTGCCGCGGACGTTCGGAGAAACCCGCCGGCGCGACTGGTGGTGGATCGAACCGATGATCGTGTTCACGGTCTTCGGCGGCTTTGTGGTGTATGCGACCTGGGCGGCGTTCCAGAACGCGCACTACACCTACGGCCCCTATCTTTCCCCGTTCTACTCGCCGGAGCTGTGGGGATCTTCTCACCATGCCTTATTCGGACCGAAACCGGATTGGTGGCCGGCGCTCGCGCCGTTCTCGCCCGCGCTGCTGATCCTGCCGTTCCCGGGTCTGTTTCGCTTTACCTGCTATTACTACCGCGGTGCCTATTACAAGGCGTTCTGGATGGACCCACTGTCGTGCACGGTGGGTGAGCCTCGTCACAGCTACTGGGGAGAGCGCACGCTCCCGCTCATTCTCCAGAACGTGCATCGCTACTTCGCATACATCGCCTGCATTTTTCTGCTGATTCTGTCCTACGACGTGTGGTTGGCGCTGTGGTTCACGAATCCGGCCACGGGTCAGCAGGAATTCGGCATCGGCGTCGGAACGCTGGTCCTCGCGGTGAACGTGGTGCTCCTCAGCTGCTACACGCTCGGATGCCACTCGATCCGTCACCTTGCAGGCGGCGTGAAGGACGAAGTTTCGAAGTCGCCAATGCGGCACACCTGCTACAACTGCTCGAGCGCGCTCAACGGCCGTCACATGCTGTTCGCCTGGATGAGCCTCTTCTCGGTCGCGCTGTCGGACCTGTATGTCCGTCTTTGCTCGATGGGCATCATCACTGACGTGAGGCTCGTCTGATGGCGGCGTATCAGAGTTACAGCTACGACGTCCTCATCATCGGCGCTGGCGGGGCGGGTTTGCGCGCCGCGATCGAAGCCGCGTCGAGCGGGGTGTCCGTCGGCCTCATTTGCAAGTCGCTGCTCGGTAAGGCGCACACGGTCATGGCCGAAGGCGGCATGGCCGCGGCCATGGCCAACAACGACGATCGCGACAGTTGGCGCGTGCACTTTGCCGATACGATGCGCGGCGGCCAGTACGTGAACAACTGGCGCATGGCAGAGTTGCACGCCAAGGAAGCGCCCGATCGCGTGCGCGAGCTGGAGGGCTGGGGCGCAGTGTTCGATCGTACGCCGGATGGGCGCATCAACCAGCGTAATTTCGGTGGTCACCGCTATCCGCGACTGGCGCACGTCGGCGACCGGACCGGACTCGAGCTGATTCGCACGCTCCAGGATCATGCCGTCTATACGGGGATGACCGTGCACATGGAGCACACGGTCATCGATCTGATTCTCGACAACGGTCGCGCCGCCGGCGTGCTCGCCTACGATCGCGAGCGCGGACGCTTCCACGTCTTCAACGCGAAGGCGATTGTGCTCGCAACCGGTGGCCTCGGACGCGCTTACAAGATCACCAGCAACAGCTGGGAGGGTACTGGTGACGGCCACGCGCTCGCCTATCGGGCCGGGGCAGAGCTGATCGACATGGAGTTCATCCAGTTCCATCCGACCGGGATGGTCTGGCCGCCGAGCGTGCGCGGAATTCTTGTGACCGAGGGTGTGCGCGGCGAGGGTGGCGTCCTCAAGAACAGCGAGGGACGCCGGTTCATGTTCGACGACATCCCGGACAACTACAAACCGCAGACGGCTTCCGATCCCGAAGAAGGCTGGCGCTATACCCAGGGCGACAAGAGCGCCCGTCGTCCGCCCGAGCTGCTCACCCGCGATCACGTCGCGCGCTGCATCAATCGCGAGGTCAAAGCCGGCCGCGGATCTCCACATGGTGGCGTGTTCCTCGACATCGCGTGGATCAAAGAGAAGCTCAAGGACTCCGAGGCGCACATCATGCGCAAGCTCCCGAGCATGTATCACCAGTTCAAAGAGCTCGCTGATCTCGATATCACCAGGGAGCCGATGGAAGTCGGACCGACGACGCATTACGTCATGGGCGGTGTGCGCGTTGACGCCGACACCCAGATGTCGACGGTCCCGGGACTGTTCGCCGCAGGCGAATGCGCGTCGGGCATCAACGGCGCCAATCGCCTCGGCGGGAATTCACTGTCCGATCTGATCGTCTTCGGCAAACGCGCCGGCGAGTACGCGGCCACGTGGGCGAAGGAGCACCCGGTTCCCCGTGTGGACGATGGGCTGGTCGAGAGCGCGATGCGCGCGTCGCTTGCGCCGTTCGAGCGTGGCGACCGCGGAGAGAACCCGTACAAGGTGCAATCCGATCTGCAGGAGACGATGCAGGCGCTCGTGGGAATCGTGCGCACTGAGAGCGAGATGCGGGAAGCGCTCAAGTGCATCGCACAGTTCAAGGAGCGGGCAGCGCGCGTCGGTGTCGCGGGTCACCGCGAGTATCACGCCGGCTGGCACACGGCGCTCGACCTGCGCAACCTGCTCACCGTGTCCGAGGCGGTCGCGCGCTCGGCGATCGCGCGCAAGGAAAGCCGCGGCGGTCATTTCCGGGAAGACTACCCGGACAAGGTCGCCGAGTTCAGCACGATCAACATCGCGGTGAGGCAGGGAGCAAGTGACGTGATGGAGATCGGCCGCATCCCGATCCCCCCGATCCCCGATCACCTCAAGCAGGTGATCGAAGAACAAAAAACGTAGGCCGCGCAGGCTGAAGCCTGCGCTCTACGAGGCGCTCGACAGAACAGCGTAGAGCGGGGGCTTCAGCCCCCGCGGAGACCATAACCAAATGGCCCTGAGTACTGCGACATTCAAGATTTGGCGCACGCATCCAGAGAAGGACGGTACCTTCCAGACCTTTCACACCGAGGTCAGCGACGGCATGGTCGTCCTCGATGTCGTTCATAAGATTCAGGCGGAGCAGGCGCCCGATCTGGCGGTGCGGTGGAACTGCAAGGCGGGCAAGTGCGGGTCGTGCTCGGCCGAGATCAACGGCCAGCCGCGGCTGATGTGTATGACCCGACTCAGCCAGGTCAACCTGCACGAACCAGTGACCGTCGAGCCGATGCGCGCATTCCCGCCCATCAAGGATCTCGTTACCGACGTGTCGTGGAACTTCCGCGTGAAGAAGGGTATCTCGAAGTTCAAGCCGCGCAAGCCCGACGCGCCCGATGGCACGTGGCGCATGGCGCAGAAGGATATCGATCGCGTGCAGGAGTTTCGGAAGTGCATCGAGTGCTTCCTCTGCCAGGACGTGTGTCACGTGCTGCGCGATCACAACAAGCACGACGAGTTCATCGGCCCGCGCTTCCTGGTCTACGCCGCGAATCTCGAGATGAATCCGCTCGACACCGAGGATCGCGTGCCTGCACTCAAGGACGCGCACGGCATCGGCTACTGCAACATCACGAAGTGCTGCACCAAGGTCTGTCCCGAGCACATCCACATCACCGACAACGCCATCATTCCGCTCAAGGAGCGCGTCGTCGATCGCTACTTCGACCCGATCACGAGGCTGCTGCGAATCTTGCAGTAGCAGCGGGCCTTCAGACCCGCCGAGGACGGCGGGTCTGAACAACCACCCCCCCGCACTGTCTCGTCATTCGCTCACTCCGGCCAACCTGGTGATCCCGTTACGGTTCTGGAATCAGCTCGGCGGCCTGGACGTGCCGTCATGGGGCGTTCTGTGTCGTTTGTCCGGGTACATGGCTTGCGCCTGCTCTTGTTCGTACCTGGAGGCACAAGCATGTCGTGGATTCTGTTTGCCCTACTCGTGGTCGCGGGGTTCGCCCTGCTGAAGGTGCGCCGCCGGCGCAAGTCGCGTGATTTCGGGAGCTCGTATTCCAGTTCGAAGGCGGCGTAACTCAAAACGCCGCCGCTTACGCAGGATCGGGAATCGCTCGCGTGAAGGCCACACCCGCACGATAGGTGGGTGTGGGTCCGATTTCGAATGCGGACCACGCGACGATGGCTACGGCTTTGAGCGAACCGCGCTCCGGCCGCAGCACCAGGCGGATCCGTTGCCGCGGCTTCAGCACGGCTTCCGACCGCACCTGCGCGCCCACTGCTGACAGATCGATCAACGTTGCCGGCTCCCCGTCGATGAGCGCCTTCTCATCGGTCTCGGCACGGACGCGTGCCGCGCGCCTCTCGGGTCTCGGTGGCAGTGCCTGGGCCAGGCCGCTGAGCCATGTGTGTGGATCGAGCTCTCCAGGCCCGGATGACCTCAACGCTGCCGCCTGATTAGGTGGCAGCAGCCGGACCTCCGTTCCGCGCAGATACCGCTCGTCGTGCAAGCGGTGCATCAGCGCTGAGCCGGCGCCGTTCGCCGCAACAGCCTGTTCGATCACGACGACCTCGGGCTGCGCCTCGCCGATCAGATCGATGGCATACGAGAAATCGGTCGGCGGAATCGAGATCACCTCACTCGTCTGACCGCCATACGCATTCCATGCCGCGAGAAGCGACTCCGAGCCAATGAACACCGTACGCGGGTACTGCGATGAAC
>JBKPNV010000107.1:0-2166 GCA_046732795.1 Acidobacteriota bacterium
GAGCTCCTTGCACATCAGGAACGTGGAGATGCGCGTGATCTCCGCCTGCCACGCCAGCACCTGCAGGTCGTACATCAACTTGATGTGCTCTTCGACGTCGCGCGGCACGCCGGTGGGCGCGGTCGGTATCGGAAGATCGTCGGAGAGTTGCTGGCCGGCTTTCTGCACCCGTCGCTCGATCTCGCGAACGTCGGTCAGGTATTGATCGAGACGGCTGCGATCTGATGCCGGCAGCTTGCGCTGAAGTGTCGACGCTTCCCCCATCACGGAATCGAGCAGACTGATCGACTGGTCGCGGCGAGCCTTCCGCTGAGCCGCCGTGTTGCCGTCGCCGAACAGCCGCTCGAATACGACCTGCGGGTTGTTCTGCATGGGGAGTGGCGCGTGCGGTCCCTGCCAGGAGATCGTGTCGCGATACGAGCAGCTCAGACCGTCGCCGCAGTTCAGGCTTGGCTCTTCGATGGTGAGCTCGAGCGAAGGAAGTGGCGTGTCCTGACCGATCTTCTGCGCCGCAATCTGATCGACGGTGATCCCAAGCGACGGCTGCGCACCGACCTCCGCAAATGCGCCGCTCAGAAACGCGGCCGCAGATCGATTGTGGTTGGCGGTGGCGCCGCTGCCGTACGCGTTGGCGTGCCGCAGGTCGCTGATGATGCTGACCTGATCGTAGAACGGCTTGATTGGCTGGAGAATCTCGGTGAGCTCGTAGCCCGCGCCTTCCTGGGCCGGTGTCCACTTCGGCATGATCGCGCCGTGCGGGAAATAGATGGCGCCGAGTCGTGTCCGCGGCTTCGCAACTGTCTGTCCGAAGGCCGTCGCAGCCGGAATCATCGACTCCAGAAGCGGCAGCGCCATGGTGACGCCCATCCCGTGAAGGAACGTCCGGCGAGACAGGTGCGTCTTGGTAATGAATGCCATCGTGATCTCCGCGCGGCTCTAAAGGCCCGCCTCTACTTCTTCACTCGCTTCTGGAACGCGTCGCTCTCGATGATGCCCATCACCAGCGATGAGAATCGATTGTCGTTCGCCGCGGCGCGCCGCACAATGCCTCGAACCGTCGGCATGTCGTAAGAGTGCACAGGCCGTCCCAGCGCGTATGTGTACAGCTTTTCCGTCGCGGTCGTCATGAACGCATCCGAGCGGCTCAGCACCGCCCGGCGAAGATCTCCGGGGCCTTTGACCGGTGTCCCATCGGCCAACTGACCGGTGGAGTCGATGGGCGAAGGACCATCGAATTCACGCCACTCTCCGATCAGGTCGAAGTTCTCCAGCGCGAACCCCATCGGGTCCATGATGCGGTGACAGGACGCGCAGACCGGGCTTGCCCGGTGCGCCTCGAGCCGCTGTCGCAGAGAGCTCGTCTTGGCCGCTTCGGCGCCGCCAAGGTTCGTCTCGACTCCCGGGGGCGGCACCGGTGCCGGCGTGCCGAGCAGGTTTTCGAGGACCCACTTGCCTCGTGAAACCGGGGACGTGCGTGTGGCGATTGAGGTCACCGTCAACATGCTGCCCTGCCCGAGCAGACCGCGGCGCGGGCTGTCGGGTGGAAGCGGCACGCGGCGGAAGTAGCTTCCCTGGACGTTGGGGATCCCGTAGTGCCGGGCCAGTCGCTCGTCGACGAAGGTGTAGTCGGCGTCGAGCAGATCGATGAGGCTGCGATCGTCGCGAACGATCGTCGTGAAGAGCAGTTCGGTCTCGCGCCGGAACGATTGGCGCAGGTTCTCGTCGAAGTTCTTCGCCTCGCTCTGCAGATGATCGAGCTCGCGCAGGTAGAGCCATTGACCCGCAAAGTTTTCGACCAGGGCATCCGCCTTCGCGTCCGCCAGCATGCGCTTGACCTGCTGATTGAGCACCTTGGGATCGCGCAGCCGCCCCTTGGCCGCCAGCTCGATCAGCTCATCATCAGGAATGCTGCTCCACAGGAAGAAGGAGAGCCGTGACGCAAGGTCGATGTCGCTGACTCGATACGGCTGCCCCGATTCGATGGTCGCCGGCTCTTCCTCCGTACGGTAAACGAACCGCGGCGCCACCAGCACGCGGGCGAGCGCCTCCTGGATTCCCGAATCGAAGTCACCCGAGTGCCGCCCGCGTTTGTAGAACTCCATCAACGTATCGATCTCGCCGGGATTGACGGGACCGCGATACGCGCGTCGCGCCAGCGTCGTGAGG
>JBKPNV010000108.1:0-13925 GCA_046732795.1 Acidobacteriota bacterium
ACGTCGGTGGAAACGACGAACTGTCCGCTGCCGGCCAGTCGGTGATTCCGACCGGCGGTCTGAACGAGATTGGTGCCGCTGGCGGCCGTGCCCCGATTCTGGCCGAAGAAAACGTTCAATCGAGAATGGCCGCCCCGGAAGGCGAGAAATCCGTGTTTCCAATCGGTGCCTGGCCGACGGTGACCTATTCATCAGCGCTCGAAGAAGCACAAAAGGATCTCTATATCAACGGCGAAGCCATTATCACGACGCATCAGCCGTCGGCGCATACCGACGGCGACAGCATGGTCTTTTTCCGTCGATCCGATGTGCTCGTCACCGGCGATGTCTTCGACCAGACACGATTTCCCGTCATCGATCGTGAGAAGGGCGGAAGTATTCAAGGGGTGATCGACAGTCTCAACCGCATCATCAGCATCACCGTCCCGCCGGTTCCCTTCATCTGGCAGGAAGGCGGCACCGTCGTCGTGCCCGGGCACGGCCTCATCAGCCACGAAGCCGACGTCGTCGACTATCGCGACATGGTGACGATTGTTCGCGATCGGATTCGGGCGTGGATCGGCAAGGGGATGACGCTCGATCAAATCCGCAAGGCCGATCCGGTCAAGGGATTCCGCGGCAGGTACGGCAGCAATACCGGCGCGTGGACGACGGACACGTTCATTGAAGCTGTCTACAAGGACCTCGGCGGAAAGTAGCGACGTGAAAACGGTCACTTTCCTATACGCAACCGCGTTGCTCATTGCGCTGCTCACATCGCCGGCGCTGCTCGCTCAGGCTCCGGCACGTGGACAAGGGCAGGGTGGGCGCGGCGCCAGGGGAGCGGCGGCGACCGAACCACCAGCCACACCTCGCGCCGCAGCACCGATCGATCTCACGGGTTACTGGGTCTCTGTGATCACAGAGGACTGGCGTTGGCGCATGGTGACGCCGCCCAAGGGCGACTACGTCAGCATTCCGATCAACGCCGCGGCGAAGACAGCGGCCGATGCGTGGGACCCGGCGAAAGACACTGCCGCTGGTGATCAGTGCAAGACGTATGGTGCGCCGGGGCTCATGCGTCTGCCAACCAGACTGCACATCACCTGGCAGGACGATACGACCCTGAAAGTGGACACCGACACCGGTACGCAGACACGGTTGCTGCATTTTGGTGACTGGAAACCGCCTGCGGGTGGCCCGACACGGCAGGGGAACACGACCGCGCAGTGGGAGACGCGTCAGGGGCGCCGCGGACAGCCGCTGCCTCCTGCCGATCAGCGGTTTGGCAATCTGAAGACGGTGACGACCGGGTTGATGCCGGGATACCTGCGCAAGAACGGCGTGCCGTTCAGCGAGAAGACCACGCTGACGGAATATTGGGATCTTCTTCGTCAGCCCACCGGCGAACAGTGGATCGTGATCACGACGGTGGTCGAGGACCCGACGTATCTGAGCCGGACCTGGATCACCTCGCTCAACTTCAAGAAGGAAGCGAACGGATCGAAGTGGGATCCGTCGGCATGCGAGGCAAGCTAGCAATGCGAGGGTGGGGAATGAAGATAAGTGTGCTAACGGCCGCCGCGATGCTCATGACTGCGCCAGCGTTTGCGCAAGGGCAGGTCGAGGCTGCCGCCGCGGCGACCCGCGGGCAGATCATCGATTTGGCAGGTTCGTGGGCCAATCGCCTGCACGAAGACTGGATCGAGCGCGCACCCGGTCCGCACATTGGCGACTACAGCGGGCTTCCGATCAACGACGAGGCCCGTGCGTATGCGGATCTGTATCAGGTCTCGATGCAGAACATGCCCGAGCGGCAGTGCATCCAGTACACCTCTCAGTACATCGTCATGGGCCCGCAGAACCTGCGCATCGAACCTGAAGTCGATCCGATTTCCGGAGCAATCGTCGCCTTGCACATGACTGGAACTGTCGATCGCGCTCCGCACACGGTGTGGATGGACGGACGCCCGCACCCCTCGAAGAACTCGCCGCATACGGCCGGCGGGTTCACGACCGGTGTCTGGCAGGGTGGAATGATTGCGGCGCAGACGACGCACCTGAAGGCGGGGCTCGTGTGGCGCAACGGCGTTCCCCACAGCGATCAGGCGACCATCACCGAGTACTACGCGCGACATGGCGACCTGCTGACGATCACGATGATCCTCACCGATCCGATTTACTACGAGGAGCCGTTCATCAGGAACGCGACGTTCGAGCTCGATCCGCAGACGCGCGTGTTGCCGGAGCCGTGTGAACCGCAGGTGGAGATCCCGCGCCCGCCAGGCGAGGTGCCGCACTATCTGCCGGGCGAAAATCCTTACCTCCGGGAATTCGCCGAGACATTCAAGCTGCCGCTCGAAGCGGTGCGCGGCGGAGCAGCGACGACCTACCCGGAGTATGGGAAGAAGCTGAGAGCGACGTACAAGCCGCCGGAGAAATGCACCGTCTACTGCTGCGGCGGCACGGGTCTCACAGTTCCCAACACGAATAACGCCGCCTGTCGCGAAGGCGACGCGCCGCCGCCGAACCCGTAAGTCCGGGCGAAGCGCAGCCCCCGGACCTCAAGGAAGCGCAAGAGCCACGAGCTCACCGGGATACTGACGTCCCGAGATCCCGACGACAATGTACTGCTTGCCCTTGGTCATGTAGGTCATCGGCGCGTTGCTGACGCCGGCCGGCAACTCCATCTCCCACGCGATCGCGCCCGTCTTCTTGTCGAACGCGCGGAATTTCTTGCCGCCCCATGGGCCCCCTGGAGGGAGACCCACGCCGCTGTCACTTCCTTCGCCCATGAAGACGAAGCTCCTGGTCACCAGCGCGGCAAGCCGGCCTGGCGTGCCGAGCGGCGGGAGAGTGAGCCCTTTGAACGCCGGGTGATTGCGAAGCCCGTCGCCATTGGCGACGGAGAAGGCGATCTCACCTTTGTTCAAATCGATCGCCACCAGCCGCGAGTACGGGGGCTTGAACGGATCGGGAAGTCCCTGTGGTCCCAGCGGCCAGGGCACCTGCTGCTTCACGTATGGCAACGTCGATTCCGGGTGCTGTGACTTGCCCAACGCGATCACCGTGGGCATGTGAGCCGACGGCACGTAGAGCATGCCGGTCTCCGGATCGAACGCGGCGCCACCCCAGTCGGCGCCGCCATTCGTCCCGGGGACGAGCAACAGTCCCTTCGGTCCGTCAGCACTCCCCAGAAGAACCGGTGGTGTGTAAATCGGTCCTGTCTTGTATTCACCGACGATCTTCTTTGCCTCGGCCTTCAACTCCGGCGTGAAGTCGATCAGATCGTTGTCAGAGACACCCTGTTGATCGAATGCCGCCGGCTTCGAGGGGATCGGCTGCGTCGGGGAATACCATTCGCCGGGCACGTCGCCTTTCGGCACCGGCCGCTCTTCGATCGGCCACACCGGTTGACCTGTCACGCGATCGAACACGTAGACGAACGCCTGCTTCGACACCTGCGCCACCGCCTTGATTCGTCGTCCGTTGACGGTGATATCGCCGAGCACCGGCGCCGCCGGCAGGTCGTAGTCCCACAGGCCGTGATGGATGGTCTGGAAGTGCCACACCCGTTTTCCGGTGCGCGCATCGAGACACACGATCGACTCGGCATACAGGTTGTTGCCAGGTCTCGTGCCGCCGTAGTAATCGCCTGTGGCCTCTTCGAAGGGCAGGTAGACGTAGCCGAGATCTTCATCGGCGCTCAGCAGCGACCACGCACCGCTGTTGCCGGAGTACGTCCAGGAGTCGTTGAGCCACGAGTCGTTGCCTGGCTCACCCTTTCGCGGTACGACATGGAACGTCCACACCAATTTCCCCGTGCGCACGTCGTAGCCGCGCACATCGTCGGGCGGCATTTCCTTCGGGGCGCGTGCACGCTCGTTGAGGATGTCCGTGGCCGGCGAGGGAACGCCCGCCACGACAACGACATCTTTGACGACGATCGGTCCGCTGCTCCAGCGCCAGCCCGTGATCGGACGCTCGAATCCTTTGGTCAGATCGACCTGGCCGTTCTCCCCGAAGTCGGCGTAGCGCTTGCCCGTCTTGGCGTTGAGCGCAACGAGGTTGGCGCCCACGTTGGTGACGATGCGCGCGTCTTTCCCGTCGCTCCAGTAGGCGAGCCCACGCGTCGCGCCGCCGCGGGCGGGGCCTTGTCCGTCGGGACGAGGTGGCAGCGTGTCGTACCACATCGTTTTGCCGCTGGCAGGGTCGAGCGCGACCACGGCCCCGACAGCCGAACTGATGTACATCACGCCGCCAACGACGAGCGGAGTGTGTTGATAGTTGGCCGCCGCCTGCGCGTCGGGAAAGGAGGCGCGGAGTTCCTCGGGCAAACCGGAGCGTGTCCATGCGATTCGCAGGTTCTTGATCGTGTTCTTGTTGATTTGATCGAGCGGTGAATACTTCGTGCTTCCCTTGTCGGCGGCATACGCGGGCCAATCGCGGTCGGCGTCGGCGGCGCCGCCGACGAGGGTCCATCCCGCGAGAGAGATCGTCAGACCGCAGAAAAGAGAGAGAGCTGCATTGCGCATGCAGCAAAGTGTAGATCGAAGGGCCAGAGACCGCGCAGGCTGAAGCGTGCGCTCGACGACGGATTACTCCACGAGCGCGGTGACGGGTTTCGCTTGATTCGGCTGGTCGGTCGCCGGGGACCATTCGCGGCTGCGAAGCGCTTCGCGGATGTCAGCGAGGGCACGGACAATCAGCCGCAGTTCGTCGACCGCCGAGGTGTTCGCCTGTTCGAGCACGCGCGTCTGTGCCACGTCGTTGATGTGCGCGATCGCTGTCTCGATGTGGCGCCGCGCCACTGCGATTCGCTGCAACGGGGAGTCATTCTTCGCGACGATGTGGAGCATCCCGGGTCCTTCGGTCGTCACTGCTTGCGCCTGTCTTCCGCGGTGCGCGGCTGTCGGCGACGGTCATACCCGATTCGTCGATCGCTCAGGGCCAACACGCCGTAACCACTCGAGAGCAACTGCCGCTCCAATTGAACCTGATATTCGACCAGCGAGAGCGCATCCTGGAACGAATACGAGCGCCGCAACGCGCCCGGCCCGAAGACCTTCAATTCCAACCCGCGTTTATCCGCAATGCGAGTCTCCCAGCGAACTGTGACGAGTTGCTGGATGAACATGCGAATGACGGGTCGATCAATATCGACCATCACTGAAGACTCCGTGGCGTTAGGCTGTCAGCTGAACAGTCTCCGCGGAAACGAACTTTATTCTCAGCTTCCTGCTACCTTTCGTTCGTATTTCCGCGTGCTCGTTCGAGAAATCGTCTGACGACAGCGAGTAGTAGCAAGTGCCGCGCCGCGTGGAGCGGTTTGCAGATCGTTGTGTGAAATGTGGGTGTCGAACCGCGGCGGCCGCGGTTGACCTTGCACACCAGCGGCGATAGCCTACGTTCGCCATGGGATCATCTGAGCGCGCCTATCTGTCGGGCTTCGGAAACGAGTTCGCCTCCGAGGCGATAGCTGGGGCGTTGCCGCGAGACCAGAACACACCGCAGAAGCCACCTTTGGGTTTGTATATCGAGGAATTGAACGGTACGGCATTTACCGCGCCGCGGGGCGTCAGCCGATCGACGTGGACGTATCGTATCCGACCGTCCGCGATGCACAAGCCGTTCACGGCGCGCGATTCACGTTTGATCCGCAGCGGACCATTCAACGAGGTACCACCCACGCCCAACCAGCTTCGCTGGAGAGCGATGCCCATCCCGGCCGACCCCACCGATTTCATCGACGGCATCGTCACCATCGGCGGCAATGGCGATCCCGCTTCGCAATCTGGCGCCGCTATTCACATGTACGCGGCTAATATTTCTATGCGGGACCGGTTTTTCTACAGCGCCGACGGTGAACTGCTGATAGTTCCGCAAGCCGGCGCGCTGACGGTGCACACTGAATTCGGTGTGCTCGATGCGCCGCCCGGTCACATCGTCCTCATGCCGCGCGGTGTCAAGTTCAGGGTCGAGCTTCCCGACGGCTCAGCTCGCGGTTTCATCTGCGAGAATTACGGTCAACATCTACGGCTACCCGACCTCGGACCGATCGGCACGTTCGGATTGGCGAACGCACGTGATTTCGAGACACCCAAGGCAGAGTTTGAAGATCGAGAAGGTGACTTCCGACTGATCGCGAAATATGGCGGGGGACTGTGGGAGGCGGAGATCGATCATTCGCCGCTCGACATCGTTGCCTGGCGCGGCAACTATCTGCCGTTCCGGTACGACCTCTACAAGTTCCAATGCATCAACACAGTCACTTTCGATCATCCCGATCCATCGATCTACTGTGTGCTTGCTTCGCCGACGTCCGTTCCTGGTACCTCCAACATGGAGTTCGGATGTTTCCCGCCACGATGGACCGTCGCCGAACACACGTTCCGTCCGCCACCATTCCACCGGAACGTTGCGAGTGAGTTTCTCGGATTGATCGCGGGAAAGTACATCGGCAAGGGCGATCACTTCGGTCCCGGCAGCGCAAGCCTGCACAACTGCATGTCCGGTCACGGACCTGACGCCGACGCGTACGAGCGCGGCAGGACCGCGGAACTGAAGCCGCAGTTTCTGGACGACACGCTGGTGTTCCTCTTCGAAACCCAGTTGCCAATCCGTCCGACGCGGTTCGCGCTCGAAACGGAGTTGCTCGAACGCGACTACTACACGCACTGGCAAGGACTGAAGAAGAACTTCGGCCTGGTTGGTTCGGAGCGCTGACAACGTTGAGCTGGACCATTTGCGGGGATGTCGGCGCACGCGCGCCCACGATACAATTCGTTCGCTCGATTCATGGGTTCTCCCCACGGACGACTGACGATCGTCGACCGATTTCATAGAGAGGGCGCGATGAGACGCACGTACGTGCTCGGCATGATCGTAATTGCGGGTGTGGTCGCGGCAGCGGCCGCGAACCTCGGTGCGCAACAACAGCCGGCGGCGGGAGGGCAAGGCCGTGAAGGTGGCCGAGGCGGTGGTCCTGCACTCGGCAAGATCGAAAAGGTCGCCGACAACCTCTATTTCATCTTTGGCGCCGGTGGCAACACGGGCGTCTACATCGCGGAGAAGGGCGTCGTTCTGGTCGACACGAAGAACCCGGACAACGGGCAGGGCATTCTCGATCAGGTCAAGACGGTGACCGATAAGCCCATCACGCACATCATCAACACGCACACGCACGGTGACCACAACGGGAGCAACATCTTCTTTCCCGCCAGCGTGGAGATCGTGTCGCAGGAGAACACCGCCACGAACATGCAGAAGATGCCGATGTTCCAGGAGGCGGCGAACAAGCACGGTCTTCCCGATAAAACGTTCAAGGACAAGATGACGGTGCTCGGCGGGAAGGACGCGATCGACCTCTATTACTTTGGAGCGGCACATACCAACGGCGACGCGTTCGTGGTGTTCCGCAACGCGCGCGTCGTGCACGCGGGAGACGCGTTCGCCAACAAAGGACAGCCGCTCATCGATCGGAACAACGGCGGCAGCGGCGTCGCCTACCCCGACACGATCCGGAAGGCAGCGACCACGATCAAGAACGTCGACGTGGTCATCAATGGCCACTCACCGGTCACCATGAAGTTCCAGGATCTCGTTGACTTCGGCGAGTTCAACCGGTTGTTCCTCGAGCACGCACGCGCGTCGCTCAAGGCCGGCAAGACTCCGGAGCAGGCGATGATGGACTTGAAGCTGCCCGAGAAGTTCAAGGATTACAACCTCACCGGCGGCCGCGGCGGTCCCGGCGGCAACTTCGGTGTGATCTTCGAAGAGCTCAAGGGCGCCAAGTAACACGATGATCGCGAAGGTCGCGTTCGCGACCTTCGTGCCATGTCAGTTCCGGCTATACTTTCCGACCGGTAAGGCGGGCGGTCGCGGTCCGCCTTCATCCAATCTCACGTCAACGTAGTGCGCGCTTCACCGAGGAGGCCTCAGTGACTCAACCCGCACTTGGTTTGCTTTCGAGCGCCATCGTGATGGCGATTGCCCTCGGCTTCATCTCGCTGTTTGACTTTCCCACGTTTGCAGGATGGGTCGCCTTCGTCATGCTCGGCCTTATCCCGATGCAGGTTGTCGCGGTTGTGCTGTGGAGCGCAAATCCAGGCTTCGTGAGTGGATCGCGTCAGCCAGTGAAAGGCATCGTCCTCGTGCTCGTGACCGTTGTGGCGACTGCCATCATCAGCCCACTCATCTACATGACGGTGGGCGAGGGCATCTCGCCGCCAGGACCCATACCGTCGCACTACATGGTGATCGTCGTCCCCACGACATTCTGGCTCACCATCATGATGGGTGGCTGGCCGTTCAATCGAATCAGCGCGAACCCGTTGGTTGCGGGGATGGCCGCCCTGATCGGCGCATACGTGATCACCTACGCGGTGTTTCGACTCTTCTTCAATTACGACTTTCTCCAGGGTGCGCCAGTGTATCTACAGTCGGCGCCCAGAGGCATGTTCAACGGAGTGTCGGCGCTGGTCTTCTACGTCACCGCGCTGGCGGTGATGTTCCTGGTGCTCTGTTTCGACTTGTGGCCACTCACGAAGTTTCCCGGTGTGATGAAGCAGCCGGTCCTCGGAGTGGTGTGGACGCTCATCGCGCTGGCTGGCGCGGCGCTCGCGTTTTCGATTGGCGTCATGCGCGCCGGAGCAGACCCGATGGCGTTCCTCACGCAAGTGACGGTGCCCTTCATCTTCGGGTCGATCATCGTTCTCAACATGCTTCAGAACTCGCTCTTCGCGAAGTTGGCGCAGCCGCTCAAGGGCGTGATGAACACCATCGCCGCCGTGGCGGTCGGCCTGATCCTCGCCCGCTTGTATGTGTCGCTGCTTCCGATGGTGAGTGGTGCGCTGCAGTCGGGTCCGCCGGGATACGACAGGGAGGTCTGGCTCGCGAACGCGCTCTTGAGCGTGACATTTCCGTTCCTCATCTATCACGCGGTGTTCTTCGGTTTCTGGCCGCTTGCCCGCGAACCGCAGCCAGTCGGAGCGACCAAGCGGCAGACGGTCTAGAAGAGGCGCCGGCGACGAAACGACGCCGCTACGAAGAAATTCGTTGACACTACGAAATCAATCGTAGACACTGCGAGGCATGGCACGTCGCGCGTCTTCGCGGCCGACCGACGCCGAGCTCGAAATCCTCCGTGTGCTGTGGGTTCGTGGTCCGAGCACCGTCCGGCAGGTCCACGACATTCTCTCCGCCGATCGTGAGTTCGCATACACGACAACGCTGAAGCTGCTGCAGCTGATGACGGAGAAAGGCGTGGCCGTGCGTGAGGAGGATGGACGCGTTCATCTGTATCGCGCCGCCGTTGCTCGGGAGGAGACGCAGCGTCACCTGATACGGGACCTGCTCGATCGCGCCTTTGGCGGGTCGCCCTCGCAACTCGTGATGCAGGCATTGGCTGCCACGCCGGCGTCGGCGCACGAGCTTCGCGAAATACGCCGCCTCCTGAAGGAGCACGAGGAGAAAGGCCGTGGGTAGTCCCCTCCTCGATTCACAGCTGGTTCAGACGATTGGGTGGGTATTGATCCGTTTCATCTGGCAAGGCACGCTGATTGGCGCTACCA
The DNA here is from genome assembly GCA_046732795.1 of Acidobacteriota bacterium. GTDB lineage: Bacteria > Acidobacteriota > Vicinamibacteria > Vicinamibacterales > UBA2999 > Gp6-AA40. The sequence goes on from JBKPNV010000108.1 coordinate 9,552, forward strand.
CGGCGGTGACCCTTCGCCTCGTCGACCGGCATAGGGCGGAGGCGCGTTATCTCGCCGCGTGCTGTGGCCTCGGGGCAATGCTGTTGGCACCCGTTCTCACTGTGCTGACCGCCGACGCCGTGGAGCCCGCGCGCGTCGTCTCACTCGCGACTTCCCCCGGTGACATCGTCTCCACCGCCGCGATCGATCGCATCGTGTCCATCAGCGTTCTCGCGTGGATGGCCGGTGTTGTTTTGCTTTCGATTCGGCTGATCGTCTCGTACGTCGGCATCGCGGGAATGCAGCGCGCCACGCTGGACGTGGACAAGACCGTGCTCCTGCGGCTGGAGGCGCTCGCACGGCGACTCGGCGTCACGAGGACGGTCCGGGTCTTCGCATCGAATGTGGTTCGCGTGCCTGCAGTAGTGGGCACCCTCCGGCCGGTGATCTTACTCCCGGTCAGCGTCATCACCGGATTGCCTGCAGCCCACCTCGACGCGGTACTGGCGCACGAGTTGGCCCACGTGCGGCGCCATGACTATCTCGTGAACGGACTGCAGGCGATGGTCGAAACGCTTCTCTTCTATCACCCGGCGGTCTGGTGGTGTTCCCGCCAGATCCGCATTGAGCGAGAGCACTGCTGTGACGACCTGGTCGTAGAGGCGTGTGGCGATCGAGTTGCGTATGCGACAGCGCTCGCGCAACTCGAAGAACTGAGAGGACTGGAGCCTATGCTGTCTTTGAATGCTACCGGCGGGCGGCTCATCGATCGGATAGGACGCCTGTTGGGTTCCGCCCCGGTCCACGAGCACGGATCCACCGCGTGGATCGTCATCGCGGGTCTGACTGTGACCGCGGTCGCGGCCATCATGATGCCAGCGCTCACCCTCGCGCGGGCCGATGATGGACGAGCGATTCTGCAGGATGACGTCGCTCTCCAGGAGCCCCCGGCTCCGCCCGTGCCGCCGGCTGCACCGGGACCGCCGCACGCGCCCTTGCCACCAGTCGCGGCACTGCCGTCTGTTCACGGGGTCCCGGATGCGCCGCCCGCGCCGTCCGCGCCGCGAGAGGCACCGATAGTGCCGGCACCACCGGCATTTTCGGTGTCGCCGCTGACCCCGGTGCCGCCGCTACCTGCGGCGCCGCCGCTGATTCCGGCCCCGCCAGTACCGCTGGCCGATCCCATTTTCGCGCCGCCTGCTCCTCCGGCACCGCCTCTGCCACCCGTTGACGGTGCCCAGATCGATCCAGACGTGATCGCGAGAGAGATGCAGCGAGCCTCTGAGCAACTGACCAGGGGCTTCGAAGATCTGCGTCGCGCCACGGAGGAGGTCAACGCCAAGCAGGAGGCGCTTCACCAGGCGCAGGCCGAACTCGGGAAGCTGCAACTCGAGACGGCCGCAAGGAACACACAGATCGAATCGATTCGTGCAGCGATGGCCGAGCTATCGGCTGCGATGGCGTCCTCGCGCCTCAATTCACTCAAAGAAGAAGCGCTCCGCAAGGAGATCGAAGCGATCAGGCAGCAGATGGAGAAGCTGCGCGCTCGCTAACGGATTACTTAGCCTGGATGTGAATCCCGCACTCGAGCTTCTGGCCCTGCCAGCGGCCCGAGCGTGGGTTGTCAGGATCGAACGGGATCGCGGTGCACGGCTCGCAGCCGATGCTGGTGTAACCCAGCTCGTAGAGCGGCAGCAGCGGGATATCGTGTTCCCTCGCGTACTTCCACACATCGCGGGCGGTCCAGCCAGCGAGCGGGGCCACGCGTGAGATCGTCTTGCCAGGCAACTTGAACGTTTCGATTTCCTGCAGATTCGCCCGCGACGCCGACTGGTCGCGGCGGAGCGCAGTGAACCACGCGTCGTATCCCTCGAGCGCCGAGAACAGCGGCTCGACCTTGTGCCGCTTGCAGCACGCTTCAGTACTCTCCGCCTGCCACAGCCCGACACTCGGCGTCTGCGTCTGGAGATTGATCAGATTCAGCCCCCAGCGCGCGGTCAATTCGTCCCGGTACGCCAGTGTCTCTGCGAAATGGTGAAACGTGTCGAGGAACAGCACCGGGATGTCCGGTCGAACCTCGCGCAGCATGTGCGTGAGCACGACGCATTCCGCCTGGAAGCTCGATGTGATGCAGGGCGTTTGGGCTTCCGAGAGCACTCGCTCGATGGTATGGCGTGCATCGTCCAGCAGCATCGCGTCCCGCGTCCCGAGTCCCGAGTCCGGAGTCATGTAAGCATCTCCTCCAGCGCCTTGCGTATGGCCTCTGCGGCTTCCCGATCGGACGCGGCTCGGCGTGCCATATGCGCCAGGCGTTCGGCGAATGTCAGCGGCGCACCTGGTGCCTCGGCAGCCGCTCGCAGCGGATCGGTAATCATCCCCGCCCCGCACGTGAACTGCGTGGCCGGATCGATCAGGATGAAGCTGCCAGTGGCGCGATTGTCCGCGTAGCGATCGAAGACGATCGGCCGCGCCGTCGATATCTGCACGTTCCCGATCTGGTTCAACACGAGCGCGTGGTTGACTTCTGCCGTGACCGTTCGAGTCGTGTGCTTGAGCAGGTAGACGCGGCCGGGGTCGAGCGGCCGCTCGTCCATCCACACCAGCTCGGCTTCGAACCGCTGTCCCACGTACGCCGGTTCGACAGTGAGCACATCTCCACGGCTGATGTCGATCTCGTCGTCGAGCGTGAGCGTGACCGACATCGGCGCAAAGCCAATCGCGAGATCGCCGTCGTAGGTGACGATACGGCGGACGCGGGCGCTGCGCCCTGAAGGCCATGCCGTGACCTTATCGCCAGACCTGACGGTACCCGAGACGATCTGCCCCGCGTATCCACGGAACTCCTGGTCCGGCCTGATCACCATCTGTACGGGGAAGCGAAACGGCCCGCCAGCCACGTTGCGATGTACCTGCACCGTCTCGAGATATTCGAGGAGGGGAGGGCCATCGAAATACGGCGTGCGCTCGCTGCGCGTGATCACATTGTCGCCTTCGAGCGCGCTCATCGGGATCGCATGCACCGACGCGCCGGCGAGGAACTCGCTGAAGTCGTCCTGGATCTTCTCGTAGACGTCGCGATCGAAATCCACGAGGTCCATCTTGTTGATCGCCAGCACGAAGTCGGTGATTCCCAGGAGCCGCGCGATTCGCGCATGCCGCTTGGACTGGGTGCGCACCCCGTTTCTCGCGTCGATGAGCAGGATGGCTACGTCGGCCGTCGATGCGCCGGTGGCCATGTTGCGCGTGTACTGTTCGTGACCCGGTGTGTCAGCCAGGATGAATTTGCGGCGCGCGGTTGCGAAATATCGATACGCGACGTCGATGGTGATGCCTTGTTCCCGCTCCGCGCGCAGCCCGTCGGTGAACAGCGAGAAATCGATCGGCCCGGCGTTACGATTTTTCGACGCCTTGGCCACCGACGAGACCTGATCTTCGTAGACCGACTGCGAATCGTAAAGGAGTCGCCCGATCAGCGTGCTCTTCCCATCGTCGACGCTGCCGGCCGTGCAGATGCGGAGAAGGCCCGATTCCATCAGAAATAGCCTTCCCGCTTCTTCAGCTCCATCGACCCATCCTGGTCATGATCGATGATGCGGAGCTGCCGCTCGGACTGGCGCGTGGCGATGAGCTCATCGATGATCTTCGGTACCGTATCGGCGTCAGATTTGATGGCGCCCGTGCACGGAGAACAACCGAGCGATCGCATCCGGCACTTGACGAGCTGCGGCTTCTCGCCAGGCATCGTGACGACGAAGGGCTGTTCCTGCACGATGAGCGAGGCGCCGCGGACGATGACCTCGCGCTCTTTGGCGAAGTAGAGCGGCACGATCGGGATGTTTTCGGCGTGGATGTAATGCCACACGTCGATCTCGGTCCAGTTGGACAGCGGGAAGACGCGGATGCTCTCACCGGGACGAAGCTTCGCGTTCAGCAGAGTCCACAACTCGGGACGCTGGCGCTTGGGATCCCACTGTCCGTTCGGATCCCGCACCGAGAAAATGCGCTCCTTCGCGCGTGAGCGCTCCTCGTCGCGACGGGCTCCGCCAATGGCGGCGTCGAAGTTGCCGGCTTGCAGCGCGTCGAGCAGCGACTTGGTCTTGAGCAGGCCGCAGCAGCGCTGCGTCCCGACCTTGAAGGGCTGGGTTCCTTCGGCAATCGCTTCCTCGTTGGTGTGCACGATCAGCCGCGCGCCAACCGATCGTGCCATCTCGTCGCGGAACTGGATCATCTCGCGAAACTTGTAGGTCGTATCGACGTGCAGCAGCGGAAACGGAATCGGACCGGGGTAGAACGCCTTCTGAGCCAGGCGCAGGAGGACGGATGAGTCTTTGCCGATCGAGTAGAGCATGACCGGACGTTCGAATTCAGCCACGACCTCGCGGAAGATATGGATGC
>JBKPNV010000109.1:0-5019 GCA_046732795.1 Acidobacteriota bacterium
GGGCGTAAGCATTCGTGCTCCAGGTGCCGAACCCGCACAGGACGACAAGGGCCAGAGACAGTAATCGTGAAATGACCTTCATGCTCCTCCTCAAGTGCCGGTGTACCGTGTCTCGCCGCGATGCGACGCGATTCGCCCCGCCGGCAGGGCGACATGCTTCTACAACTCTCAGCCTCCTGGCGCCAGCAGCCGCGCGAACGCCGGGACACTCTTCACGCTTTCGAATTGATGAATCTGGTCGAGGATTTGCCCGAGCCGCGCCGCCGGAAGCTTGGAGTCGGGCATCAGCGCGCGATACTTGGCGTCCACGTCGCTCCACTCGATGCCGCGCGGACCGGATCCGCGAGGCGCGTCCACCGTGCTCGTGAACCGCTGACCAGACGTCGTGACGATGGTCACACTGCCGCCCCAACTCCATTTGTAGGTGACCGAGGGCGGTGCTGGATCGAGCTCTACGACGGCCATCAGCTTTGCGACGGTGGGGTCGAAGATCTTTCCTTCCGTTGCATGGATCCAGGTGAACTCCTTGTCGGCCACCGCAGAAGCCACGAAATACGGAAGGCTGTGGATCGCCTCCACGAGATCGCGCGGACGCCGGCTGCCGCCGATGTTGGTGCGGTCGGGCCCGGCGATGAGAATCTTTGCCACGCCATCCGCCGGCACGTTCGCCTGCCGCGCCGCGTTCACCGCCGCTTCCAGGGTGCCGGAGAACGGGTGGGCTCCGGGCCAGAGCTTGATCGCCAAGAATTCCACGATGTCCCAGCGCTGGCCGAGATCGGTGGAGAGCAGGCGCACCGCATCCCTGCCGCCGCCGAACACGTCGACAAACCCACCACGGGCGCCGAGCATGTCGTCGTTGACCGTGTAGCCGCGCGACGCCGCTTCGGCGGCGTCGACCCCATTCCCCGCCGCGTTCGCTCCCATGTACTCCCGCGCCCAGCTGTTCGTTCCGATGGCGATCCCGCCCATCGTCGTCGCCACGATGCCGAGTGCGTGCGACATCTGCTGGTCGGTGAGCTTCAGGAGGCGGGCGACGGCGACGGCACCACCAAAGGCGACCAGCTGCGACGCGTGCAGACCCCCGCGCCCGCCGCGCCGCGCGTCGCCGATACGGCCGGCTGCCTCATAGCCGATCACCATGGCGCCGAGCAGATCCTTCCCCGTCGCGCCGGTGCGTTCAGCGATGGCAAGCCCGGCAGACGCGAGCGTCGTGCCGTAGTGGGCGGTGTTGCGGATATCGCTGTCGTCGGACGCGGCGGCGTCGCTCAGACCGGCGTTGACGCGTGCGGCGCTCACCGCAGGAAGCCTCGTTCCATCGAACCACACGGTGGCTTCCGGCCGGCCGCCTCGCTCCTTCGCGAGATCGCGAAGGATGCGCGCGGACTCGATCAGCGCTCCCGGCGCGGCGCTCGAAAACGTGCTGCCGAGGATCATCTTCGCGTGCTCGATGGCGCGCGCGGGAAGATCCTCGTACCGGATGCGGTTCACGGCGCGCGCCAGCGCGAGCGTGTTGTCCACCGCCGCTCCGCCGCCGTCGGCATTGCCGCGCTGACGGGCAATCACCGGATGCGGGACAACACCGGCTGCGACAGCGCCGACGATGGTCATCGCATCGCGCAGCAGACGACGCCGGGTGAACTCGCTCATGTCAGGCTTCACGCGCGTCTCCCAATTCGACTCGTGCGCGTGCTCACTCTACGCCAAACACGAGCAGCACGTTGCCCGGCCGACCCGCGATGCCACCGTATCCCGAGTTCACGATCAGCAGTCCGCCGGCGACGATCGGACCGGGACCGTCCATACTGCCGCCGTTCGCCTTTACCCCATTCACGGTCGCGAAATCGCGGTTGGTGTCGAACTGCCACAGGAGCGATCCGTCGTCAGCGGCATAGGCGCGCAAGCCACCATCGTAGGAACCGGAAAGCACGGCACCAGGAATCGCGGTGACGGCAGCGCCCTGAGCAGCGTTGCAATCTCGCCCCGGAGCGCCGCAGAGCGTTTTCTCGGGCGGCGTGTGCCACGCACGCGTGCCCGTCGCGAGGTTGACGGCGACCATGCCCCCGGGCGCGTTCGTCGTCGAGTCGCCCACACCGAAGTACGCGTAGCGCTCGTCAACCGCTCCACCCCACTGGCCGCCGCGTCCGCTCCCTTGTCCGATGCGATGCTGCCAAACGAGTGCACCTTGCTTGTCTGGATCGAGGGCGTAAGTCATCCCGGACTTCTGCGGCAGAACCAGGAGATCGCGCCCATCGATCGTCGTCATCGCCGCCGAAGCAGAAAAGTCGAAGTCGGGTCCGAGCGCTGCCGGGCAGTTCGGGTTGTCGGTGTTCGTCGGCCGGCAGCCGAGCGTCCAGCCGTCGTTCGCCAGGAGCTGCCGTATCCACCGCACCTTCCCGTTCTCGAGGTCCAGCGCGATCACGGCGTCGGTCATCGGCTGGGGCGGATCGGCGTAGCCGTTGCCCGTGCTCACATAGACGGCGCCACGCCGCGGATCGATGGTCGGAGAGGACCAGATTCCGCCGCCTGCGGGCCCCCACTGCCGTTTGCCGCGCGCATTGGTGGCGCGCAGTTGCTTCTCGCCAACGGTGTACGTCTTCCACACCGGAGCGCCGGTGCCGGCGTCGAGCGCTGACACACTGCCTCTGAAGGTGCAGCATTCATACTCAGGCCGTCCGCCCTGCACCTCTTCGTTGAGACCTTGCACAGGCACGAACACGCGACCGGAGTAATAGGCCAGCGCGCCAGTGATCGCCGCGTAGGGATGATCATCAACCTTGCGCACCCAGATGACCTGCCCGGTCGATGCGTCCAACGCATAGGCATTCGCTCTCAGATCGCCGAAGAACAGCGCCCACGCGCTCCGTCCGGACGATGAGGTGTAGGGCGCGACGAGGAGCGCAGTGCGCACTGTCGCCTGGGCGCGATAGCTCCAGTACGCGCAGCCCGTCTTCACATCGAGGGCATGCACGTCGCCGGTATCGCTGGCGACAAACAGCCGGTTGCCGACAAGCGCCGGCTGCGCGCGCGCCGACGTCACGCCGATGTAGCCGAAGGCCCACTTCAGCTTCAGCTTCGGTAGATCCTTGGCACCGATCCCGCCATCTTTGGCGAATCGCGTGTTGCTCAGACCATTGCCCCACCCGTTCCATTCGCTGGTGCCGGTCGGGCCACGAAAAGGCGCTGTTGCGGTGCACGGCTTGACCGACGACCCTGCGTCCGCGGGCTCGAGTGCCCGGCCGCCGAGAAACTCCGCCACGGCGCGACGCTCGGCGTCGCTCAGTGCAACGGCCTGGATTCGCATCTTTCCATTCAGGAGCGCATTCAGAATGGCTTCGGGCGTCAGGCGGCGGAGCGTCTCGATGCTCGGATTCCTGGCCTGTTGGGCAGCGTCGGCCGCAGCATGACAGGTCGCGCAGCTCGCCTGAAACACGGCGGCGCCGTCCTGCGCCTGCGCTGCGCCGGCGAACACGAGCATCAGCCCGAGAATATGTGTGAAAACGCCGACCAGGGCTCGCATCTGACTTGTCGAGGCAGGAAATACGGGAGTCTAGTCGATTTTCCGGGGATCGCTATTACCGGTTCTGGTAAGCCGGCTCATCCGGCGAGCGTCAGACCCACCAGGCTGGCAACACTCGGTTGAGAGTCGAGATCGCGGCACGCCGCGATCAGGCGCTCGAATTGCGCTGACGGGATCGGCAGGCCCGGCGCCACCGGCCGGATGCGCCGCACTTCCTCGTCGAAGTCCCATATGAACTCGCGGCCGGTCGCCTGACGCGTGTAGCTCTTGCCGTCTTTCGTGAAGACCGTGATCCGCGGACCGAACAGCGTCATCTGGTGCGACGGGATGATCGTGACCCGCTTCATCAACTCCAGCACCTCCGGAGGATCCGGTGTGCCAGGCAACATGGGAAACCCACGTTTCACAACGCCATAAGCGCTGTAGAACCGTGTGCCCCCGCGCCGCGGTTCGCCGATATCCTCGCGCTGCGTCGGGAACGCCGGACTCGGATACTGCGTCTCCATCCAGTTCACCACCGCCTCGACGCGATCGACGTCCTGGTATCGGATGTTGTGTTCCTCGCACAGCCGGGCAGTCACGTCGATGTGGGCGATGTTGTAGCCGGGGATCGAGTAGATCCGGTACAGCGTCTCGAGGAACATCCACGACGTGCCGAGATCGACTGTGAGCCGATCCAGGCTGGTGTGGTCCTCGCCAGTGAAGCTGTAGGTCAGCTCGCCGGTGTTGTTCCCGGCGAAAGCGTGGTAGAAGCCGGCCGGACCTTCAAGAACCGCTTCACCACCACCCACCCTTCCGTGCTTCGCCAAAGCGACGGCAAGCATCGCGTTGCGGACGGCCGCGCCCTCGCGCAGCGCGCGGCTCTCGAGATTACTGCCTGCCAGGTTGGTGCACAGCGAGATCACCGCGTGCACCTGATCGGCATCGAAGCCCATGATCTTTGCCGCCGCGATCGCCGCACCGAAGAGGCTGAAGACCGGCCCGGCGTGAAAGCCGCGCGCCATGACCGTCGGAATCCAGTCCGCCGCCATGCGCTCCATCACTTCGTAGCCTGCGGCCACGGCGGTGATGAACGTGCGTCCCGACACCTGCGCATTCTCCGTTGCGACCAGCGCAGCGGGTATGATCGCCGTGCCCGGGTGCGTGAGCATGCGGAAGGTGTCCCACTTGCCGCCGGCGTACATCATCTCCGCGTTCGCAAACGCGGCGCCGCCCTTGGTGACCTTCGCGCCCGACACCATGATGGTGCCGCCATTTCTGACGCCGGCCTCCTCTTCCGCGACAAACGCCATCGCCTGCTTTGCCGGCGCGGTCTGCGATCCGAGCAGTGCGGACGCCAGATTCTGCAACGTGAGTCCCTTCGCGCGGTCAATGACGGCCGCGGGCATATCTTCGTAGCGCAGGCTGACGACCCAGTCCGCGAACTGTCGACTGATCGATTTCGTCGCCTGGCCGCGCGACGCGGGGCGGGCCTGTTGTAGCCGCGCGCCAATCGGCACGGG
>JBKPNV010000110.1:0-20103 GCA_046732795.1 Acidobacteriota bacterium
AGCGCCTGGCGACGCATGTCTTCGGCGCCCATGTAGACATGGCACTCGAGACCGAGCAGCGCGCATGCCGTCGCCGTGGCGACGCCGTGTTGACCCGCACCCGTTTCCGCGACGACCCGTGTCTTCCCCATTCGCTTCGCAAGCAACGCCTGCCCGAGCGCGTTGTTGATCTTGTGTGCGCCGGTGTGAGTCAGGTCCTCGCGCTTGAGCAGAATGCGTATGTAGTGTCCGGCTTGAGCCGGACCTCGTGCCTCTCGTGCAAGCCTGCGCGTCTCGTACAGCGGCGTCGGCCGACCCACGTAGTGCTGGAGCAGACTCGATAATTCGTCACTGAACGAGGCATCAGCGCGTGCGGCGAGGTATCCACGCGTGAGCTCCTCGATCGGCGCGAAGAGCGTCTCGGGGACGAAGCGGCCGCCGTAGGCGCCAAAGTACCCGCGATCGTCCGGATCGCGTTGGCCAAACAGCGGCTGGTCGATGTCCGCGGATTTGACGGTATTCATCGCACGCTCACAAAAGCGCGAAGGCGCGGCGGGCGTTCATGACGAACGACGCGACCTTCTCGACATCCTTGATGCCAGGCGACGACTCGACGCCCGACGACACATCCACGCCGAACGGTTGAACCGTTCGAATCGCCTCTTCGACGTTCGAGGGCGTCAGCCCACCTGCGAGCACAACCTTGTGATGACGCGCGACCGAAGAGGCGCGCGACCAATCGATCGGCACGCCGGTGCCTCCACGACGGTCACGATCGGCAGCATCGAGCAGCCATGTCGTCGTTGCCGGCCACCGCCGGGACCTTTCGCCCATCTCGTCGAGCGTCACCGATCTCAGGATCGGGCACTGGAGAAAGTCGAAATCGTGCGCCGCTTCATCGCCGTGAAGCTGAACGGCCGTGATGCCCGTCGTGCTCACCACGTCCCTGACGCGATCCGGCGGCTCATTGACGAAGACACCCACTGGGGTCACCTCTTTCGGCAGCACCGCGATAATCTCGCGTGCCTGCTCCGGGCTGATGCGTCTCGGGCTATTGGGCCAGAAGACGAAGCCAAGCGCGGTGGCACCTTCGCGCACGGCGTGCAGCGCATCCACAAGGCGAGTAATCCCGCAGATCTTCAAAATGGGGTCGGGAGTCATTTGTTGAGGACACTCCGGTTCCCACTGTCCTGATCAAATGACTCCCGACCCCCTAGCAGTTCTGCGATCGCTGCGGCAGGCGATGCCGCGGTCATGAACCGCTCGCCGATCAGAAACGCGCGATAGCCCTGGCCGGCCAGTTCCTCGAGATCCGCGCGGCTCGTTAACCCGCTCTCACTCACGCCAATGACTTCCGGTGGAATGCGCGCGCCCAATCGCCGTGAGGCCGCCACGTCCACCGCCAGTGTGCGGAGATTTCGATTGTTGACACCGATAATCCGCGCGCCGCTGTCGATCGCGCGCACCAGTTCGTTCTCGTCGTGGACTTCGACCAGCGCCGCCAGTCCCAACTCCTGCGCGCAGCGCTGCAAGCGCACGAGGGTGGCCTGCTCGAGGGCGGCGACGATGAGGAGCGCTGCATCGGCGCCACTCGCGCGCGCCTCGAGCAACTGGTATTCGTCGACGATGAAGTCTTTACGCAGGAGTGGCAGCGCCACCGCCCGCCGTACGGCGACGAGATGTTCGAGGGCGCCATCGAAGAACGTCGGCTCCGTGAGTACCGAGATTGCGGCGGCGCCGCCAGCTTCGTACTGGCGGGCGATCGCCACCGGGTCGTAGTGGACGGCAAGCACGCCGCGCGAAGGCGAACGCCGCTTGCACTCTGCGATGACATTCGCGCGTCCGGTCCTCGACAGGGCTGCCAAAAACATCTCGCCGCGAGGCGCGGCCGTCGCGGCACGGCGCTCCAACGACGCGAGGCTCTCCCGCTCGCGACGAACCGCAGTGATTTTCTGCGTGGCGGCGACGATCGCTCCCAGCAAGTCAGGTGTTGTCGTCATACCGCCACCGCCGTTTGCGAACACCGAACCATGCGGTCGAGCGTCTCGCGCGCAGCACCGGAGTCAATCGCAGCGGCGGCACACGAAATACCTTCACGCACCGACGGAGTACGGCCGGCCACAACCAGCGCGGCGCCGGCATTGAAGAGAACGATCTCTCGCGCTGCGCCCGGCGTGCCGTCGAGCACCTTGCGGATGATGGCCGCATTCTCAATTGCGTCGCCGCCACGAAGATCGGCAGGCGCGACCTTCGTCAACCCGAACTCGGCCGGGTGAATGAAGAATGTGTGAACAGCGCCGTCGCGGCACTCGGACACCTTCGTATGACCCGTTGTCGAGATCTCGTCGATTCCTCCGGCGCCGTGCACCACCCACGCGCGTGTCGCGCCAAGGAGCATCAGGGCCCGCGCCATCACCTGCGTCAGCTCGGGCCGCGGCACACCGACAATCTGCCGCGTGGCACCGGCGGGGTTGGTCAGCGGTCCGAGCAGGTTGAAAGTAGTCCTGATGCCCATCTCCCGCCGAATGGGGCCGGCGTGCTTCATCGACGGATGGAACGTGGGCGCGAAGAAGAAGGCGATGTTCGCCTCACGTAACGTCTGTTCGACGACCGGCGGCGAGGCCATCACGTTCACGCCAAGCTGCTCGAACACATCGGCACTGCCACAGCGGCTCGACACGGATCGATTACCGTGCTTGGCCACCTTGACGCCGCACGCCGCCACGACGACCGCCGCGGCGGAAGACACGTTGAATGTGCCCGACCGATCGCCTCCGGTGCCGCACGTGTCGAATACCTCGCCCGGCGATGTCGTCAGCGCGATTGCGTGCTCGCGCATCGTGCGGGCGAGACCCGCGATCTCTTCGGGGCGCTCCCCTTTCATCAGGAGGGCGGCAAGAAGTCCCGCGAGGGCGCCGGGCGCGGCGCGTCCTTCCATGACTTCACGCATTGCCTGCGCGGCCTCGTCGGTCGTGAGGTCTTCGTGACGGACGAGCTTCTCGATGAGGGCGGGAAACATCACAGGTCGAGGAAGTTCCGCAGAATCTTCCGTCCTTCTCCGGTCAACACCGACTCCGGGTGGAACTGCACGCCATGAACGGGATACGACCGGTGCCGTACGGCCATGATGGTTCCGTCTTCCTGCGTGCGCGCCGCCACTTCGAGATCCGTCGGCACGCGGTCGGGCCCGATCACGAGCGAATGGTAGCGTCCTGCCGGAAACGGCTCGTTGATGCCCTCGAACACGCCCTTGCCGTCGTGTACCACCGTGGACGTCTTGCCATGCATCGGGGTCTTGGCTCTACAGACAACGCCACCGTAGACGAGGCCGATGGCTTGATGACCGAGACAGACTCCGAGGATCGGCGTCTTGGGCCCGAATCGCCGAATCACATCGGTGGTGATGCCTGCATTCTCGGGACGCCCGGGCCCCGGCGAGATCAGGAGCTGCTCGGGCGCCATCGCCTCGACCTCGCCGAGCGTCACCTGGTCGTTGCGCCGGACGCGCACGTCGGCGCCGAGCTCGCCGAGATACTGCACAAGGTTGTAGGTGAACGAATCGTAGTTGTCGATCACGAGGATCATGACAAGCCCGCCTCCGCCAGCTCGAGTGCCCTGATGACGGCTCTGGCCTTGTCGCGCGTCTCCTCGTATTCGGCGGCCGGATTCGAGTCGGCGACGATCCCGGCGCCCGCCTGCACGAACGCCCGTCCCTTTTCTATCACCACAGTGCGAATCGTGATGCAGAAGTCGAGGTTGCCGGCGAAGTCGAGGTAGCCGACGGCGCCGGCATAGACACCGCGCCGCCGGTTCTCCAGCTCCGAGATGATCTCCATGGCGCGCACCTTGGGCGCGCCCGACACGGTGCCCGCAGGAAAACATGCCACCAGCGCATCGAGGCGATCGTGCTCCTCCCTGAGCCGTCCTTCGACGATGGAAACAAGGTGCATGACGTGCGAATAGCGCTCGAGGGCCATGTAAGTGGGCACGCGGACGCTGCCGTACTCGGCGACCCGGCCCACGTCGTTGCGTCCGAGATCGACGAGCATGACGTGCTCGGCGCGTTCCTTCTCGTTGCGCTTCAGCTCTTCGGCCAGACGCAGGTCTTCTTCGTCATTGCGTCCGCGTGGCCGTGTGCCGGCGATCGGGTGGGTTTCGACGCGCCGTCCTTCGACGCGCACCAGCATCTCCGGCGACGAGCCGACGATCGACCGGCCGCCGATACGGAGGAAATACATGTAGGGCGACGGATTCACGTGCCGCAGCGCACGATAGACCGTGAACGGGTCGGTGGTGATCGAGGCTTCGAAGCGCTGCGACAGCACAACCTGATAGATATCGCCCGCGGCGATGTACTCCTTCGCCGTGCGAACCATCTGCTCGAACTCATCGCGGCTGACGTTTGAGCAGACGTCGAGCGGCTCGCCGTTCGATCGCGGCGACCTCGACAGCGTGCGTTCGAGCTCACGCTCGACGAACTCGATCTTCGTGCAGGCGAATTGATACAGCGACTCGAGGTCCTCGTCACCGGTGATTCTGGCGTTGGCGATGATGAGAATCCGGTGGCGAACGTGATCGAAGGCGAGCACCGTGTCGAAGATCATGAAGCCGGCTTCTTCGTCGGAGTCGTTGGTCGCCTGCAGCGTCACGGGCTCGAACCAGGCGGCGGCGTCGTAGGCGAGATATCCGACGGCGCCTCCAGTGAAACGCGGGAGGCCGGGGACGAACGGCGAATGGAAGCCGGCCATCAGCTCACGCACGCTGGCGATGAACGGCTTGTCGCTCTCGGTGGCTTCTCCCATCCGATCGACGATCGTCTTGCCGCGGCGCGATCGCAGGATGAGGAAGGGATCCTTGCCGAGGAACGAATAGCGCCCCACCTGTTCGCCGCCCTCGACCGATTCCAGCAGGAACGCGTAGTCGGAATGCTCCGCGACCTTCAGGAAAGCAGAGACCGGCGTCAGCATGTCGGCGACGATCTCCTTGTAGACCGGCACGAACGTTCCCCGCTGTGCCAGCTCCTTGAACTCCTCGAACGACGTGATATGCATAGGCTGTTCGGGTGGGGTCAGACCCCTTCACACCTTTTCACATGTGAAGGGGTCTGACCCCTTCACAGAGCTTCACACCGCCAGGCGACGCCGCGCGGCTGCCTCCATCACTCCCGGTTCCGGTTTTCTTCCCGTCCACCACTCGAACTGCCTTTCGGCCTGGGCTACGAGCATCGCTAGACCATCGAGCGTGGCCAGACCGGCCAACCGCGCGTCGCGCACGAGCGTCGCTTCCCCAGGTCCATACGTAAGGTCGTACACAAGCCGTCCGGTCAGACGGTCCACCGGCATCGGCGATTCCGAACGCCGCGCGGCACCTCCGAGCGGCGTACAGTTGACCAGCAGATCCCACGATCCAGAGTCCGGCGGATAGGCGCCGGCGGCGACGTTGAAACCCGCAGCGAGCGCCTGTGCCTGTTCATCTCGACGGGCATGCACGGTGATCTGCGCGCCGGTCGACGCCAGCGCAACGATGACGGCGCGCGCCGCCCCGCCCGCGCCGAGCACCGATGCGCGCGCGCCCTCGATCGATCCTCCCCAGGCGGAGGCCAGGGGCTGGAGAAACCCTGCGACGTCGGTGTTGGTCGCTTCCCAACCATGGCCGCTTCGTCGAAGCGTGTTGGCGGCACCGACCTGCTGCGTCAGCGCGTCACTCGACTCCGCCGCTCGCAGCGCATCGAGTTTGAACGGAATCGTCACGCTCACACCCGCGACCCCGATGCCATCGGCGAACGAGAGGAAGTCACCGAAATCCTGAACCGCCAGCGGCACGTACACCGCATCGATCGCGGCGGCTTCGAACGCGGCGTTGTGCATCACGGGCGACAGCGAGTGCAGGGCATTCGTGCTGACGACGCCGTAGACACGAGTCGATTCGCTGACACGACGAAAGCCGTAGTCGTCGATCATCTGGCGGGCCGGCAACTGCCCTGGTGCGAGACCCTGCCCGGCATACGTCCACACCGATCCGAAGCGGCCCGCCAGCAGCCGCGACGCCAGGCCGAGCTCACCCATGCCGATCACGACCGTGGAGCCCTCCTGCGCGATCGCTTTCAGGCAGAGCGTCTGACTCAGCCGGCTGACCGCGACCGCGATCTTGATCGTTCGAGCACCCGTCGATCGCATCTCCCGGGCGCGCGATTCTAAATCCGACGGGACGCCATCGAAATCATGCGACGACACGACGATCCGTTCCGGGGCGCGATGGACGAGGTCGCGAAAGGTGATGCCCGTCAATTGCCCTTGGACCGCTTTCCACTCGACGTCCACGAACTCGGCGCCGAGCTCGAGAGCGCGCGCGAGGACGGCGCGCCGCTCCTCTTCAGTTCCCTCGAAGCGTCCGCCCTCCCACATAGCACGGCAGGTCACGATGGCCGGGACGCGCCGTCCTTCGAGGGCGCGGCCCAAATCGAGGCTGGCGACGCCGTCGACACGCAGCTCCACCAGGTCGCCCGCGGTCGCAGCATCGCGGGCAGCGAGGAGCTCGGCCATCGATCGGCCGGTCACGGTTTCACAGAGTCGCGTCATCGGCAAAAAAAAAGCCCCACCAGCCTGTGGCTGAAGGGGCGTTCGTCTCTGGGCTCTCGAAACTCGGTCTTAGACGCTGGCGGTCCCTTCAGCTGCAGATCTGTGCCACCACCAGTAACCACTGGCAAAGGTCGGCACGAACCGGCTAAAGATACGCGACATGACGTCTGAACTTGTGAAGGGACAGTAACTCAGGCCCGGAAGGTCTGTCAACCAAAGTCCTTGAGTCTCTAGGTATTTGGAACCGTTTGCCCGTATCATCAAGCCAGAGCCTCCAGATGAATATCCGCACCCTCGGCGTCGCCCTCCTTGTACTGTCAGGCCTGGTTGCCGGGCTGCCCGCTCAATCGAAGACGTTTCCGGTCAGCGAGCTCAAACCGGGCATGGTCGCCACGGGCCGCACGGTGTTTCAAGGCGATCAGATCGAAGAATTCAAGGCCCACATCCTCGGGGTGCTGCACAACAGCATCGGGCCGCGACGCGATCTGATCCTGGCGCGGCTCGAAGGCGGACCGCTGGCCAATACGGGCGTCATCGCCGGCATGAGCGGAAGCCCCGTCTACATCGATGGCCGGCTCGTCGGCGCCGTGTCGTACTCGCTCGGTGAATTTTCGAAGGAGCCGCTGGCAGGGATTACTCCGATCGACGAGATGGTTGCCGACGCCACGCTACCGGGCCAGCGCCGGCCACAGGTTGCGCGAGCCGAGCTCACGCTGCCACTGACACAGCAAGCCTTGGGCGAGTCGCTGCATCAGGCATTTGCGTGGTTCAAGCCGTTCGCCGAAAGCCCCGCCGACGTCAGCGTGATCGGCAGCGGCGCAGTCAACGCAGGCATCGCCACGCTGCTTCGCCCGATCGCCACTCCCATCAACTTCTCCGGCTTCGATACGCGCACGATCGATCCGGTCGTTGCGGCGTTTCGAGAGCTCGGCTTCTCACCGGTGATGGCGGGTGCCGCACAATTCGGGTCGCAATCCGCTGGCGCATCGGCGCCGACGAGCTCCTCCGGCGCGGCGTTGCGGCCGGGCGATCCGATTGGCGTTGCGCTGATGAATGGCGATTTCGAAGTAGGCGCCACCGGCACCGTCACCGAAGTCGATGGCAACCGCGTCTACGCTTTCGGCCATCCGTTCTTCGGCCTCGGCCCGACGCAATTTCCGATGACGCGCGCCAGCGTCATCGCCATCCTGCCAAGCCTCGCCAGCTCGATGAAGATTGCCAGCACCGGCGACGTCATCGGCATCGTCCAGCAGGACCGCGCGACCAGCATTGCCGGGACGCTCGGTCCCGGGCCATCGATGATTCCGATCAATCTGACGCTCAATTCCGAGCGCGGCACGCGCAAGAAGTTCTCGATCGGGATCGTGAAGGATCAACTCTTCACGCCGCTGCTCGCCTACGTCGCCATCCTACAAACGCTGACCTCGTATGAGCGACAGAACGGCGTCGGCACCTACTCACTCAAGGGTGAAGCTCGCGTGAAGAACCACAGCGACGTCGCCTTCGAGGATTTATTCACCGGCGATCAGCCGTCGACCTACGCCGCCGCCTCGGTGGTGGCGCCGCTCAACGTCCTGCTCCGGAATGCGTTCGAGGACGTCGACTTCGAGGGGCTGGATCTCGAGGTCGAGGCGAGCGAGACGCCGCGAAGTGCGACGCTCGAGCGCGTCTGGATTGACGGGACTCGCGCCAAGGCGGGATCGTCTGTCGACCTGCGCATCCTGCTCCGCACATATCGCGGAGAGGAGGTCACCAAGTCGCTGCCTGTTCAGATTCCGGCCAATGTTCGCGGCAGCGTCTCGATCATGGTGGCCGACGCCGCACGTCTGTCACAGTTCGAGCAGCGCGAGTTGCAGGTGCAGCCGTTGCAGGCGACCGGCGTGCCGCAGATGATTCGCGTCTTGAACAGCGCGCGCAAGAACAACCGCCTCTATGTCCGCCTCGTCACGCGCGACGGCGGCGCAGTCGTCAAGGGTGAGCCGCTTGCAGCGCTCCCCTCCTCCGTGCTGGCCGTGATGGAGTCGGATCGGAATGGCGGGAGCTTCCGGCGCCTGGACAGCGCGCTGGTCGGCGAGTGGGAGATCACGGCGGGGTACGCCGTCCGTGGCTCGAAGACGCTGACGTTGCCGCTCGATGAATAAGATCAGGTCAAAGGTCAAGAGTCAGGTCAAAGGACAAAGTACAAAGTGGCATCCCGCCTCGGCCTCGTGGCCTTCGTGCTCAGCGCTGCCGTTACGCTCTCCGCCTCGACGCCCACCTTCTGGGAAGTCTCCACCGAGAGCGAGTTCCTGCGTGGTGACATAGAGAATCTCTCGATCGATTCGTTTGGTCGGTTGACGCTGGGTCCGACGGCCGCGCCTCTCTACGAAACCAACGCCCCGTTCGTCTGGACGATGATCACCGGCCCTGACGGGTCGGTCTACGCAGGCAGCGGAAACGAAGGACAGGTGTATCGCATCGACTCGTCGGGCAAGGGATCAGTGTTCTTCGATACGGAGGAACTCGAAGTGCACGCCCTCGCTCCGGCACCCGGCGGCGGGCTGTATGTCGGGACCTCGCCCAACGGCAAGATCTATCGTGTCGATGCGAAGGGCGTTGGAACGGTCTTCTTCGATCCCGGCGATCGCTACATCTGGAGTCTGGTCGTCGATCGATCGGGCAACGTCTTCGCGGCGACGGGCGACAAAGGCATCATCTACAAGATCACACCTGACGGAAAAGGCACTCAGTTCTACGCGACAAAGGCGACGCATGTGATGACCCTCGCCTTCGATCGCGACGGTCAACTGCTCGCTGGCACGGAATCGCCAGGCCGCGTGTTCCGTCTGGACGCGTCTGGAAAGCCGTTCGTCCTGCTCGACTCCAGCTATAACGAGGTCCACGCGCTGCGCGTCGATGCTCGCGGCAATATCTACGTCGCGGCGGTGAGCGGCAGGCCGGCCTCTGGACCAGATCGCACGCCCGCTCCTCCGCCGCCGACAGCGGCCCCGACGCCGCTCACGCCGAGTGTCTCGACGGAAATCACGGTGGTGGCGGTCGGTGACGCGGTCGTCACAAGCCCGCAGGGATCGCCAAATCCCCCGCGAGCCGCGACCACGAACGCAGCCGGTGCCTTGTTCCGCATCCTCCCCGACGGCGCATGGGATCTGCTGTGGGAGTCGCGCACGGATACGCCCTACGACGTCGCGTTCGAGGCAGACGGGGCCCTTCTCGTGGCCACGGGCAATTCAGGAAAGATTTTTCGTCTCTTGGGCGACCCGCTGCAGCCAACGCTGATCGCGCGCGCCAATGCGCAACAGGTCACCGGGCTGTTGTCGCAGGCCGAAGGGCGCGTGCTCGTTGCGACATCCAACCCAGGCAAGCTGCTCAGACTCGCGGGCGCGCGCGCCGATCGCGGCACGTACATCTCTGATGTGCGCGACGCGCAAACGGTCGCGCTGTGGGGCACCATCAAGTGGGAGGCCGTGACGCCGTCGGGCAGTCGCCTCGAGATCTCCACGCGTTCCGGGAACACGAGCACGCCAGACGAGACCTGGAGCGAGTGGAGCGCCACGTACGCCGACCGCGAAGGCAGTTCGATCACGAGCCCGCGTGCGCGATACCTGCAATGGCGCGCCACCCTGACCGCGGGCAAGGGCGAGGCACCGCTCCTGACCTCGGTCACGGCGGCCTATCTCCCGCGAAACCTGCGCCCACGTGTGACCTCGATCACCGTGCATCCCCCCGGTACGGTGTTCCAGCGGCCATTCCCTGTTGATCCGGAAATCGCAGGTTTCGAGGGTGACCTGCCAGACCGGCGCGTCAACCAGCCGCCAGGCACCTCATCCCCGTCACTCGGCCGGCGCGTCTATGAGAAAGGGCTGATGACGTTCGTGTGGAGAGCCGAGGACGACAACAGCGACGAGTTGAGCTTCGACGTGTTCTATCGCCGGGAGGGTGAAACCTCGTGGAAGATCCTGAAGCGCGGGATGAGCGACCAGATCCTCGTCTGGGATACGACGTCAGTTCCCAACGGCCGTTACACGATTCGCATCGTCGCTTCTGATCTGCCCTCGAATTCGACGTCGAGCGCGCTGTCAGGCGCGCGCGAGAGCACCGCGTTTGCGATCGACAACGTTCCTCCCGTGATCACCGTCACCTCGGTGCGGCGCGATAACGGCCGCGCGACCATTGCCTTCGATGTGCGTGATGCGAACTCGTCGGTGCAGAAGGTCGAGTACTCACTCGACGGCGACAAGTGGCAGTCGGTGTACCCGAAGGACGGGATTGCGGACTCGCGCTTCGAGCAGTTCGAGCTCATGCTGGAGGGAGACGCCGTGGCGAGGGGTGTCACCCTGCGGGCGACCGATGCCCTCAACAATACGGCGAGCGCGCGAGGCGAAGTACCGGAGGCGTCAGCCTCAGGCCGTCGGTGACGCGCTGAGCCGGGCAGACTGACGTCCAACGGGTACCGGTGCAACGACGTCGCCCTGTGGGAGCCGTCGGGTCCGCGCAACAACTCGATTCTCGGGCACCGGCGCTGGTGGAACCGGTGGCTGCTGCACCGTGGTGACGACAATCAGCCACACCATATTGACGGCAACCGCGCGGCCGATCGGCGTCTGCGCCGGCGCAAATCGCGACTGGCGCACGGCATCCATCACCGCCTCGACGTCATTGGCGTGCACCGTCTGCTCAGTCTTCACGCCGCCACGCTCTGTGTTCAGCAACTCGGCATTCGTGATGCGTCCGTCGCGGTTGACGACAGTCGCCATCGTAAACATCGCTTCCTGGTCGCGGATACCGGCGAAGAACGTGCCGTCGTCCAGGACGCGCGGGATAGAGATGCCGCCTGCCCTGTCGCTGTCGACGTACTTGGCGAAATAACGATCCACTCGCGCGTTGTTATCGGGTCTCAGCGGATTGGCTTCGGACCCCGGATTCATGGCCTCGAGTCTGGTGGCCAGCGATTCCGGGCGCTCCATCGACGTACGCTTCAACACGCCGACCGCCACACTGAGACAGACCAACACCGCCATCGTGGCGCCGACGGCCGGCCACAGCAGCCGCATGTCGATGAACAACTCGCGGACGCGCACCGCGAATGCCTGATCGCGTTCGGCGCGAACCCGCATCAGCACTCGCGAATACACGGCACTCAGCGCCGGTTCGGTATTCGTGACGCGCGGTGAGGTGGGCGAACCGACGCGAATCGAGGTTCCGATCAGTTGAAAGTCTTCGATGCGATCGGCGCACGTCCGGCACCAGCGCACATGGCTCTCCACCAAGACCTGCTCGTCCACGGACAGCTCTTCGTCGAGGAGTCCCTCGAGCCGCTCGCGCGCGTACTCGCAGCCAACGTAGGGAGTCATGCGTGCAGACCCAGCAGCTCAGCCCGAAGTGCCTGCCGCGCTCGCGTGAGCCGCGATTTCACCGTGCCGACCGCGACGCCGAGTGAGAAGGCAATCTCATCGTAGCGAAGGCCATCCACTTCTCTGAGGATGAGAGCCGTCCGCTGATCGAACGGCAGGCGGTCGAGCGCCTGCCAGATCAGGGTGGATGTCTCCTTGCTGGCGAGCAGCCGATCCGGAAGGACATCGCCCTTGGATTCGACGTCGCCAAACTGCTGCAGGTGCTCGTCGAGCGACACCTGGCTCGAGCGATGACGCCGACGCCACCAGCGCTGACGATTGCGTGCCTGATTGATGACGATGCGATAAATCCAGGTCCGAAGGGTGGATTGACCGCGGAAACTGGAAAGAGTCCGGAAAACGCGCAGGAAGACCTCCTGCGACAGGTCGAGAGCTTCGTCGGGATCCTGGAGCAGGTGCAGTGCCAGGGTATAGACCATGCGCTGGTGACTGTTCACCAGGTCGGCGCAGGCCGTTTCGTCGCCAGTTGTGCAGCGCTCGATGAGGACGGCTTCAGCCGTGTCTAGGTCGGACCAACCAATAGCGCCAGCGTTCTTCACCAACCCTCCGGAAACCCGCGTCTCCATCAGTCTAGCACCGTCCTTACGAGCATTAGACCCCGACGGAAAGTGTTAGTTCCCTCGCCCGGGGTTGCCGTGTGGCTAGGTCGGCTGGGTAGCTGGATTACCCAGATAAACCTGGCTACCGAGCTACCCAGCTACCCAGTTATCAGTTACCCAGTTACCCAGCTACCATGTGCCTGCATGAACCGGCCGATCGTGACGGCTGTCGGCGTGATGGCCCTGGCGGGTGCCGTGGCGTTCGTGTGGCTCGATGCGCGCCAGCAGCGCGAATATCGCCGTCTGCTGGCGGCGGGCGACGAGGCCGTGGCGCAGGGGCAGACGCTCGAGGCCATCGAGGCGTTCAGCGGTGCCCTGACACTCAAGCCGGAATCGATGATTGCGCGCCTGATGCGCGGTGAGACGTATCGGCAGCGCGGCGAGTTCGCGTCCGCAGTCAGGGATCTTGGTGAAGCGGCTTCACTCGATCCCACTGCCCCACGGCCGCTCGAGTTGCTCGGCGATGCCCATGCTGCGATGAACCAGTACGCGGCGGCGGCGACGAACTACGAACGCAGTCTGCGTCTCGATGATCGTGCTCCGCGTGTCGTCTACAAGCTCGGACTGGCTCACTATCGCAACGGCGACGTCCCGGCCGCGATCGAGGCGTTACAGCGAGCGGTGACTCTCGATGAACGACTGCCGCAGGCGCACTACCTGCTCGGTCTATGCCTTCGCGGCCGCCGGCCTCGAGAACTGGCGGAGCGTGCCTTGCTCCGGGCGGTGGAGCTCGAGCCGACGATGGCGGCAGCCCGCGAAGAGTTGGTCACGCTGTATGCCGACTCGGGCCGGCAGCGTCAGGCGATCGAGCAGCTCGAGGCGCTATCTGCGCTCGAGCCAACCAGACCCGAACGGCTCGTCCGCGTCGGTCTCGCGTACGCGCGCCTGGGACGAAAGGACGCCGCCATTCTGACGCTTGGGCGCGCCGCCGAGCGTCATCCGGACTCTTCCATCGTTTACACGGCGCTTGGTCGTGTGTGGCTCGATGCCGCCGAGGATGATGGCGACCGCGCCGCACTCAGCAAAGCCATCGAAGCGCTGGCTCCCCTCGTCGAACAGCCCAATGCGACGAGCGAGGCGTTGACGATGTACGGCCGGGCTCTCCTGTTATCAGGAAGCATCACCGCGGCGGAGCGCATACTTCGGCGTGCCAGCGAACAGTTCCCGGTCGAGCCGATGGCCTTCAGGTATCTCGCGTCCGCTGCGCGTCGACTCGGCCACCTGTCGTCCGCGCAGGAAGCGGAAGCCAAGCACGCCGCGCTGGTCGGCAATGCAGCGCCGGGCCTTTGAGAGACCCGCTGTGAACGCCGCAGGAAGATCAAGGTGTGTCAGAAGACCCGCCTCTACTCTCTCCGAAGCTGTCGCGCAGGCTGTCTCCCAGTAGATTCAACCCCAATACGACGACGGCGATCGCGAGCCCTGGAAACACGGTCAGATGCGGTGCCTCGAGCACGTGCACGCGGCCGTAGTTGATCATCGCGCCCCAGCTCGGTGTCGGCGGCTGCACGCCCAGTCCGAGGAAGCTCAGTGCCGCTTCGGAGAGTATCGCCCCTCCCATGCCGAGCGTGGCTTGAACGCTCAGTGCCGGGAACGCGGCCGGGAGGACGTGGCGAATCAGGATGCGCGGCGTGGCGGCGCCGACCGCGCGCGCCGCGACGACATATTCGAACTCTCGCGCCTGAAGTACCTGTGCACGCACCACTCGCGCGTACCCGACCCATCCGATCGACGACAGCGCAAGCACGACGTTCGTCAAGCTCGGGCCGAGTACAGCCACGAGAGCGATCGCAAGCAGCAGCCCCGGGAACGCCAGCAGAATATCGACCACGCGGCTGATCGCCTCGTCCACGATACCGCCGTAATAGCCGGCAATCGAGCCGAGCGCGGCTCCAATGAATGCCGACACCGACACGACGACGAGTCCGACCAGCAGCGAGACCCTCGCCCCGGAGAGCACGCGTGACAGGATGTCTCGTCCCAATTCGTCGAGCCCGAACCAGTGCAGCACACTCGGGCCTTCGAGCCGACGCGCCAGCTCCTGCGCCGATGGATCGAACTGCACGAGCCAGGGTCCGGCGATTGCCGCGAGTACGACCACCGTCACGATGAGAACCCCGGCGTGTCTCATCGAAATCGGATCCGTGGGTCGAGAACGCCGTAGACGAGATCCACGACGAGGTTCACCGCGACGTACGTGACGGCGATCAACAGGATGCAGCCCTGGACCATCGGGTAGTCACGGAAGCCGATCGACTGAACGAGCAGCCGTCCGATCCCTGGCCACGCGAAGATCGTTTCGGTGATGACGGCGCCTGTGAGCACTGCGCCGACCTGGAGCCCGGCCAGCGTCACGATGGGTATCAGGCTGTTTCGCAACGCGTGAAAGAACACCGCCCTGGCGCGCGAGACCCCGCGGGCACGCGCGGCGAGCACGTAGGGCTCACGCAGTTGATCGGCGAGCGTCGCGCGCGTCATTCGCGCAAGCACTGCCGCGAGAGCGGCGCCGAGGGACACTGCCGGCAGGATGATGTGCTCCGGCCCGCCGCGGCCCGCCACCGGAAGCCAACCCAGCTCCACCCCGAAGACGATCGCGAGGAGCGGTCCCAGCCAGAAGTTCGGCATCGACACTCCGGCCAGCGACAGCGTCATCGCCGCGTGATCGACAACGGTGCCACGCCACACAGCCGCTGCCACGCCAAGCGGAATCGCCAGCGTCAGCGCGACCACGATCGCGGCGGCCGCGAGCTCGAAGGTGGCGGGCAGCCGCTCGAGAATCTGGCCCGCGACCGGCGTACCCGTCCTGAGCGACGTCCCCAGATCCGCACGCGCAAGCCCGGTGAGGAACGACACGTACTGGACGGAGAGCGGTCGATCGAGACCGAGCTGAGTGCGAAGTTGTGCGATGTCGGACTCCGAGGCCACTTCGCCGAGAATGGCCCGGGCGGGGTCACCCGGAATCAAGTGGATCAACGCGAACACGAGCGTGGCAACGCCAAGGAGCACGGGAATCGTGAGCACGAGGCGTCGCGCCAAATACGCCAGCACGCGGTCATTCTTTCCGCACACGTCCTCGCGTGCAAGGAATCCGAGCAGTGGGCGCTCAAGAATCGGGAACCGCGTTTCGGCGCTATAGTTCGTAGGTGGTCTTGCCCTGTAGACCCGCCGTGACAATGAACATGCAAGTGGATATCTGGTCCGACATCGTGTGCCCGTGGTGCTACCTCGGGAAGCGCCGGTTCGAGAAGGCACTGGCTGCCTTCGAGCGATCCGACGAGGTGCGAATAGCTCATCGCTCCTTCCAACTCGACCCCACGCGCGTGAAAGGCGAGACCGCAAGCCGGCGCGCAATGCTTCAATCGAAATACCGATTGTCGGAAGAACAGGTCCGCGCGATGGACCTGAAGATGGAACAGATGGCGGCGGCCGAAGGGCTCGAGTACCACCTGACCGACGCCGGCCTCACCGGCAATACGCTCGATGCGCACCAACTCGTCCACCTGGGGGCGACCCACGGGCGCCAGGACGAGATGATCGAGCGTCTGTATAAGGCGTACTTCACCGAGCAGCGCTCGGTGTTCGACATCGCATCGTTGCAGACGCTGGCGGCGGACGCAGGTCTCGATGCCGCGGAAGTGCGCGAGGCGCTGGAGGGGGGCCGCTATGTCGACGACGTCAAGCGCGACCTGAACGAGGCGCGGTCACTCGGCGTGACCGGCGTCCCGTTCTTCGTCATCGATGGCCGCTACGGGATCTCGGGCGCGCAGGCAACCGACGTATTCAGCCGGGCGTTGACCATGGCGGCTGAATCCCGCTCCTGACGTCGCATGGCCTGTCAACTCCCAACTCCCAAAGACCAACTCCCAACGCTGCGAATCGAGTGTTTGGGCAATTGGGAGTTGGAGGTTGGGAGTCGATTGAGCGCAAACTTTCCAGCTACAGCGATCTGACCCGCACGTTTCGGAACTTCACCGTGCCGGCGCCGTACTGAAGCGCGATCGGTCCCTTTGCGTGCTTCTTGTCGTCCACGTCCACCATCTTCATCCCGTTCATCATCACGGTCAGCTTGCTACCCTTCGCCGTGATGTCGATGGTGTTCCACTTGCCGCCGGTCATGATCACGCTTGCCGGCTTGGCGACGTCGACAATCGCACCGGTCCGGTAGCTCTGGTCGGGACGCTTGTCGAAGATGTTCACCTCGTAGGCGTTCATCGCGTTGATCGTCTTCGGGTCTTCGCACCTGATGAACACGCCGCTGTTGGCATCGTCGGTCACCCAGAAGTCGGCGGTGAACTGAAAGTCGGTGTACGCCATCGGCGTCACCAGGAAGCCGGTGCCCTTGTTGGCTTGCAACGCCTTATCGGCCACCTCCCAGTTGGCATCGCCGACGACATTCCAGCCTTTGAGACTGGCTCCGTCGAACAGTGTCGTCCAGCCACCACCCTGAGCGCTGATCCCTGATGCCGACATCGAAACCAACAGCGCACACACCGCCAGACACAATGCCATCCTCTTCATAAAGCCCTTTCTCCGATGTAAGTCTCGCTTGGATGTAAGCCTCACTTGCATGTAAGCCTCGCTTGGATGTAAGCCTCACTCGGATGTAAGCCTCATGCCGATGTAAGGCTCACTCCGATGTAAGCCGCTCTCCGGCGCGGATTATAGGCGAGAGCGGCATTCATTCGAAGATGTCTGCAATTTCTAGAGGTCAGACGTTCTTGTCGCATCGGTGGACCCGTCACGAAATCCTCGTTTCCCCGTAAGTCTTTGGGCTTCATCAGATCGACGCGATCGGCGATCGCACCCGTATCGGCACCGCGATTGCTACGGCCGGAGGCACGTCTCTCATTGTGATAACAGCAGTCACACACTCTTCTGCCAGGACGACATGTCCATATCCGAAACGGCCAGCGCCATTGCGCGCGGCCACGAACTGCAGGTTCTGATTGACGGTGTCTATGAGAAGTACTTGCCACATACGACCGGGGAGGTCGCGACATACATCCCGGAGTTGAGCAAGGCTGACCCTCAAGCGTTCGGCGTATGCCTGGTGACGGCAGACGGCCGAACCTTCGAAGCTGGCGATTGCGACCGGCCATTCACGATTCAGTCGATCTCCAAGCCGTTCGCTTACGGGATGGCACTCGAAGAGTTCGGGCCGGCCAGGGTGTTCGAGCACGTCGGCGTCGAGCCAAGCGGCGACGCATTCAATTCGATCGAGTTGCAGAACGGGACGAACCGGCCGTTCAACCCGATGATCAATTCCGGCGCGATCACGGTCACGGCGCTGCTTCACTCGCGTTACGGCAACCAGACATTCGAATATCTGCTCGACCGCTTCAGCGTGATTGCCGGACGCCAGCTGTCATTCGACCGCGCAGTCTACGAGTCGGAACGCCGCACCGGTCACCGGAACCGCGCGATTGCGCATCTGCTCCTGAACTTCGGCCTGGTCCACGACGCGGCTGAAGCGGCGTTGGACGTCTACTTCAAGCAGTGTTCGATCCTGGTCACCTGCCGCGATCTCGCGTTGATGGCGGCTACGCTGTCCAACATGGGACGGCATCCGATGACTGGACGCAGCGCCTACTCGGCCACGCACGTCAAAGACGTGCTTTCGATCATGTTTACGTGCGGCATGTACGACTACTCGGGGCAGTGGGCGTATCGCGTGGGAGTGCCGGCGAAGAGCGGCGTCAGCGGCGGCGTGATTACTGTCGTGAACCGGCAGCTCGGTATCGGCACCTACTCGCCGCGGCTCGACCCATACGGAAACAGCTGCCGCGGCACCGAGGTGTGTGTGGAGCTGGCGTCTCGGCTGGGGCTGCACGTATTCGATTGCCTGAACGTGGGGTCCAGTTTCCTTGATGCGATCCTGTAACTCGATCAGGGCAAGCCTGAACGCCCGCGTCTCTGGTGGCGGCAGGACCCACCCTCTTTGCCGCCGCCGTCACGACGGCGAGATTCCGAGCCTCGCCATCATTTTCAGGAGGCCCTGACGCGACAGCCCGAGTTCACGCGCGGCACGCGCGCGGCGACCGCCTGCTCGTGCCAGCGCCAGCTCGATAAACTTTCGCTCAAATTGATCGCGCGCGTCGACCAGGCGTGTCGTCGAAGCCCCCGCCGCGCCGGCGATGATCGGCGGCAGGAGACCGGGCTTTACCGCCCCGCGCTGCGGCGCCGCCACCGCCATACCGGCCAGCACGTTCTGAAGTTCGCGGACGTTGCCGGGCCAGTGATAGCCCACCAGGGCCGCGAGGACACCGTGCGTCAGCACCGCTTTCGATTCGACGCGCGCTGCGGCTGCCTGCCACAAGTGATCCGCCAGTACCGGGATATCCTCGGGCCGCTCGCGCAACGGCGGTACGCGGATGCGCACCACGTCGAGACGATAGAGCAAGTCCTGCCGGAACCGCCCCTCCGCCACTTCCGTCCGCATATCACGATTCGCGGCGCTGACGACGCGAACGTCGACTTTGCGGCTGAACGTCGCGCCAACGCGACGCACTTCCTGCTGCTGAAGCACGCGCAGCAACTTGGCCTGCGCGCGCGGCGACAGATCAGTGACTTCATCCAGGAACAGCGTTCCGCCGTCGGCCTCTTCGATCAGGCCGGCGCGATCCGCGACTGCCCCGGTGAACGCGCCCTTCGTATGGCCAAACAGCTCGGACTCGAGCAGGTCATCGGGCAGGGCCGCGCAATTGACGTCGCAAAATCGCCGCTCGCGTCGCGGGCTGAGCTGATGCAAGGCACGCGCAACGAGCTCCTTGCCCGACCCGCTTTCCCCCTCGATCAACACCGAGAAGGGTGCCGCGGCCGCACGGGCGACCGTCCGGCGCACTTCCGCGATGGCACTGCTCGATCCGATCAACTCCGGGATGGCCATTGACGCCCGCGCCACTTCCTGCGCGGCCGCGCGCATCGTCTCGATGCGCGGCGCCGCGACAGCTGCGGTCAGCTCCAGCAGCTCGCGCGCGTGCGCTGGCGGGATGCGATCGATTGGCCATCTCGCGACCACCGCGCCAATCAGACGTGTGCCGACCCGCACGGGGACTCCCAACTCGCCGCCCGCGGCTTCGGTGCAACCGTCGATCACAATGCCCGCGTCGAGGACCCGCGGGCCGAGCGCCGTCGCCATGCCTGTTCCGAGACTGAGGATCGTGGTATCTGGACCCGCATCGGCCGAACACAGATCGATGCGGCTGGTCTGCAGTGATTCGGCCGCGAACGACAGCACCTTCCGAATGGCATTGCGATCGTGCTCCTCGTCTCGCGCCATCACGACCATTGCGGCGGCTGCGCCGGGCGGACCGATTGCAACCCGTTCACGATTACCCGGCCGCGCGTCGCCGTGTGACCGGCCGTCGATCGCGGCTCGCAGCAGCGGAGGCGTGACACGGCGCAGGCGGCGCAACTCCTGAAGCTCGCGATCCGCATCGTTCGTTCGGCCGGCCCGGCGCAGCGCGTCGACCCACAGCAGCCGCGCCCGCACCAGACGAAGCGGGACACGAGCCGCATGCGCCGCGGCTCGGATTTCAA
>JBKPNV010000111.1:0-22012 GCA_046732795.1 Acidobacteriota bacterium
TTCGCTCCCGGGGCAACGCCGGCCGTCTTGTCCTGCGGGTTCTTGCCCGCCGCCGCGATAATGCCCGCAACGTGTGTCCCGTGCCCGTTCTTGTCCACCCCGGTGCCCCGGTCGTCCGTGAAGTCCACGGTGGCCACAATGCGACCCCGCAACTCGGGCATGTTCGCCACGCCGGAATCGATGACGGCAATTCCGATCCCCTCACCCGTCAGCGAACCGACCCCGGGCGCCCACCCGCCCTCGTGGACGATGTCCGCGCCGATCGACTGGTTCGTTACGGTCATCTGCGCCCCGACGACGTGATTGCCCGAGATCGCGTCAGCCTCGGGATCATCGGCCAGCGCCGCCAGCGCCCCCGCCGGCACGTCGACGACGGCGCCTGTGACCAGGCGCTTCCGGATGGCCAGTCCGTGCCGTGCCGCCAGGTCGTTGACCTGCGCCTGCGTCGCTGTGATGATGACGTTCGCCTCTCGCTGATCCCCAGCACGGACCCGCTCGGCCAGATCGCTCGACAAGCGCGCGTGACGCTGGTCCTGCGCTGATGCGACACCGGCGCACAGGATGGAGACGGTCGCGGCAGTAAAGAGGACCGAGAACAGGCGGACAGTTCCGGAGATCGGTGACGAGTAGTGCTTGGCCATGGCGGCGCCTTTTGCGAAAACGGTGGTTACAGACGGATTGACGGGGCTGCGCCGAGCGACGCGCCCGATGCGGACGTGGAAAACGCCTGGGGCCTGAACCCCAGTTCAAACAACGATTCCACGAGCACGCGCTGCGAAACGCCGAGAGTGCGGATGGTCCGAAGCCGCCCATCGCGAATGCGGTTGTAAATGGTGCGACGCGAGACGCCGAGGAGGACCGCCGCCTGATCGATGGTCACGCTGCGACCAAGTCGGGGTTCGAAGCTCGATGATCCAGTGGAGGGGGGGAAGCTGACGGATTCAATCATGTATTGGCTCCTACGGGAATTCCCTTAGAGCAGTGAGGATGCCAACCTCGGCCTAAGATCCGCACGAATCCGTTAAGCTACTGATCCTGCACGAGTTTCTACTGAGCGTGTGGTGAGCGATCGATGAGGCCGATATGCCTCTTCGGGCAGGTCGTTGGCTGACTACTCCCGCTGAGATTCAATCTGCGAGGTATATGTGGAGCCTTGCACGGTTTCTTTTAGTCGGCCAACAACTTGGCCGGGGTGGCCAACATTGCCGATGAGTCGCTCGCGCTTTCCTGGTGTCCTCGTCATGGGGATCGTCTTCGTCGTCGCCGTCGTGTGGTGGCGAGGCTGCCCCGAGCCGTCCCCATCGGTGTCGCGGAGCGGTCCTGCGGGCTCTCCCAGTGAACGACACGAACGCGGCGGCCAGGTCGTGGCGTCCTCCAGAGCGGAGCTGCGCACGTTCAATCGGCTCGTGTCGAGTGACCAGCCCACCGAAACGGTCACGATGCTGACCCAGGGACAGCTGGTTCGCATCAATCGAGTGACCTTCGATCTGGAGCCGTGGCTGGCCGAGCGCTGGGAGTCCAGCGAGGACGGACGAACCCACACGCTGCACCTGCGGCCGGGTGTCGTCTGGTCAGACGGAACAGCGTTCACGTCGGCAGACGTGCTCTTCTCCCTGCGCGCCGCATACGATCCCTCGGTCGAGAGCGTCCTTGCCAGCAACCTGATGGTCGCGGACCAGCAGATCAAGGCAGCGGCCCCGGATGCGGCGA
This sequence comes from Acidobacteriota bacterium, assembly GCA_046732795.1. Classification (GTDB taxonomy): domain Bacteria; phylum Acidobacteriota; class Vicinamibacteria; order Vicinamibacterales; family UBA2999; genus Gp6-AA40. The sequence goes on from JBKPNV010000111.1 coordinate 1,711, forward strand.
CTGTTGTCCTGACCTATCCCGCGCCGTCGGGTCCGGGCCTTCGCCTGCTTGACATGCTGCCGATCCTGCCGCGACACAAGCTCGAGGCCGCACTCGCTGCCGGCACGTTTCCGCAGGCGTGGGGCCCCGCGACCGCTCCATCCGAACTCGTCGGAACAGGTGCTTTCCTGCTGCGCGAGTACCAGCCTGGCCAGAGACTCGTGTTCGACAGGAACCCCCGCTACTGGCGCAAGGCGCCGAACGGCGATGCGCTGCCCTACATCGATAGCCTGGTGCTCGAGCTCATTCCCGACCAGAACGCGGAGCTGCTCAGGCTGCAATCGGGCGGGAGTGACCTGACGCACAGCGAGCTGCGATCGGATGACTACATCCCGCTGCGCCGTGCCGAACAGGACGGGAAGGTGACGATGGTCGAACTCGGCGTCGGCCCTGATGCCGATGGCTTCTGGTTCTGTATGAAGCCGGAGAAGAAGGCACGCGATCCGCGCTTTGCTTTCGTCAGCAAGCGCGAGTTCCGGCAGGCGATCTCGCACGCCGTCGATCGCGAGGCGTTTGCGCAGACGGTCTTTCTTGGCGAGGCCGTTCCCGTGTGGGGTCCGATCACCCCGGGTAACAGGCTGTGGTTTTCGCCGAACGTGCCGCGATATCCGCACGATGTGGCGCGCGCACGCGCGCTGCTGAAGGGCCTCGGCCTCGAGGATCGCAATGGCAACGGCGTCATCGAGGATCCGAAGGGTACGGAGGCCCGGTTCACGGTGATTACGCAGCAGGGAATCGGGTTCTACGAGCGCGGCACCACGGTTCTGCGTGAACAGGCGGCTGCCGTAGGTATCGCCCTCGATATCGTGCCGCTCGAGTTCTCGGCGATGGTGACGCGACTGCTCGCGTGCGATTACGACGCAATCTATTACAGGCCGGTCGCGACGGATCTCGATCCGGCTGGCAACATGGACTACTGGCTCAGCTCGGGTTCGGCGCATCTCTGGAACATGCGCCAGCAGACACCCGCCACCGATTGGGAGAAGCAAATCGACAGCCTGATGCACGACCAGTCGACGACCATCGATTTGCAGCGGCGGCAGGAGATCTTTGCCGAGGTGCAGAAGGTGCTCGCCGAGAACGTGCCGGTCTTGTACTTCGCGGCGCCGCGGTTGTACTACGCGCACAGCCGTCGCATGCAGGGCGTGCTCCCGTCGATCCTTCGACCGCCCGTGTTGTGGAACGCCGACCTGTTCAGCGTCACGGGCCCTCGCTGATGGCCCGTTTTGTCGCCCGCCGGCTGATCTTCGCCATCGTTCTCATCGCGATCACGTCCTCGTCGGCGCTGCTGCTGGCGCGGCTGGCGCCGGGCGACATGACCGCGCAGCTCGGACCGTTTGCGTCGAGCGTCGAGGTGCAGAACACGCGGACGCGCTTCAATCTCGATCGAAGCCCGGTCTCACAGTGGTGGCTGTGGCTGGGTCGCGCGGTCCGGTTCGACTTCGGCGACTCGTTTCTCTACAACCGGCCGGTCGCGCCACTTGTCGGCCGCGCCGCGGCGAACACGGCGCTCCTCGGCATTCTGTCGTTGCTGACGGCGACCGTCGTCGGGTTGTCGCTCGGCATCTTCACGGGGGCGCGCTCAGGCGTGGTGCCGACGATCGTCCGGGGCGCCTCGCTGGTGTGCGTGTCGTTGCCTCCGCTCATCACGTCGCTCGCATTCGTCTTCGTCGCGGCGCGAACCGGGTGGCTCCCCGCGGGCGGCATGGTGTCGGCGACAGTAAGTGATCCGCGCTGGTCGACCTGGATCGCCGACGTGTTGTGGCACCTGCCACTGCCTGTCCTCGCGCTGTCGTTACCGATGGCGGCGACGTTCGAGCGGCTGCAATCGCACTCGATGTCGGAAGCCGTCCACCAGCCGTTTGTCATGGCGGCGATTGCGCGCGGTGTACCCGCGCGGCGGGCGCTCCTGCGGCATGCATGGCCGTCGTCGCTGCGTCCGATCTGCGCCGTGTACGGGCTTGCGATCGGGGCGCTCCTGTCGGGATCGTTCATCGTGGAGTTCGTGACGGCGTGGCCGGGCCTCGGTCGACTGACGTTCGAGGCGTTGCGCGCACGCGACGTGTACCTGGTGGCCGCCTGCGCGGCGACGGGGGCGGCGTTCCTCGCGATCGGGACGATGGCGGGGGATCTCCTGTTGGCGGCAGCAGATCCGAGGGTCAGGCAGGAACACGCCCGATGAAGCGCGCCGCGTGGTCGCTATTGACGGTGATCGCATTCGCTGCGATGGGTGCGCCATGGCTGGCGTCCAATTCGCCGAATCGCCGGTTCGACGATCTGCTGTACGCGCCACCGACGCGCGTGCACGTGATACAGGACGGCGTGCGCGCGCCATTCATCCACCCGGTGCATGTGGTCAGCCGGCTGGAGCGCCGCTTCGAGGCCGACCTGTCGCGCCGTGTGCCGTTGCGGTGGTTCACCGAAGGCAGGCTCGTCACCGCCGATGCCGATAGCGACACCCCGCTCCTGCTGCTCGGTGCCGACGGCTACGGTCGCGACATCTTCTCGCGCCTTCTCTACGGCGCGCGAGCGACGCTGGCCGTTGCGCTGATGTCCGCGCTTCTTGCGACGACGCTTGGCGCTCTGGTGGGCGGGGTCGCCGGCTACGCTGGTGGATGGTTCGACGGCGTGCTGTCGCGCATCTCGGAATTCGTTCTGGTGCTGCCGGCGATTTACGTCGCGCTGGTTCTCCGCGCTGTACTGCCACTGGTGCTCCCACCCTCCACGGTCTTCCTGCTGTTGGTCGCGATCTTCACGTTGCTTGGCTGGCCGATTGTCGCGCGAGGCGTGCGCGCGATCGTCCTGGTCGAGCGCACGCGCGAGTACGCCATCGCCGCGCATGCCGCCGGCGCCAGCGGGAGCCGCGTGCTGTGGCGTCATCTGCTGCCGGCAGCGCGAGGGTTCCTGAAGACGCAGGCTTCACTGCTCGTGCCGGCGTTCATGCTCGGTGAGGCGACGCTCTCGTACGTCGGTCTCGGATTTCCCAGCACCGTGCCGACGTGGGGAACGATGCTGCAGGATGCATCGAACGTAGCGCTGCTGGGCGATGCGCCCTGGTCTCTGGCGCCCGCCGCGGGAATTTTTGCAGTCGTTCTTGGCGTCAACCTGCTTGCGCAGAGCGAGGGGCGGGCGCCAGTACAATTGGAGCCATGAAGCGTTTCACGGGTATCTACACGCCCATCATCACGCCCTTCCAGAACGACGACGCGCTCGACGAAGCGGGACTTGTCAGCAACGTGCAGAGGTGGATGGGCACGTCGCTCACGGGGATAGTCGTATTGGGCTCGAATGGCGAAGCCGCTCAGCTCGACGACGACGAATGCGATCGCATCGTCGACCTGGTGCGCGAGCACATGCCCTCCGATCGTCCGCTCATCGCCGGGACCGGTCGCGAGTCCACGCGTGCGACGATCGCGGCGACGCGTCGTGCGGCGGCGGCCGGCATCGATGCCGTGCTCGTCAGGACGCCCTCATTCTTCAAGTCGCAGATGACGACAGACGCTTTTGTACGGCACTACATGGATGTCGCAGAGTCTTCGCCGGTTCCTGTACTGCTCTACAACGTCACGATGTTCACGGGTGTGAACCTGCAAGCTGATGCGGTCGAGCGTTTGGCGTTACACCCGAACATCGTCGGGATCAAAGAGTCGGGAAGTGACATCGGACAGATTGCCGAGTTCGTCGCGCGCACGCCTGACGATTTCACGGTACTCGCAGGCTCGGCGACTACGTTGGTGCATGCGCTCTGCGCCGGGTGCGACGGCGCGATCCTGGCGCTGGCGGCGCTCGTCCCGGATGCGTGCCACGAACTGCTGACGCTAGTTCGTCAGAGTCGGCTGGATGAGGCGCGAACTCTGCAGCGACGGCTGTTGCCGATCGCGAAGTCGGTCGGTGGAACTTATGGTGTACCGGGATTGAAAGCTGCGTTACACTTACTAGGCTTTGCAGCCGGACGGCCGCGGCCGCCCCTTCGCTCAGTGACTCCTTCAATCGTCGATATCATCCGTGGTCAGTTGGGTGCACTTGGTGTGCTTGCCGATGTCGGCGAGTCTCGCGACTCACTGCTCAGTGACGCCGCGACTCGCTGATCACTGACTCTATGCCACTACCCTCGACAGAACGCATCCTGCTTGGCCCCGGTCCGAGCCTCATCGCGCCGCGCGTGATGCGCGCGATGGCCGCACCAGTTCTCAGTCATCTCGATCCTGACTTCGTCCCGATGCTCGACGAGGTCCGCGCATCTCTGCAGCGTGTCTTCCGCGCCGACAGCAAGGCGTTCACGATTGCGACGTCAGGCACCGGTACATCCGCCATGGAAGCGGCAGTGGCGAACGCCGTTGCCGACGGCTCACGCGGCGTGGTCATCGTGACCGGTTACTTCGGCGATCGTCTCGCGCAGATCTTCCAGCGATACGGGTCGCGGGTGCGACGTATCGACGTGGAGTGGGGACGCGCCGTCGATCCGCAGCGGCTACGCGACGAGTTGAGACGGGAAGGCGCTGACGTCATCGGCATGGTACATGCGGAAACATCGACGGGCGTGCGAAATCCGGTCAAAGAGCTCGCTGCCGTCGCGCGCGAGCACGGCGCGCTGACGATCGTCGACATGGTGACGTCGCTTGGTGGACATGAGGTCGATCTCGCGGGATGGGGCGTGGACATCGCGTACTCATGCACGCAGAAATGCATCGGCGCGCCCTCGGGATTGGCGCCGATCGCCGTGTCGGGACCAGCGCGCGAGCGCCTCGTTCCGTGCCGGAGTTTCTATCTCGATTTGAAGCTCCTCGAGGACTACTGGGTCGGGCGTAAGTACCACCACACGATGTCTAGCACGCTCATCTACGCGTTGCGCGAAGCGCTGCTGATGGTCGAGGAGGAAGGGCTTGCCGCACGGCACGCGCGTCACGAGCGCAATCATCGCGCACTGGCGGCCGGCATCGAGGCGATGGGACTTTCACTGCTTCCGCCCGAGGCCGAGCGTCTATGGACGCTGAACGCGGTGAAGTTGCCAGCCGGCATCGACGAGGCCGCGGTACGCCGCACGATGTTGACGAATTACAACATCGAGGTCGGCGCGGGGCTCGGGCCGCTGGCCGGGAGGGTCTGGCGCGTCGGTTTGATGGGCGCGAGCTCGACGCCGCAGACTCTGCTGCAGTTTCTCGCTGCGTGCGAAGGTGCGCTGGCGACGCACGGGCATCAGGTGCCCGAAGGTGCCGGCGTGGCGGCGGCATCGGCGTCGCTGCGCGCGGCGCTCGTCACGGCGTAAGCGCCGGGCGCCAGAAAGACAGTCGACCGGCCAGAGCTCCCTGAGCGAATGCTCAGGACAGAACCGCCGGCGGTCCGATTTCGGTCCTGCTCATGCTGTTGCGATCGGTCACGAACGTGGTGGTGTGTTAGTGGCGACTGTCCGCCTGCCTCGTCGTCCGTTGCGAGCGCTCGCGAGTAGTGCCGCCTTCGGTTTCGGCCTCATTTCCTACGTCTATCTCACGCTTCCGGACGTGCGGCCGCTTGCGACGACCAACCCGTCATCCACGGCATTTATGAGACTGCGCGAGCAGGAGGCGGTCGCCGACGGACTGAAGCCGCGTCTGGTCTACCGCTGGGTTCCCTATTCGCGAATCTCACCCAACCTGAAACGTGCAGTGCTGGTCGCCGAAGACAGCGCCTTCTGGGATCACGAGGGGATCGACGTCCACGAGATCAGGAAGTCGATCAGCGATAGTGTTGCGCGACGGCAGGTGCCGCGCGGCGCCAGCACGATCACGCAGCAGCTTGCCAAGAACCTCTACCTCTCTCCGTCTTACGATCCGCTCAGGAAGGTCAAAGAGCTGATCATCACGCGCCGCCTGGAGGTGGCGCTGACCAAGACGCGCATCTTCGAGCTGTACCTCAACGTCATCGAGTGGGGCGACCGTGTGTGGGGCGCCGAAGCGGCGGCTCGTACTTACTTCGGCATTCCCGCAGCCGGACTCTCCCGGCAGCAATCGGCGCTACTTGCAGGCGCCATCATCAATCCACGCCTTCTAACGCCGGCTCGACCGACGCGGCGGCTGCTTCGTCGCCAGCAGATCATCCTCGCCCGAATGGGAAGCGGCGGAGATCGACCTGCGCCGCCAATGGCGGCCACGCCCGATCTTGAATCAGAGTCCGACGCGGTACCGCCGCCGCGATTTCCCTCGACGGTGGACGAGGAAGAGGCCCAGGAGGGCGAGGAGAAGGACGCTCCGGCAGAGCCGGCACCAGCTCCTGCGGTGGACGAACACCCTCCGGCGTGAACGTGCAGTTGCGGAAATTTCGCTGAGCGGCGCAGGAATGCGCACGGCTCACTGAAGGTTGCGACGGTTGGCGCCGACAATGTGATTGCTCCGATGATCGATTACACCGAACACGTCCGGCGGCTCATGTCGGACATCGTTCTGCGCGTTCCACGGTTGTCGTTTCTCGACATGAACCGTGTCCTGGTGTTCGCGCGCTCGGGTCGTACCGACCGCGAAGGGCCCTACGCCACGTGCCATTGCGTGTGCCTCCCTTCGAGCGACCCTGGTTACTACTTCTGGCGAGATCAGGCAACAGGTGCCCTGACACGTCGGTCGGAGTGGTTTGTCACGAAGTCGCCCATCGTACGCATCGGCACGGCTCAGATCGACTACATGGTGTCGTTCACACTCCCGCGATTCTGCGATCAGCTGCGTGTCAGCGCGCGTAAGCGTGCGCGCTACCGCGGGCATCCGGAGTGGATGGCGAAGCTGGACACGATCATTCACGAGCTCTACCACATCGATCCGCACCAGCCGGGAATCCGCCGAATCGAACGGGCGGACGGGACGCCTTCGAGCAAGTGTCACAGCCCTGCGTTCTTCCAGGACGTGGTCGAGATGGTGACGCAATACCTGACCAGCGGGCCCGATCCCGAGAACCTCGAGTTCCTTCGCTACGATTTCGCAGGTCTGACTGCGCGTTACGGCGGTGTCGTGGCTACGAGCTTCAAGGGCTCGTGTTATCCGCGGCGATACATGGAAGTTGTGCGGCCGCAACCGGAGACGGCCGGTCACGACTGTCCGGTGGAGGCGCTCGATCTGCCGCGCGTCATGACGCACTTCACAGAAGAGGACCTGGTGATCCGGCGATTCCGAGCTGAAGCCGCTTCATCCCTCGGTCGCAAGGGCAAGGTCCGCGCCGCGTAAGCGCTATCCGGAACTACGCACGCGTCGCGCCCCGACCCATCGCGACGACCAATAGCCGCTCTCGTAGCTTTCCACTCGTACGACGCCGCGCGAACTGGGCGCATGCACGAAATCGCCGGCGCCGAGCGCAATGCCGACGTGTGACGGACCGCGGGCCACCGTCTCGAAAAAAACGAGATCCCCCGGCTGAATCGCATCCCGTTTCACGCGTATCCCTGCGTCGTACTGTTGTCGCGTTTCGCGTGGAAGGGGCGTGCCATTCTGTGCAAACACCCACTGGACGAACCCGCTGCAGTCGAAGCCGCGCGTCGGCTCACTGCCTCCGTTCAAATACGGTGTGCCGCGCAGAGCAAGCGCCGTTGCAATCAGCGTGGACGCCGCCGGTGTGGTTGCGGCCGGTGACACGGGTTCCCGCGGGGCTGGAGGCCCATTGGCTCCAGGAAAGGGCTGAGGTCGCGGGACACTGCCACCGCTCGCGCATGCGGCCAGAACCGCCGACGAGGAGAGCAGCGAGATGAGCCAGACAGCCCGTTTCGCCATCCTTCTCACAGTGTATCGTCGTAACCCTCTGGTTGCTTAGAGTTTATCGTGCCCGAACCTTGACAGGCTTCGGGACGCTCTTGCATCATTGGTTCGGGATATGCAGCAGGCGCTTCTCCTTAACGCGACGTTCGAGCCGCTCAAGGTCGTCGACTGGCAGAAGGCGATTACGCTCTGGTGCCAGGGCAAGGTGGAGGTCATCGCCCATCACGACCGTGAGGTGCACTCGGTCAAGTTCACCTTCAAGCTTCCTTCGGTCATCCGTCTGCTCCGATTCGTCAAGATCAAGCGGCGATTCGACTATGTCCCGTTTTCGCGGGCCAACATCTATTCGCGCGACCGGTATACCTGCCAGTACTGCAACCAGGTGTTCCCGACATCTGAACTGACCTTCGACCACGTGGTGCCGGTGGCCCACGGCGGCCGCAAGGACTGGGAGAACATCGTTACCTGCTGCATCGGGTGCAATCGTCTCAAGGGCGGACGCACACCGGCTGAGGCGGGTATGAAATTGCTGCGGCATCCGCGCCGACCCGATTCGGCTCCTGCGATTCGCATCACGGTCGGGCTGCGCGACGCGCCCGAGAGTTGGCGAGACTATCTGTATTGGAACGTCGAGTTAGACGATACCTAGGAGGGAAGTGCGGCCCACCATCGCGTCTGTTACCCCCCTGCGCGCAGTCGAAGGCGGGCGTATTACCCTGAGAGGCTCCGGGTTTCCGGTTGATGCGATTCCCGAAGTAACTGTAGGCGGTCAGCGTGCGCTCGTCGCGTTCGCGTCGAGCTCGCGCCTGGTCGTCGCCGTGCCATCCGATGTGGAGCCCGGGGCCGCCCCGATCCGCATCGAGGATCTGCCCGGCTCGATCGCCTACGTGTCAGTTGGCGGCGCGTGGGCCACAGGGCTGCATCAAGTCGACAATCCCATCTTCGACCCGAACGGCAATCTATTTGTCACCTATAGCGGATCGCGCGGCCAGGAATCTCCGGTCTCGATCTTTCGGGTCACGCGCTCGGGCACTCGCGAGCCGTTCGTCTCGGGCATCGTCAACGCGACGTCGATGGCGATCGGTCCCGATGGGCAGCTGTATGTCTCGAGTCGATTCGAAGGCGCTGTCTATCGCGTCTCGACGGAAGGAAAGCACGAGCTCATCGCGTCAGAGCTCGGTGTCGCGTGCGGCCTGGCATTCGATCGTGACGGCTCCCTCTATGTCGGCGACCGATCGGGCACGATCTTTCGTGTTCGCGATAATCGGGCCGAGCCGTTCGCCACACTGCCGCCCAGTGTCGCGGCATTCCACCTCGCGATCAGCCCCAGTGGAGAGCTCTTCGCCACTGGTCCGACGCTCTCGACGTACGATCACGTCTATCGCATCGGATCGGACGGCAAGGTTCGGTCGGTCCTGGCGACGTTCGGGCGGCCACAGGGACTCGCCTTCTCGCCAGGTGAAGGCGTGCTGCACGTCGTCGACTCGCTGGCGGGTCGCAGCGGGCTGTATCGGCTCACCGATCCCGACGGCGAGCCGGAGTTACTCGTGGCCGGCTGCGCGTTCATCGGCGTGGCGTTCGGCCCCTCCGGTGAAATGGCCGTTGCCTCCAACGATACCGCCTACCGTTTCGATTCGTAAAAGGACACCGGGTGTCATTTCCTTGGCTCTCCGCGGGAAATGACACCCGGTGTCTTTATCTGGTGACCCGAAATAGGTACACCGCTCCAGCCTCATCTACCGAGTTGTCGCTCGGCTTACCGCCTTCGCCGCGACCGCCCCCGTCCTCACCACGCGCGCTGATGACCAGCGTTCTGCCGCTGCGGTCGAGGGCGAGAGAGCTCCCGAACTCATCGTACGCCTCGGTGTTCGATCCTTTGATGTATGCCTGCTGCTGCCACGTTGTCCCGGTGCGGGTGAACAAGTACGCGGCGCCGGCCTCGTTCGCCGAATCGTCCTTCTGGTTGCCGTTGATACCGGTCGCGTTGCTGTCTTCGAGTGATGCACCAATGGCCGCCACGTTTCCATCGCCGCTCAACGCGAGACGCGAGCCGAACCAGTCGTTGAAGCCGGTGTTCGACGCCTTGAGAAACGCCTGCTGCGACCAGGTCGTGCCGCTGCGCACGAACACGTACGCCGCACCCGCCGACACGTCCTCCTTCTGATCGTTGTCGCATCCAGGCGGGTTGACGCCGGTCGCGCTGCAGTCTTCGTCCAGCGATCCCACGAGCAGCGTGCTGCCGTCGTCACTCAGCGCGACGTCAACGCCGAACGAGTCCTGGGCTTCACCGTTCGAGGGTTTGATGTACGCCTGCTGCGCCCAGTCAGAGCCAGTGCGTGTGAAGACATAGGCGGCGCCCGATCCATTGGCCTTGTTGTCCACAGGGCCGTTGATCGTGCGAGCCGAGCCGTCCTCATCAAACGCACCGACTGCCAGCATGTTGCCGTCCGCGGTCAACGCGACGGAGTAGCCGAACATGTCGCCGGCATCGACGTCGGAGGGCTTAACGTAGGCCTGCTGCGACCAGCTCGTACCGCTGCGAGTGAAGACATAAACGGCGCCTGCCGACGCTTTCGAGTTATCGGCCTGGTCGCCATTGATTCCGGTTGCGGCGCTGTCCTCAGTCAGCGCACCGACTGCCAGCGTGTTTCCGTCTGCGTTCAGCGCAATCGAGAAACCGAACTGGTCACCGTCACCGAAGGTGTCGGCGGTTCCGGCCTCGCCCGTATTCGAAGCCTTGATGTACGCCTGTTGCGTCCAGGCCGTGCCACGCCTGGTGAAGATGTATACGGCGCCGGCCTGTGGGATCGACTCGTCTTTCTGGTTGCCGTTGATCCCCTTCGCGTTGCTGGACTCCCAGAACGCCGAGACGGCCATCGTGTTCCCGTCTGCGCTCAACGACACGGCATGACCGAACTCGGCGCTCGACCGTGGATTGGATGCCTTGACATACGCCTGTTGAATCCAGTGCTCGCCCTTGCGCGTGAAGACATAGACGGCGCCAGCATCGAAGACCGAGTTGTCGCGCTGATTGCCGTTGATACCAGGCGAAGCGCTGGCCTCGTGCGGTGCGCCGACCGCAAGCGTCATCCCGTCAGCGCTGATTGCCACGCCCTGCCCGGTGTGGCCCTGGAGCACGCCGCCACACCCGAAATGATCGTCGGCATCGGGATTCGATGGCTTGAGGTACGAGGTCTGGGTGACCTGTGCAGGCGTCGATGAAGGGCCGGACTGCGCGTCGAGATGGAGCGCGACGCCCGCCAGCCCGATCAGGGCGACCAGCGCTCCAGTTCCGCGTCTCATCGCCTGTCTCGCTATGGATTGCCGACGGTGCCCTTCGGTCCCTCCGGTGCTTTCTCACCGAAGTTCGCGGTCCGGTAGATCTCCTTCCCCGTGTCTACCGAGACGATGTTGGCCCGCTCGGTGAGGTTGAGATAGGGAGCTCCGCTCTTCAGCCGGCGGCCGATGAAGGTCAGCTTCATTCCGGGTTTGATCGTCGACGGCGTCCAGCCGAATTGCTTGATCAACTGCTGCGGCCCGCCGAGCTCAGCCTGCCAGCGCACGGTCTTGCCGCCTTCGACCGCGTCGAAGACAATGCGCGCGTGCGGGTTGACCATCTGAACATCGACGACGGTGCCCGTTACGGTCACGACTTCCTGGTTGTAACGGTCGGCATCGCCGTGATGCGCGTCAGCGCGGCCCGACCAGAAGAGTACGCCGATAGTCACCGACATCGCGATGAGTAGCGTTCGATTCATAGCGGTCTCCCGACCTTCCCCTCGATCGCCCTCTGTATGGGGCGCTCTGCGACAATTTGTCACTGTGGCGCTGGCCTGTCAAATGGCCATGCCGGTTCGGCCACGGCCAGATCCGGCCGCTTCCCGGGTTCTCTTCGTCTAACCGTCCATCATGCAGGCCATGATCGATGATTTCCGCCGGGATCTGGCCCATGGCGGGCGATTACTGCGATGGAATCCCGGGTTTGCGGCAGTCGTCCTGGTGACGCTCACACTCGCTCTTGCGGCCACCGTCACCGTCTTCAGCATCGTCGATGCCTGGCTGTTCAGGCCGCTGAATTTTCCCGACCCGGACAGACTGGTGATCGCGTTTGGCGCGACTCCGGATCGGCCTTCGGAGCCCGCAGTATGGATGCCGTATCGCGCCTATCTGGGGTGGAAAGAACAGAGCCGCTCGTTCGCGTCGATCTCGGCTGCCTTCTTCAACGGTGTCACTGTCAGCACTGCGACCGATGCTCGATCGGCCCTCGGGCTCGAGGTTTCGCCCGACTTCTTCGATACGTTTGGTGTCCCTCCTGTTCTGGGCCGCACGTTGCAGCCCTCGGATGTGTCTGGACCGCGTGTCGTGGTGTTGAGCCACGGCTTTTGGCTGCGGCAGTTCGGCGGCTCGCCTTCGGTCGTCGGGACGAACCTCACGCTGAGCGATGTCCCCTACGAAGTGGTTGGCGTCATGCCGCGCGCGTTCGATCTTCGTATTCTCGACAGGCCCGAGGGTCTGGAATTCTGGACGCCGTTCAGAGCCGGCGATGCCCGTTACGCGGCAGGCACCATGAGCCCGGTCGCCATCATCGGACGACTGAAGAACGGGCTCACCATCGAGGCCGCCCGGTCCGAGGTGACTGCGATTACACGCACGATCGAGTCCGGCTATCAGATCAACTTCAACCAGTTCGTGGTCAACGTGAGCTCGTTGCAGGACGACAACTCGCGCACGGTGCGCGCAACGCTTTTGACTGTATCCGCCGCCGTCTTTTGCCTGCTGCTGATCGCGGCCATGAACGTCGGGGCGCTCACGCTGGGCCGCGGGATCGGACGCATGCGCGAAGCGGCGATTCGCGCCGCGCTTGGCTCCTCCCGCGCGCGGCTCGTGCGTCAGTACCTCGCTGAGAGCCTTCTCATCTCCGTGATCGGCGGGACGTGCGGCGTTGCGCTTGCGGTCGTCGCCACCAGGCTGTTCATCGCGTGGAATCCACTGGGCACGCTGCCGGCCAACGCGATCCAGTTGGACCTGCGCGTACTCGGCATCGCTGCCGCAGCGACGGTGGTGACGACGATTGTGTGCGGGCTGGTTCCGGCACTGCGCGTCTCATCGGCAAACCCGCAGGGTGCACTGGGTGCCGGCGGGGAACGAGGCGCCGTGACTCGGCCGAGTGAGCGCGCCCAGACAACGCTGCTCGCAGGTCAGATGGCGATGTCGATCGTCGTGCTCGTGGCTGCGACGCTGCTGACGCGCACGTTCATCCGCCTCAATAACGAGCCTCTCGGGTTCGATTCATCCAACCTGTGGGTCGCGTCTGTCACGCTCCCGCAGGACCCATTTGACACCGCGGATGAGCGCAACACGTTCTATCGTCAGCTCGACGAACGCCTGCGCGCGATCGCCGGCGTGTCGGCGGTTGCGGCAAGCACGTCACCCCCTTTGAATAGTGGGCCACCCGTCACCGTCAACACCGGCCCGGACGATTCACCCAACGCGCCGCGTATCAGCGCACAGGATGTGACGACCGGGTTCTTCGCAGGTCTCGACGTTCCGCTGGTTGCCGGGCGGCTGTTCGACGCAAGAGATGCGGCCGGCGGGACGCCAGTCGCGATCGTCAACGCGCGGGCTGCGCAGCAGATCTTTGGTGGAGCGGCCGCGGCCGTCGGCCAGCACGTCCGGCTCGGCCCCGGATCCTGGCGCGAAGTCGTGGGTGTCGTCGGAAACGTGCGCTCGGCCTTCTTCAATACGCTCGAGTGGCGGACCGATCCGATTCTGTACAGGCCGGCTGCGCAAGCGTTCTCGACTGTCGGCGATCCATCGGCGGCGGGCTTTGGCTTCATCCTTCATATCCGCGCGAGCCGTCCGCTGACGCTGACGGAAATTCGAGATGCCTCGCGCACCGTGAGTTCACGCGCGCAGGTGACGGAACTGCAGCGAGTTACCGATGCGATCGGTGTCGCGACGCGACAGCCGGCGCTCAGGATGAGGCTGCTGTTCGGGTTTTCGCTTGCGAGCCTGTTCCTTGCGGCGATCGGCGTGTACGGAGTCGTGTCACAGGCCGTTGCCTATCGTCTTCGGGAAGTCGCGATCCGCATCGCCATGGGCGCGAAGCCGCTTGGAATCATCACAACAATGACACGCAGAGCCGTCGTAACCGGTATCGCCGGGCTCGGTGTTGGCCTGGTCGCTGCGCTCACGTTGAGCAGCAGTCTCGAAGCGCTGTTGTACGGCGTGCGGCCACGGGACGTGCTCTCCTTTGTCGTCGCGAGCGCGGCGCTGCTGGTGGTGACGCTTCTTGCCGCGATCATTCCAGCGTGGCGAGCGGTCAGAATCGATCCGGTCAGCCTGCTGCGCACCGAGTGAGGATGAAAGGACGGTAGAACGGGAGACGATTGGTTTCGCCATTTGCCCCGGCTGGTGCTAGAGTGCGCGCGGACGGGGAATCCTCGAGTGCAGAAGGACTGCCATGAAACAAGGGGCCGCTCTCGCAGCGCTGATGGTATTGGCGACCTTGGCGGCACAGGCTCAAAGCGCTTCTATCTGGAGCGGTGTGTTTTCGGCGGAGCAGGCGAAGCGGGGAAACGACGCGTATCAGGCCAGTTGCTCGGCCTGCCACGGAAGCGATCTTCACGCAACGGACCCCGAGGCACCGGATCTCACGGGGCCAGCCATTCGCGCCAAATGGAACGGAAAGACTCTGCAGGATCATTTCGAGACGATACGCGATACGATGCCGCCGGGAAATGCGAACACTCTCGGCGACAAGACGTACCTGGACATCCTGGCGTTCATTCTTCAGTCCAACGAGTTTCCAGCAGGGAATCAGGAGCTAGTACCCGAGACGGCTAAGGCGATCGTGTTCGCGCCCAAGCCTTGAGACGGCCAGCGCGTCATCACCATCAAGGAGAAGGCCATGAGCAGTCATCCCACAGGGCCGAATCCCGTCAGCCGGAGACGCTTCCTCAAGACCACCGTGACCAACGGTACGGCAGGCATCGCCGCTGCGGCAGCGGTTGGCCTGCACTCGAAGGAGGCCGAGGCAGCCGACATCAAATGGGATCGGGCGGCGGATGTCGTGGTCGTTGGTGCGGGGGTTTCAGGGCTCGCGTGCGCCTGCGCGGCAAGTGATACCGGCGCCTCCGTGATCATGATTGAAGAGAACTTCGACATCGGCGGCCGCGGCATCATGAGCGGTGGCAGCATCCAGCTTGGCGGCGGCCACAGCCTTCAGAAGAAATACGGCACCGTCGACTCGGCCGACATGATCTTCGCGGACTGGACGCGGCACGATCACCCGGCCTCGCGCTACAGCGACCGCGACATCGTCCGCAAATTTGCCGACGAGAACGCGGCGACGTTCGAATTTCTGCTGGCTCACGGAGTGCAGTTCACCGGCCGCGAAGAAGGTGGCAGCGGAGCGTCAACGAACGCCGGCCGCACGTACCAAACGGTGGAATGGCACATCCCCAGCCAGGTCGTCGCTCCGCATCGCGGCAGGAACGGGTCTGGACTCGTGCGCAGGCTCGAGGAAAGCGCCCGGAAAGCAGGCGTGCAGATCCTGCTCAAACATTCGATGACGAAAATCATTCGCGAGAGCCCGCTCTCGGGGCGCGTGCTCGGCGTCACGGCTCGCACTGGGGGCAAGGACATCAACGTTCGGGCGAGGAAAGGGGTGTACGTCGGCACAGGTGGAAACTGTGGCAACGTGAACTTCCGCCGGACGTTCGATCCGCGGCTCACCGAGGAATATCAGCAGGCGTGCGCGCCATACGCGCGTCAGAGCGGCGACGCGGAAGTCTTGGCTATGGCGATCGGAGCGTCGCTTTGGGCCACTGCGCTGCAGACGTCGGAGAGCGGCGCCGCGATCACCAAGACGGCGCACATCGGCTGCCAGTGGGGCTACGGCCAGCTGGTCATCGAAACCGACAGCCCGATCTTTCATCTCGCCCGCGCAACCGGACTCACCGTGTCGAACTGGCAGGACCTCATCATGGTGAACCAGGCCGGCAAACGGTTCTGGAACGAGCTCGATGGAAGCTACAACTTCATCGCTGCGGCGATGGCCTACAACGGCGATCCACACAAGTTGAACGGCGGCGGGCCCATCTGGGCCATCTTCGATTCCGAGGCGGTGGCCCGCGAGAGGTGGAATCCAAATCCGCCGAATGTGGACCCGCTGTACTTCGCGAGCGGTGCGACATTGAAGGAGCTGGCGGCCAACATCAACAACCCGTACCAGAAGCGGCCGATGCCAGGAACTGTTCTGCAGGAGACGGTCGAACGGTACAACTCGTTTGTCACCTCCGGCGTCGACAGCGATTTCAAGAAGCCGAAGCCGGGATTCAAGATCGAGAAGCCGCCGTTCTATGCGGCATGGGCGACTCCGATCCTTCACGATTCGCTCACCGGCCTCAGGGTCAACACCGATCAACAGGTGATCGACATCTTCGGCAAAGTCATCCCGGGTCTCTACACCGGTGGAGAATCCATGGGCGGGCTGGCTCAGCACGGGCTGGGCAGAGACCTTGTCTCCGGCCGCCTGGCGGGACTTCACGCCGGCAAATCGGCGCCGAGCTCGACGTAAGTCGTGAGCGTTGCGGTTTCGTTTGCGAGGACGATCGATGAGCGACGACATCGAGCGCGCGGACGAAGAGCTGCGCCTGCACCCGATCGCTGTCGAACTGAGCCGCCGGCTCGATGCGGAGGTCGACGCCGGCACCCAGATCGTCTTGAAAGTGAAGGTGTCATGTCCTCACGGATGTGACTTACGCGAACACGTGATCGTCGTCGTCGCGCCCGATGGCGCCGTCATGGGCAGCGGCCGACTCGTCGAGTACTCGGGGAAGGTCAACGAGACCGCGGAATTCGCGTTCACGGCACCCGAAGAAGTGGGCGAGTATGCGTGGAAGGTCGTGTGCCCCAGGCACGACCTCGGAGACGCTGCGCACCAGGAAGGATCGCTTCCGATTATGGTCAGGACGCTGGCTCACGACACCAGCCTGGCCGTATGGAGTGTTCCTTCGCCGATCGTGATCAATCATCCGTTCCGTATTCAGGTTGGGGCGACCTGTTCGTCAGGGTGCGATCTCAGTGGCAAAGAGATCCAGATCTGCGACGAGACAGGCGCCAGCATTGCGCACGCCACGCTCGGCGAAACCCCGTGGGACGGAACGCGGGCACTGTATTGGACGGAGGTCGACCTTGTTGCCCCTCCCACGGAGGGTCCGACGACGCGATCGGTTGCTTTCGCGCCGGCGGAGTTGCGGTTGCCACATGGCGGGACATCGGCCCGATTCGTATTCGAAACGGTCAAGCCGCCACAGTATTCAGTTGCCGTCAAGGTCGTTCAGAAAAATGGCACCCCTGTCGAGGACGCCCAGGTTCGCCTGGGCGTGTACTTCGCTTACTCCGATTCCAATGGTGTCGCGACAGTCGCGACGCCACAAGGCACGTACAGCCTGGACGTACTCAAGACAGGTTTCGAGGCGCCCTCGCAGGTTCTCGACGTGTCCGACGACGTCACCGTTGAAGTAGAGGTCGTCGTCATCCCGCCGGAGAATCCGGACGCGTACTGGTTGTTCGATCCGACGAAGATCGGGTGAACGGCACCGCGTAGCCGATTGTTTATTGTTTCTTTCCGCCCACCTGCACTTCGAAGCCGTCCGGATCCTGGACGTGGAAGCTGCCTTCCGTCACTCGAATATTCAACCCGCGACGTTTCAACTCCGCTTCGACCGCTGGCTTGACTGACGGGTCGGTATCCCAGTTGGCCAGTGTGTATGCGATGTGATCGACGCCGGCTTTTCCGCCGGGGCGGCTGCTGGCGTTGCGTGGGATGAGGATGTTGTCGCCGAACGTCAAGCGGCACTGCGTCTTTCCGTCATCCTCCGAGATCTTCATTCCCAACAGGCCTGCGTAGAAGTCGCGCGTCTTCGCGTAATCGGCGACCTGCATCGACACGTGGTTGATGGAGATGGCGTTCGCCGGCGCAGCGGCCTTTGCTGTCGTGGCGGTTGATGTCGCCGCCGCTGCGGCGGCCAGGGTTCGAATGAGATGACGGCGGGTCACTTTTCCGTGTTCGTACTCTTCGAGCAACCTGCTGATGATGTGCTCCATGGCTCATTCTCCTTGTGTCCGAAGCAAGCCGAGTTGACGGAGCGACTTTTCACTTTTGACCTTTGATTCTTGAGCTTTGCCTTTGAGCGAAGCGAGCGAACTATTCGACGATGATCTGGGCGTACGCCCAGGGGTGCTCCTTGCAGATATAGACGTAGGTTCCCGGTCTATCGAATTTCACGCCGGCGACACCCGCCGGATCGATGGGGCCAGTGGACCAGGAACCGTCTTCGGCGACGGCCGAGTGGACCATGGTGCCGTTGTTGCGCCAGGTGACTGTCGTCCCCACCGCAACTTTCGCGCGATACGGAGCGAACTGGTACTCGTCGGTCATGAAGCGTGCGCCCGTGAACGCGTTGTCGCGTTGCAGAGCCGCAGTCTCAATCTGCCTCGTGTCGGCGACCTGTCCGGTAATCCGCTCCGGCTCGCGAGGTGCCGGCGGTGCCGGCCGTGGGGGCAATGTGCCACCGAGCTTGAATGCCCAGACATTCGTGCTCGTGACGAGCGACACGAACTGCTCGCCATCGATCTCGAAAGACGCGGCCGGCCCGCCGGCGGGGGCGCCCGTCTGGAACTGCCACACGATCTCTCCCGTCCTGGCGTCGTGCGCGTTGAAATGTCCGTCCGGCGCAGCATGAAACAGCAAGCCGCCAGCCGTCGTCAGCACGCCGCTCGGGCGGCCGGCCCCGGGCGGGAACTCGCGGCGCCAGACGATCTTGTGCGTCTCGCCGTCAATCGCCGCCATCACGAATCTCTCGAGCCGATCGATCCCCGGCACGCGATTGCTGAAGGCGGTACTGAAGAAGTACCCGTCTTCGGCCCGGCGCAGCCAGCGGAGCGAACGTTCGCCGACGGCGTAGAAGTATTTCGTCTGCTGGCTGTAGGACATGGGTGCGACGCGCATCCCGTAGTACGGCATCAAGACGTTCGGCTTGTCGATCGACACTGCCTGGTAGTAGCAGCCCACCTCGAAGCTTTTCGGGATGGGCTGTGTCTTCCGCCACCATTCGCAGTCGGGGAGGACGCCTTCCGCGCCGGCAGGGAAGGGCTGCGTCGCGGCCGTCTTCTGGAAACGGTCCTGCGGGACCTTGCGCTCTTCGAGCTTCATCAGCGGCGTGCCGGTCACTCGGTCGAAGGTGAACACGTAGCCATCGGGCCGGATCGCGCCGATCGCCTTCACCGTCTTGCCTCCCACCTGTGCGTCGTACAGCACGGGCGAGATCGACATGTCGGCTTCCCAGATGTCGTGGCGGATCGTCTGATAATGCCACTTCAGTTTTCCGGTCTTCATGTCGAGAGCGACGATCGAGCAGATGAACAGGTTGTTGCCGTCGCGATTCTCGCCAGAGAGCTGGGGTACGCCGTTGCCCGTGACGTAGTAGACGAGGCCGGCTTCTTCATCCGCAACGCCGGTGAGCCACAGCGCGCCGCCACCGAACTTCCATTGCGCGGTTTTGGGCCATGTCTCGCTCCCGGGTTCGCCTGGCGCAGGCACGGCAAACCAGCGCCAGACCTCGCTTCCCGTCTTGCCGTCCAGTCCCACGACTTGTCCGCGCCATCCGTTGTCCCCGCTCAGACCGACCGACACGATCCCGCCGGCATACACCGGCGCGCCGGCGATACCCTGTCCCTTGTCACGCGCGTCCTCGCCAACGTACTTGTTCCACACCGGCTCGCCGGTGTCGTCGCGGAGCGCGACGACACGCGCGTCGGACGTCCCGACGAAGACGAGACCATCTCCAAGCGCCACCCCCTCGCGATCGGGAGCGCCCATCGGCGGCGGTCCGGCGGCGGCGCCGGCACGTGCTCCGCCGCTATTGGTGGTGAACCGCCACACGACCTGGCCCGTCCGGGCGTCGATCTTCAGGACGTTGGGCGGGGCAGTGAAGTACATCATGCCGTTCTTCACGACCGTCATCGATCGCGAGTTTGCCGGCGGAGTCAGCCGCTCCGACATCCACGCCGCGCCGAGCCGCGACACGTTCTGTGTGTTGATCTGCTCGAGAGTGGAGTAGCGATTGCCCAGGTCGCCCATCACCGTGGACCATCCGCGGCCGCTCGAGGGCTCGGCGCTGGACTGCACGAAAACAGTCACAGGAAGGGCAAGAGCCACGGTCATGGCGGCTGCGGGAATCCACGGCCGCCATCGGCCGGTTGTTCGTTCGGAAATAGTGAGGCTACGCGTCAGTCTGAGAAGTGTCACAGATCCAAACCTCGTATGGTCGCAGGTGTCAGGCAGTGAATCGTGAACGGCGGTGACTTCGGATGCGCCAGGACTCGTTCACGATTCACTGCCTGACACCAGGTTTCACCGGCACGGCACGGTAGACGGTGTTGACGGTGCCGCCCGGGAACCATGTCGCTGTGCCCTCGGGAATTGACGAGGTGTAGGTGAGCGTCCAGCTCGAGCCAACGGTCACCGTCTCGGCAAAGGTGGGTCC
>JBKPNV010000112.1:0-36332 GCA_046732795.1 Acidobacteriota bacterium
GATGCCGACGATTTCAAGCGGGGTACTCGGCATGTTGGGAGCGACGATCGTGGCGCGAGAGCCGATGGGGTCGCGACCCGGCCAAAACAGGCGGGCCGCGTCTTCGCTGACCACGGCCACTGACGCCGAGTTCTCAGCGGCGTCAGCATCGGTGAAGGTGCGTCCCCGTCGCACCGGCACTCGCATCGTTTCGAAGTACCGAGGGCTGACGGTCGCGAGAGCAGTGACTGGGAGCGCCTCCTCCGCGGCCGGTGCGGCGCCATCGACCTTGATTCGCGCGCTCATTTCCCGATCCGCAACGGGAAGACGGTTGATCGATCCCGACGATGTGACACCCGGCAGTCCATCGATGCGCGCGAGCAAGGCGCGGTAGAACGCTGTTGCCCGCTGCTCGGTGTACATCGGCGGCAGCTCGACACGAAAGGTCAGCATCCCCCGCGGCTCGAAGCCGTTCTTCATCGTCCTGAAATTCCACGCCGTCCGAGCAAATAGCGAGATCTGAACCAGCAAGACGAGGGCCAGCGCGACCTGCGCAGCGACCAGCGCGCGACGGATCCGGTGGGCAGCGCCTCCACCGACTGCACGCGAACCGTCCATGAGATCGGCAGGACTGGGACGCCACGACTGAATCGCCGGGATCAGCGCGAAGCCGAGTGGCAGGGCGAAGGCCATGGCGATGGCGGCGGCCACGATGCGCCAGTTGAGCGAGGCGTCGCCAAAGAGGCGCGCTTGCGGTCCGGCCAGCCACTTCAGAAGCGCAAGTCCCCAGCCTCCGAGAAGCAGACCAGTTGCGCCTGCGGCGAGCGAGATCAACAAGCTCTCGCCGGCGATCTGTTTCACATGATGAGAGCGTCGTGCGCCAAGGGCAGTCCTGACCGAGAGCTCACGTTGCCGTCCGGTCGCTTGCGCGAGAACGACGTTGGAGACGTTGGCACACGCCATGGCGGCAACGAGGAGCGCGATGAGTGCGAGAAGCGCCAGCAGCGTCTGGATCCCGCCGCCGAGTTGCTCGATGAGTGGACGGACAACCACGCCGGTGTTCGCATTCGTGTCGGGATATTCCGCACCGAGACGCGTGGCGATGCGGGACAGGTCGGCTTCGGCTTGTCCTCGCGTCACACCCAGCTTCAGTCGTGCCATCACGAAGAGCCGCCGTTCGTCTCGTGCGGCGCGCGCAGCGTCGAGCGACTGGACCGTGAAGAGCTCGGTATCGGTAAAGATCCCGACGCGTGTCTGACCCGGCAGGACACCGACGATCGCGTGCGGAATGCCGTCGAGCAGAACGCTCGTTCCGAGCACAGAGGGGTCTGACGCGAACTGCTCCTGCCAGTACCGGTGACTCAGGAGGGCCACTGGCGGTGCGCCATTCCTGCCGTCCTCGCTCCCGAACGTACGGCCCAGCGCCGGTGATATTCCCCACACCGAGAACATCTCGGCCGTGGTCCGAACGATTGCGACGCGCATCGGCGCTCCGCGCCCGGTCAGCGTCGCCGTGCCGTATTGGAACGCGACGAATCGTTCGACCGTGGTCGCTTGCGTAATCCAGTCGACCAGGTCAGGCACCGATGTGCCGGTCATCGCCAGGTTGCCGGTCATGCCCGATTGGGCCTGGCTGGGACGCGGATCGGTTGAGGCGACGAAGACGAGCCGCTCCGTGTTGTTCGCCGGAATCGCGTGCCAGACGTTGTCGATGGTGCTCGCGATGATCGTCGTCGCCCCGATAGCCGTCGCCAGCGTCAGCATGACGACGACGCTGGGTCCCGGTGTCTTCCTCAGTGTCCTCAGTGCGTGGCGAAGGGGGAGCATTACGGTGACAGCACGGTCAAAGCGCGTGCCACCCCTTTAGCGCGAGTTCGGTAAATTTCTGGCGGTTCTTTAGGCGTGTCGATGCCCGGCCGGGCTGTCCCGTCCGGGGATGGGACGAAATGTCCGAGTCTGAACTATACAGTTCCGGGTTCCACGTTCCGGGTTCCATGTTCGTGTTCTGAGTTCCAGTTCATGATGCTAGGTTCAAGCTTCGGGGTTCCAGTTCACGGTTCCGGGTTCGAGGCTCGGCGTTCCGGGCACGGCGCCGAGGACCAGGAACCGCGAACGATGAACAGAACCATGAACACGAACCGGAACTGGGAACGCGGAACCGGGAACGGGGTTAGCTTTGCTCGGTCGGGGACGCTGAAGCTATAGGCTGGCCTGTTCGGCCAGCGACGAGGTGATCGTGATGATGCTCGATTGGAACGAATATCAGCGACAGATCGGTGCTGCGGTTGCGGAGATCGGACGCATCAGCCCAGATACGATTCGCGGGTATCGAGGCCTCTCAGATGCCGGCGCGAAGTCAGGCGTGCTCGACGGAAAGACACGGGAACTGATCGCACTTGCGGTAGCTGTGACCAGGCAGTGCGACGGCTGCATCACGATCCACGCGGACGCGGCGGTCAAGCACGGCGCGAGCCGAGAGGAAATCGTGGCCGCACTCGGCGTGGCCATCTCTGTGAACGCGGGAGCGGCGCTCGTGTACTCTGCGAGGGTCATGGATGCGTACGCCGCCAAGGTTCCGAGCCAGGGGCAGTCGCAATGACCGCGCAGGCTCTACATGAGATCTCTCTAAAGCCGCTTCTACACGAATAAGAACGCGATAACGTTACGCCGATGTCCGCGAAATACGACGCGGTTCATCAGCTACAGTCG
The DNA here is from genome assembly GCA_046732795.1 of Acidobacteriota bacterium. Classification (GTDB taxonomy): domain Bacteria; phylum Acidobacteriota; class Vicinamibacteria; order Vicinamibacterales; family UBA2999; genus Gp6-AA40. The sequence continues at coordinate 2,689 of JBKPNV010000112.1, forward strand.
CGAAGTTGACCCCTGCCGCCGATCTCGAGCGCCTGGCGAAACCGACGTTCAAGCTTCGCGCGACGGATGTGTTTCGCAACAGGACACGAAGCCGGAACGCGGAACCAGGAGCCGGAAGCGTCAGTCACTCTTGCCGCAGCGCAACCAGCGGATCAATGTGCGCGGCGCGGCGCGCCGGTATCCACGCGGCGAAGAGGGTCACTACGACGAGCAGCGGCACCACGACCAGGTACGTGCCGACGTCGATCGAGCTGGAGCCGGGGAAAACTGCGCGGAGCACTCCACTCACGCCAACGCTTCCGGCGATCCCCAGCATCATGCCCGATCCCGCCAGGATGGATCCGTGGCGGAGAACCATGCGAAGGACCGATCCGGATTGGGCGCCGACTGCCATTCGAATTCCGATCTCACGCGTGCGCCGCGCCGCGGCGTATGCGACGAGCCCATACAGACCAACCAGCGCAAGCGATAGACCCAGCAGTCCCATCGTGCCGGTCACACGTGTCAGTGTCCGCACGACTCCAGAGGCGTTGCCGTAATAGAACTCTTCGATCGTGCGCACACCCGCCAGCGGCATGTTGGAGTCGAGGTCCTTGACGATCTCGCGAAGCGGCGATGCCAGCGCGGCAGCGTCGCTGTTGGAGGCGAGGATCAGCGTGGTCCGAAAACCGAGGTCCTGCCGTTGCGGGAGATACAGCCACGGCGTGGGTCCTTCTCCAATCCAGTTGTACTTGTTGTTCGCGGCGACGCCGACCACCTCCGCCCACGGTTTGCCGTCGCGATCGAGGAGACGAACCCTCTTGCCGATCGGATCCTCTCCGGGCCAGTAGCGGGAGGCCATAGCCTGGTTCACCACGACGACGCGCGGCGTTGTCGCCGTGTCGCTCGCCTGGACGCCACGGCCGCGGACGAGGGGAATGGCCATCGTGTCGAGATAGCCCTCATCGATTCGCGCGGACATGACGGCGATGCTCTCGATACCAGGAGGGAGTTGGAACCCCTCAGGGACGATCTGCAGACCCTCACGCGTGTCCTGGTTGAGCGGCATGACGGACGTCATACCGACCGAGGTGACGCCGGGCAAGGCCAGCGCGCGTCCTCTGAGCTGCCGGTAGAAAGCTTCCGTCCGCGTCGCATCGTAGCCGGCGAGCCGTGGTTGGATCGTCGACAGAAGCATTCGATCGGTTCGGAATCCCGGTCGACTGAGCTCGGCTTCGAACGCTCGCGACAGAAATACCGTCACGGTCAGCAGGATGAGCGCGAGCGCGACTTGCCCGACCACCAATGCGTTTCGCCCCCAGAGACGCGACAGCCGGTGGACATTGCAACTTCCTGAGCGCAGCGTGAACGCAAGATTGGTGGCATGGCTCGCCCGCCACGCCGGAATCAGGCTTGAAAAGAACGCACTGGCCGTGGCGAGCACGAGACCGACGGCGATCGCCCGGCGATCGAGATCGAATGTGAGCCGAACGCCGATGTCGCTCACGATCGGCAGCTGGCGCAGAAACAATACTCCGCCATAGCCCAGGGCCAGACCCAGGGCGCCTCCTCCGGCGGCAAGAAGGAAGCTTTCGGTGACCAACTGGCGGGTGATGCGGAGTCGTCCACCGCCGATCGCAAGCCGAAGCGCCATTTCCTTTTCGCGTAGCGGCGCGCGGCTCGTGAGCAGGCCGGCCACGTTCGCGCAGGCGACGAGCAGAACGACGAACGCGAGCGTCAGGAGCATGAAGGAACTCGGTGCCGAAGGTCCCCGCTCCTCGAGTCGAGCTTCGAATGCTGTCTTCACCACCAGCCCGTGGTTGCGATTGGTATCCGGGTATGCCTGTTCGAGGCCACGCGCGATCGCGGCGACCTCCTGTCGGGCTTGTTCGATCGAGACGCCTGGCTTGAGTCGGCCGCGTACTCCAAGATCGCGGACATTGCGAAGTTCGAGCAGCTTGGGCAGCCCGCCGGGCAGCGATGGTGTCATCGCGATCGGGATATAGAACGTCGGCGGGAGCGCCAGGTGCATTCCGGAGAAGCTCGCCGGTGCGACGCCCACGACGGTGAAGTCGAAGCCGCCGATGCGAATCTGCCTTCCGACCACCGAGGGATCCGAGCCAAACTGGTCGGCCCACGTCTCGTAGGCGAGTACGACCACGGCGTCGCGTCCGGGCACGCGGTCCTCATCGGCCCGGAAGGTACGTCCAAGCGCCGGCTGGAGTTCGAGCACATCGAAGAAGTTCCCGCTGACGGCCAGTCCCAATTTGCTCTGCGCTGCCTCATTACGCACATTGGCGAAGCTGGTGACGACGACGTTATAGGCAAGCAGGCCGGCGAAGCTCTGTGCGCTCCGTCGCAGGTCCACGTAGTCGGGATAGGAGACGCCGCTGTCACTGGAGAAGAAGGCTTCGTTCGCGCGGGGCGCCATGGCGCTGATGCTGACGACGTCGTTGCCGTGCGGCACCGGCAGTGGCCGAAGCACGAGGCCATCGGCAAGGCTGAACATCGCCGCATTGGCGCCGACACCGATTGCGATCGAGGCGATGGCGACCAGTGTGAACCCGGGGTTCTTGACCAGCATCCGCGCCCCGTGCTTCAGATCTTGGAGAAGTCCGTCGATCATTTTCGATCTCACGATCTTTGATTGTTGATTCGGCGTTGATTGTTGATGTGGGATTGATGATTCTTGACGACTGCGTCGCAGTGGCAATCAACAATCTCCAATCAACCACGAATCAAGATCAATAAAATCGCAAATCACCCATGCAGTCATTCCTGCCTCAGAGCGATCACCGGGTCGATCGATGCAGCGCGCTTCGCCGGAAGGTAGCTCGCGATCAGAGCGACGGCGCCGATCGCCAGCGCCACGGCAACGTAGTTCGACGGATCCCGCGACTCGACGCCCGGGATCGATAGACCGATGCCGGCGGCGATGACGACGGCCGCGAGCAATCCGATGAGGCTTCCCGTGGCCACTGGTTTTACGCCAGCGGCAATCATCATGCGCACCACCGTCGACGGGCGCGCGCCCAGCGCCATCCGCACGCCGATTTCCCGGCCGCGCTGGGCCACCGACGACGAGACGAGGCCGTAGACGCCGGCCGCCGACAGACAAAGCGCGATAAGCCCCACGCCCGTGAGGAGCGCTGTGAGCACGTACGTCCCAGCCATGTCGTCGAACAACACCTGCGTCATCAACGCGACGTCGTGAATCGGCTGGTCGGGGTCGATTCGAGTGACCTCTGCGCGGATCGCCGGCACGAGCTGCAGCGTGCCGGGTGTCACCGACTTGATGACCACTGCCAGATCTCGCTCGGGTCGCCGCGCAATCGGCACGAACACCTGCGCGACTGGTCCCTGGTCGATGTCCGAATTCCGGAGATTGCCGACGACGCCAACGACGTTCAGCCACATCTCCTGACCCGCGGTCGCGTCGAGCGCGAGGCGGGCGCCCAGCGGATCGCCACCGGGCCAGAACTTGCGTGCCGCTTCCTCGTTGACGAGTGCGACGGGCGCCGCGTCGGACATCTCAGCATCGGAGAAGGCTCGTCCTCGCCGCACCGGAATGCGCATGGTCGCCAGGTAATCGCCGCCGATCGCTGCGCCGGCGATCGTCGGTCGCATTTCGGGAGGCACCGGCGCCGTGCCTTCCACTGTCAGCCTCGCAAGCGGCTCGCGGTCAGCGATCGGCAGTCGATCGACGATGCCGGCTGATGCCACTCCAGGAACGGCGCGGAGCCGTGACAGCAAGTCGGCCGAGAATCGGTCGATCGCGATTGGCTGCCGGTATCGTGATTCCGAGAGTCCGACCCGGAAGGTCAGCACCTGCGCCGGATCGAAGCCGGGCGCGATCTCGCTCAGCACCCACGTCGTTCTCACCAGAAGTCCGATCTGCACCATCACGATCATGGCGGCGCCTGCCTGCAAGGCGACCGTCAGGCTGCGCGCGCGGCGTCCGCGAAGAGCCATGCCGATCCCGCGAGCGCCATCCTTGAGCGCGTGCGGATCGGGCGTTGCCGTGCGCAGTGCCGGCAGCAGCCCGAAGCCGAACGGCGCGACCAGCGCCGTCGCGACACCGGCGAGGAGCGCGCGCCAGTTCATTTCGATGTCGGCCAGGCCGAACGCACCACCGCCCAGCCAGCGCAGCGCCGAGATGCCCCACGCTGCGAGGGTCAGGCCGATGAGGCAGGCGATCGCCGAGGCAACGACGCTTTCGAACATGAGCTGCCGGACACGATCGAATCGGCTGGCCCCGAGCGCGGCACGAATCGCGAGCTCCTGCTGCCGGCCAATCGACTGCGCCACCAGCACGCCGGAGACATTGGCGCATGCCACGACCAGCACGAGCAATGCCACGAGCGCGAGAATCAACAGGAGAATCCGGACGTTGAAGCCGGTTGCTTCGATGAGGGGAAGCACGGACGCCCCGATGTTCTGGTTGGTGTCGGGGTGTTCGGCTCGGAGTCGATCGGCGATTGCCTCCAACTCGCTGTTCGCCTGTCCACGAGTGATGCCCGGCTTCAGCCGCCCGGTGACGAGCAGTTCTCGCTGACCGCGTTCCCCGCGCAGTGAGTCCACAACCATCGGGAGGAACAGATCGATGTCCTTGAGCAGGCCCTTGCTCGCGGCGGGAGGCAGCACGCCGACGATCGTATGAGCGACGCCATCGAGGAGCACGCTGCGTCCGATCGCCGCGCCATCCAATGAGAAGTGGCGCTGCCAGAAGCCGTAGGTCAGCATCGTGACCGGTGTAGCGCCTGCGCGTCCGTCAGCAGGCTGGAAGGGACGGCCGAAGACGGGCGTGAAGCCCCACAAATCGACGAGATTGGCCGTGACACGGACCGACGAGAGCCGTATCGGGACGTCGATCCCGGTCAGATTGACGGAGCCCATCTCGAGGCCGGCGAAGTGTGCGAATGTCTCTGAACGAGCGGACCAGTCGGCGAAGTCCGGCATCGACACGCGGCTGCGCAACACGACGCTCTGCGAACCGCCTTGTGCCTGAATAACGCGCTCGTCGGTTGACGCGACGTAGACGAGTCCGTCACGTTTCACTACAGGGATAAAGCCCCAGACGAAATCGATGACGCTGTAAATCAACGTCGTCGCCGCGATCGCGACGGCAATGGTGAGCACCACGACCGCGGTGGCGCCTCTGTTCTTGCTCAGCGTGCGAACGGCATGGCGAATCAGCATCGCCTCGGTTCCCGGAGGGACCCCCTACGAACTGTGAACCCTGAACGGTAAACCTGGAACCCGAACCGGAACGTGAACCCGGAACATGGAACCAGGAACTCGGAACGTCTTCCCGTCAAAGCCTATGCCACGTGGGACGGACACCACCCGCTGTTTGTTCATCGAAATTCTCTTCACTTCCGGGACGGACGAGCTGAGGTGTCCGTCTATGGGACGCCGCCGTTCGTCGTCGCACGTTGAATCCGCGCCAGTCGTGGGATAGGATGCCCGCCTCTCCCGTAGACCCCATTCCCAAAGGAGGACGTTATGCGGCGATTCCTTCTGTGTGCATCGGCGTTGATCGCGGTGATGTGCGTGGGTCTGATCGCTCAGAAAGTAACAACGGTCGAAGAATACGCAAAGCTGATGAAGGCGAATGCGCAGGCGAACGGCGCGATGAACAAGGCGATCGGGTCGGGATCGTACGCCGACGCGCGGATGCAGGTTGCCACGTTGCGTACGAACTACATGGCGTTGCAGGGATTCTGGTCGGACAAGAAGCAGAGTGACGCCATCATGATCGTGAAGGACGGTCTCACGCGCCTCGATGCGCTCGACAAGATGCTGGGGGCGGCGACCGTCGATCAGATGGCGGCGCAGGCGGCGGCCAAGGAGTTTGGCGGTATGACCTGCGGCGCGTGCCACAAGGCGTATCGCGAAGGCGACGCCCAGTCGGGATTCAAGTTCAAGGCAGGGGTGATCTAGACGATGCGTTGCTGTAGTTCCGGGTTTATGGTTCCACGTTCCGAGTTCGTGTTCGACGTTCGGGTTCGATGTTCCCTGTTCGAGCTTCCCGGTTCGGGATGCCCAGGTTCGCCGATTGAGCCCCGAATCCGAACCTCGAACGCTGAATCCTGAACACGAACGCCGAACCCGGAACCAGGAACTCGGAACCGGGAACCTCGTTCGTGCTACTCAACTCGCAGAGCCTCGATGGGATTCACTGTGGTCGCGCGGCGCGCGGGGAGCGCGCCGGCGGCGACCGCGACGACGACCACGATAAGAGCGGCGGCGCCGATGATGGCGGCGTCGTTTCCTTCCACGCCGAAGAGTAGGGCCTGCGCGAGGCGGCCGAGGCCTAGAGCGAGCCCGGCTCCAACAATGCCCCCGATGAGCGTCATTCGTCCGACTTGAGCCAGCACCAGCCAGCGCACATCACGCGGCTGCGCGCCAAGGGCAACGCGGACGCCGATCTCTCGCCGTCGCCGCGCGACGCTGTATGCGAGCACGGCGTAGAGGCCAATTGCCGCCAGGAGAGTGGCGATCAGTGCAAACGAAGATGACAACGTGCCCAGCACTCGCTGAGGAGTTGTGTTATCCCAGATCTGCTCGTCCATCGTCCGCAGGTTGACGACGGGCAGGTTGGCATCGAGCCTCGAAACCAGCGGGGGGATTGCCTCGAGCAGCGCGCCCGTGTCCGAACTCGTTCTGACATAGAAGGTGAGCGGCCCGACGCTACCCTGGCGACCAGGGGCATCAGGTTGTCGATACGACATGATCAATTGCGGCGGGGGAGGGTCCTTCATCGCGCTGTACTTCGCGTCGCGGACGAGTCCGACGATCTCGATGTCGAGTGGCCGGTTGCCGCCAGCCCCCATCGCCAGACGCTTGCCAATCACGTTGGCGCCGAAGTTGAATTTCCGTCCGAACGCCTCGTTGACAACGGCGACACGCGGCGTGTTTTCGGCATCCGTGCGAGTCACTTCCCTGCCGGCTAGTACTGGAATTCCCATCGTGCGGAAATAGTCGGTTCCCACCCGCGCGACCGCCACATTGGTATCGGCATCAGGTCCGGCATCGAACCCCTCGACCGTGATGTTGTTGCTCCGGTTGCTGTTTGAAAGGAGCGGCACAGTCGATTCCGTCACAGAGACGACGCCCGGCAGGCCGCGCAACTGCTCCTCGATTTGATCGAAAAAAACGAGCGCTTGCGCGGTGGAGTAGCCATTGAGATACGGCGAGAGGCGGAACGTGACGAGACCGTCGCGTCTGATGCCCAGTTCGGTATGAGCGACATTGACGAGACTGACGATGAACAATCCCGCCACGGCAAGAAGCGCCGTCGCGAGCGCGATCTGCGACGTGGCCAGCGAAGCACGAAAGCGATTGGCGGTGCGCGATCCCGCGGCGCGGCCCGACTGTACCTGCAATCCGGCTTTGAGCGACGAGCGGATTCCGTGAATCGCCGGGAACAAGCCGAAGAGAACGCTCGTTCCAATACCAAGCGCCAGGGCAAACAGGAACACCCTCGGGCTCATCGTAAAGTCGAGGATCGCGAAGTCGTCGGACGGCATCGTCGCGAAAAGGGCGCCTAACGTCAGACGTCCTACGACCAGCGCAGCCACGGCACCGGCGATGCCGAGGACGAGCGATTCTGCAAGGACAAGGCGTATCAACCTCACCGGTGACGCACCCAGCGAAAGACGAACCGACATCTCAATGGAGCGATCGGCCACACGGGCAAGCAGAAGATTGGCCACATTGGCGCAGGCGATGGACAGGACAAACCCGGTGATGGCGAACATCAGGAGCAGGATGCCCTTTGTTTCATCCCGGTTCGAGTCGCGCCCATGCGACCCATCCCGGAGGACGATGCGGCGCTGCTGGAACTCTGCCCGATCGCGATCGCCCATACCGCTTCGCAGCGCCGGAAACTCGACGTCCCGGATCAATGCCGTGAACGGCACGTTCACGAGCGCCTCGGCCTGCTCGCGCGAGAGATCGGATCGGAGCCGCGCGAACACATAGAGCCAGTGAGTGTTGCGTGCCGTCATGCCGTTCCACTGAGCATCGGGAAAGGCGCGTTCCGCCATCATGAGCGGCATGAACACCTGCGGACGATCAGTCGTCGTGTTCCCTGAAAAGCCGGCCGCAGCAACGCCGACGATCGTCATCGGCTCGCCGTTGACCACGAGAGTGCCGCCAAGCACCGAGGGATCCGCGCCGAAGCGCGTGGTCCAATAACTGTGGCTCAGCACAACGACGGGCTGTGCCCCCTGGACGCGGTCGTCGTCCGGCCCGAGCAAGCGGCCGAGTGCCGGGCGGAGTCGGAGGACAGGGAAGTAGTTGCCGGATACGAGCAGGCCTTCGGCATCGGAAGTCTGCCCTCGATACGCGAGGTTGGCGCGAAAGTCGCGGTGCGCCGCCATCTGCAACGCATCGCCCTCGAGTCGCTCGAGATCGCGAAACAATGGGTAGCTGAAAATGGCATCCAGCTGGCCGCCATCACCAGTCGAGCGTGATCCGGGCCGTGGACCGGGCGACGTGACGTTGACGATCTGATCGGCGGCCGGAATGGGAAGACGCCGCAGGAGCAGGCGGTCGAAAACCGAGAACATCGCGGTGTTGACGCCGATACCAAGCGCCAGCGACAACACGGCGACCGTTGTCACCAGTGGCCTGCTGATAAGTGAGCGGAGCGCGTAGCGAAGGTCTTGCAGCTGGATGTCGTCGTTCCACATAGTTCGTCGCCGGTCCCGCTAAAGGCGACAGCTACTATCGGTCCGTTTAAAAGCGGACAGTACTACGGGTTCGCATGAAGGCGGACACTACTGGCGACGGTCCGCTTAAAGCCGGACACTACGTACCGCCGAGGTCGAACGCAGCCATCGTCTTGCGATCGCGCACGTAAAGTGACGTGCCCACGAGCGTGGGTGGTGTCCACGCGAGATTAGTCAGCACATTCGCGCGGGCGAGCACCTTGAGCCCCTGAGGCGAGACCGTCGCGAGCCCGAGAGTGCCGTCCTCGTCGAGGACGATCAGTTTGCCATCGGCATACAGGAGCTGCGCGCGTGAGAAGCTGCGATCCTGCCAGGCGATCGCGCCCGTCTTCATGTCGACGGCAGAAATCACCGCCGGGCCGAAGTCGCCGCTGGAGCCATACGCGTAGTCGCCGATTCTGATCACGGTGCCGATATGGACGCGCATCCGGCGACTCACCCATTTCTCGACGACGGCTGTCTTGCCCTCTTTCTGGCGAAGCTCGAGTGCGCGGCTGCCGGTGCCGTACGCCGACGACACGAACAGCAGATGATCACCAGCCGACCAGACTGGCGTGCTGATGTTCAAGCCCCAGTCGGTCTTGTGCGGGTGACTCCACAGTACGCGCCCATTGGCGGGATCCATTCCGGTGATGATGTCGCCGCCGAAGACGACGAGCTGCGTCTGCCCATCGACGTCGATCAGGATGGGAGATGCCGGGGCCCACACAAATTGACCGCCCTTCCACGCGAGCTTGCCTGTTTGCGCGTCGAATGCTGCCACCGCCTGATCCGGTCCACCCATCGTCACGATCACCCGTCCGTTGTGAAAGAGGGGACTGCACGTGTAGCCGCGGCCAGCGGGAACCGCGCGGTACTCCGCGATCATGTCGTGCGACCAGATTCGCGTGCCCGTCGCTTTGTCGAGCGCGAACAACTCACTGCGGGAGCTCGTGGTGTAGATGCGATTGCCGACGATGAGCGGGGTGGAGTGCGGCCCCAGCCCCTGGCTGAAATCGATGCCGGCAGTCGGCGCGGGATACTTGAACTCCCAGATTGTCTTACCGCTGGCTGCCTCGAAGGCTGCGACGACTTCCTCGTGGTCGGCCCCCTGTCCCGATCGGTTGATCTGACGGTAGATCGTGTAGAGCCGCCCGTTCTCGACCGCGATCGACGAGTGCCCTTCGCCGAGCGTGCGGCTCCACAGCTTCTTCGGTCCTCCAGCGGGCCAGGTCGACGCCAGCCCCTTCGAGTCAGAGACGAAGTTGCGAGTGGGCCCGCCCCATTGCAACCAGCTTGCGGCCGATTGACCGCGCAGCGTGGCTGGCATCGACAGCAGCGCCAGGCCGCCGATTGCCGTGAGCGTGAGCAGCCGCCGTCTCACTTCGCGGTCTCTACGGCCGGCGCACGCCGGAAGGTCAGGGGCAGCACGGTTCTGCGGCGGCACGCTGATCTGGCAGGGTGCGCGGTGCTGTCGCTGGTGAAATCCACCTGGATACTGATTGAGATCTCCGGCGTGTGTATTCCGCCATCCCAATGTCCAGAGAGATCGGTCCTGGTCTGCGCACCGGATGACACAGCCGACGAGAGAAGCGCGATCGCGACGACGACTGACAGTCTCATATGGGTCTTCGTTCAGTCCTGCTTCAGCGCAATCAAGGGGTCGATGCGCGCCGCGCGTCGTGCCGGGATGAACGCAGCGGCCAACGTCACCACGAGCAGTGCTGGTACTACGAACAAGAAGATCCCGGGGTTCACGCCGCTGCTGACTGGAAACGCGACGCGGAGCAGGTTGTTCATCGCGGCAGCGGCGGCGAGGCCGAGCGCAATGCCTGCGGCCGACAGGACGATGCCGTGGCGCAAGACCATGCGCAGGACATTGGCGGGACGAGCGCCAACGGCCAGCCGGATGCCGATCTCGCGGGTTCTCTGGCTCACTGCATGGGCCACGAGCGCATACAGGCCCACGACCGCCAGGAGAAGACCCATGAGCCCCATGCCAGCCACTGAACCCACGATCACGTTGGATGTTGTTATTGCGCGCGCGCGATAGAAGCTCTCCATCGTTCGAACGCCGAACACCGGGACGTCGGCATCGATATCCCGGACCAGGTCACGGATCGGGGTCGCCATCGCGGCGGCGCCGCCTTGCGTGTGCACGAGCATCGTGGTGCGCGGCGTCGGTGGCGGCTGCTGCAGCCGGTGAAGGTAGATGTACTCGGTGGGGCCTTCGGCAACCCAGTTGTAATGAATGGTCGCGGCGACGCCGACGATCTCGACAGAAGCCTCGTCCCGCTCCTTGACTTGTATGCGTTTCCCAATGGCGCTCTGACCGGGCCAGTAGTGGTTTGCGAACGTCGTGTTCACGATCGCCACATGGGGCGTGTCAGCCGCATCGGTCGATTCGAACGCTCGCCCGGCGACGATCGGGAGGTTCATCGTGACGAAAAACCCCTCGTCCACGCGCGCGCCTTGTACCGTGATCCTGTCACTGCCCGGCGGGAACTGATATCCCTCAGGCGCGACTGTGACGATGTCTCGCGTGTCCGTGCCCATGGGGATGTCGGACGTCAACGCGACCGACGCGACGCCGGGGAGCGCGCGCGTCTTCTCCGTGAGCTCGCGAAAAAATCGACGCGACTGCACGTCGTTGTATCGCGCCAGCGCGGGATCCAAGTTCACCATCAGCAGTTGCTCGGTGCGATAACCTGGCCCATTCGCCGCGGTGATGAGTGTACCGCGATAGAGCCACAGCGACACCGTGACGAGGACGAGCGAGAGCGCCACCTGACCACAGACGAGGCCGTGTCGCGTCCAGAGCGGCGAACGGCGGGGCATTGATCCAGAGGTGTCGCGCAAGGTCGCAGCGAGATCGGTTCGCGTGGCGCGCCACGCGGGCAGAAGGCTCGAGAGCAGCGCACTGCCGATCGCCACCGTCAAGGCCACGGCGAGGACCCGGCCATCGAGTTGGAATGTGAGCGCCGCCGGTAAGTCAGTCGGGATGTCGATCTGGCGGAACAACACGATGCCGCAATAGGCCAGTCCGATTCCGACGATACCGCCGCCGATCGAAAGCAGCAGGCTCTCGGTCAGCAGTTGACGAATGACCCGCGATCCTCCCGCGCCCATGGCGAGGCGGAGCGCCAGCTCCCGCGCGCGCGCCGGCGCACGGCTGGCCAGCAGGCCCGCGACGTTGAAGCAGGCGACGAGCAGCACGGCGAAGGATAGCGTCATCAACACTGTGACGAGCAGCGTGTCGGTGCTATCCGTGGTTCGCGACTGCAGTTCCGTCTGCGCGGTGAATTCGAGACCCCGATTGGTGGCGGGGTACTGCCGCTCGAGCGCAGCGGCAATGGTGGCCACGTCCTGGCGAGCCTGCGCCATCGTGGCCCCAGCCTTCAGGCGCCCCTTCACACGAAGCCACCTCACGTCTCGACGATCGAGCGCATCGCCTGGGGCGGTGAGATTCAGAGCCGGGGCCATGGCCAGTGGGACGTAGAATCCAGGTCGAATGTAGGAATCGAGTCCAGAAAAGCCCTGTGGCGCCACGCCGATGACGGTAAAGTCGATGCCCGACAGGCGCACCCGCCGGTCGACGACCGTCGGATCGGCGCCGAACTGTTCCGTCCACGTCTCGTAGGCGAGCACGACGACTGGATTCCTTCCAACGACCTCGTTCTCGTCTGCGCGGAACCAGCGTCCGAGGAGGGGTGTGACGCCGCCGACGTCGAGCAGGTTCTCGGTCGCTGCGACGCCGACTCTGCGCTGGGCGATCTCCGTCCTTGTGGTTGCGAAGGCGACCGCCAGCAATTGATAGGCGGCCAGCCGGTCGAAGCTCCGCGCGCCATTGCGCACGTCGACGTAGTCACGGTAGGACATCGCCGGGTCGCGAACGCCCTGAACCGAAGGCACGGCCGCCACCGTGATCACCTCGCCCGGCCGTGGCACTGGGAGCGGTCGCAGGACGAGGGCATCGGCCATGCTGAACATCGCCGCATTGGCGCCCACCCCGATCGCGATCGATACGATTGCGACGCAGGTGAAACCCGGACTTTTCAACAGCGTCCGCGCGCTGTGCTTCAGATCCTGAACCAATCCTGGAACCATGATGTCAAGTCGTGTCCAGCCGACCGGTGTTCAAGCGGCGTGCCCGCAAAATCCTGTGGAATTGTCGCTTGCTGGCCTCTGTGTCGTCCGCCTGCGGGACGCGGCGACCGTATCCGGACGCGGCTGAACTGCCCACCGTTCACGATTCGGTGCCTGACACCAAAAAGTGAACGTGTGCTTCGGGAGTGGGTAAGGGAGTGCTTCGATTCGTCGCTGACTGGTGATTCTCGCCAGAATCGAGAATCACCAACGAATCAACGATCGGCAATCACTAATGAGTTGCCGTGGCCATCGATTCCTCGACTACGCGACCGTCGAAGAGGTGAATCGTGCGTTCCGCGTGCGAGGCGTAACGCGCGTCGTGCGTCACCATGCAAATCGTGGCGCCGCTCATGTGCAGTTCCTTGAGCAGGTCCATGACCGCTTCGCCATTCTTCGAGTCGAGGTTTCCCGTCGGCTCGTCCGCGAGCAGGATCGACGGCTCACCGCAGACGGCGCGCGCGACGGCGACGCGCTGCTGCTGACCGCCCGAGAGCTGACTCGGCAGGTGCTTCGCACGGTGGGCCATGCCCACCCGTTCCAGCGCGGCGGTGACGCGTTGCTTCCGTTCGGCCGCCCGCATGCCGCGGTAGGTAAGTGGCAGCTCAACGTTCTCGTACACCGTCAGGTCGCCGATCAGGTTGAAACTCTGGAAGATGAACCCGACCTCGCGATTGCGAACGCGCGCACGTTCCGACAGCGACAGGGCAGTGGCCGGCCGGCTGTTCAGGACATATGAGCCTTCGGTTGGCGTGTCGAGCAATCCCAGGATCGACAGCAGCGTCGACTTGCCACAGCCCGAGGGCCCGGCAATCGATACGTACTCACCTTTATTGATCTCGATGTTGATGTTATCGAGTGCGTGGGTCTCGACCTCGTCCGTGTAGAACACCTTGCGGACGCTCTCCAGCTTAATCAGCGGCTCACTCATTGAAGATCCTTTGTCGTGTTCGAATCGTTACCGCAACCGGACCCTGTCGTATGCGTCCCACGCGGACATGTCTGAGAGGACGACCGTATCCCCTTCGTTCAATCCCGACTTGACCTCGATCGCATTTACCGAACTCTTACCCAAGGCCACCTGGACACGTGACGCGTCGCCGGAGGGGCTCGTCAGCTTGAACAAACCCACCGTGCTGTCGTCCTGGCCAAGCGACGGGCGGCCAACATACAGGATGTTGTCGAGCCGTTCGAGCTGTACGGTCCCGTCCACACTCAGGTCCGGCACCGCCCCGCGTGGGAGCTCGCCCGTCAATGAGACGTCAACGGTCACCGTTCCGTTCGCTGCTGCTGGATCTTTTCTGCTCACTTTGCCCTGGATGATGCCGCTCCGGGTGTCGATCTCCGCGGACTGGCCCACTTCGATGTCCTTGGCCTGGGTCTCCGCAATCTTCAACTCGGCCTTCAACCGGCTTGGATCGGCCACCCTGGCGAGGTTCACCCCGGGACCGACCTGTTGCCCGACTTCGACCGGCACGATTTGCAGGACGCCGGAGAATCCCGGCGTCACCTTGAGCGACTGAAGGCGAATGGACTGCAGCTCGGCCTGCGCCCGCGCCTGATCGACCGTCGCCTGTTGCACTCGCAGCCGCCCCTCTAGCGATTGCTTCGCGGATTCCAGGCGCCGCACCTCGAACGCCGAGCGTTTCTCGAGCGTTTCTGCGGTGAGGTGCGATTTTCGCCGCGTGATTTCGGAGATCAGCTGTTCCTTGGCGAGCGCCTCGTCGGCCTCGGCCTGCATGCGTGCCTGTTCGTACTCCGCTTGTATCGCGGCGGTCTGCGATTCCTGCGTCAGCAACTCGTTTTCGAGCTGGACGCGAAGGTTCTCGAGCGCGGCTTCCGCGGAATGAAGCGCCAGTTTCGCGTTCAGCGTCTCCTGTTCGACTTCCGGGTTGCTCAATTCGAGGATCACGGTGTTGGGCTCAACGTGCGCACCGGGCCGGAGAAGAATGCGCTCGACGCGGCCATTGGTTCGCGAAGGAAGCCACCGGGTGTCTTCGGGGACGAGCGTGCCGAGGCCGCGATGCTGGCGGATGATCGACCCGCGTTTGACAGTATCCACGAGGACGGTCGCACGCTCGACCGTCGGGGCTGCCGGCTCCATCCGGGCCAGCGCGATCGACACCGCGATCACAATGAGAACGCCGACAGCGGCATAGAGCGCGTGGCGCAGCTTCTTCCGCTTCAGGATGGCGGGGTCGCGTTGGATATCAGGCATCGATCAAGGTCACGGTCAAAAGGCAAAAGTCAAAGGTACAACGGTCAAAGCGTATGCCACGAGCGCGCCGGAGTTAAGTACTTTGTTCATGGGCGGTTGAAGCTCGTTTCGGGACCTCACAAGCTCATCGTCTGTCCGCTTGTGGGACGACCTGTTCGCTTTTGCACGGCTCACGATTTGGTCCCCAACGCTCACGCAATAGCGGCCACAACCGCGGTCGCATCATCCTGGAGCCGGCCACCGGCGAACGCGCCGACCTCGTTGAAGATCGCATCGACTATCGACTGCGCGTCGAGGTGGCGGCAACGGTCGAGCGTTCGCAGTAAACCGGTATCGTCGAATTCATCGCCATCGACCGAGCGTGCCTCGGTGATGCCGTCGGTGAACAGCACAACTCGATCGCCTGGGTCGAGCGCGACCCGGCCCTCTTCGTAGGTGCCCTCATCGAAAATCCCTGTGACGGTGCCTCCCGACGCCAGTCGCTCACAGGATCCATTGCGCCTGAGGACCAGTGGCGGGTTGTGACCGGCGTTCGTGTAGGTCAGCCCTCGTGTTGCCGAGTCGTACAGCGCGTAGAACAGCGTGACGAACCTCCGCAGATCCTTTTGACGGCACAGTGCCCGATTGACGCTGCACACCACGTCCCGCGGCGATCGCTCGGATGTCGCGAAGGCGCGCAGCGAGGCAAGCAGGTTCGACATGAGCAGCGCAGCCGGCAAACCCTTGCCGCACACGTCCGCGATCGAAATCGCCAGGCGCGAGTCCGTCAACCGGATCGCGTCATAACAATCGCCGCCAAACGCCAGCGCCGGTTCCCAACGCGCCGCCAGGCTTACGCCGGACAGCGACGGGAGCGTCGGCGGGAGAAGCGCGCGCTGAATGGCCTGAGCATCGGCGTGCTCGTTGGCAGCCAGTTTGTCCGACTGCCTCAGGGCGTACCCTTCTTCGATCTCGCGGCATACGGTTTCGGTCAGCGAGTGGTTGTCCCACGGCTTGTGAACGAACGTCCGCGCGCCTCGCCGCATGGCTTCAACCGCCGTGTCGATGCTGCCCCAACCGGTCATGACGATGACTGGCAGCAGACGATCGCGCGCGTGAATCTCGGTGAGGAGATCGAGGCCTTCGCGTCCCGATGTCGTATCGCGCGCGTAGTTGAGATCCATCAGCACCAGATCGTACGCCTGCGACTCCAGTCGACTGCGGACTTCCTGAACAGAGGTGGCGGGATCGACTTCGAGGCCGGCGCCGCGGAGCAGCATGCGTATGGCAGCAACGACGTCCTGCTGGTCGTCCGCGACGAGAACACGTGATTGCCGTGTGGCGAGCATGTCATCGCACCTCTCAATCGGCGTGCCATGACTGGATCGTGGTTGGCCGTCGGTGGATAGCAGTTGTTCTTCGCACACGTCTCTGTGGTTCGTGCGCGGGTGAACAACGGCGTCCCACGACCGAACACCGGGGTCTCGGTCGCCGGTACTTTCGAGCGTTCTCATGTTGGCTATCTACATGGCATGCTCTGTGCTCGTGTTGATGGACCACATGACTCGTTGACATGAGTCCGCCATCCTCTGAAGTCCCCTACGGCGCGCTCGACCTGATGGTTCTGAAAACGCTCGACACGATGGGACCGCAGCACGGGTACGGCATCGCGCGGCGCATCGAGCAGATGGCCGAAGGGATGCTCGCCCTCAACCAGGGCACGATCTATCCGGCACTTCTGCGGCTGGAACAGAAGGGCTGGATTGAGAGCGACTGGGGGACGAGCGAGAACAATCGACGCGCCCGCTTCTATTCGATCACTCGCGGCGGGAAAAGACAGCTGGCGATCGAAGCCGATCTGTGGTCGAAGACGGTGGCGATGATGAGCCGAATGCTTGGAGAGTCGTCGTCATGAGCCTTCGTTCGATGGTGAGGCGTATCCGCACCGCGCTCGATCGCCGCTCACTCGATGCGGGGCTCGACGCCGAGGTGCGCGAACACCTCGAGATGCTGGCGGCCGACTACGAACGAACAGGACTCACTCCGCGCCAGGCCCGCCTCGCGGCGCGCCGCGCGTTTGGCGGCATCGAACAGATGAAAGAAGCGCATCGTGACGGCCGCGGGCTGCGCTGGCTGGATGACGCACGGCGCGATATCCATCAGGCGCTGCGCTCGCTGCGGCGCACTCCCGTCTTCACGGGTGCAGCCATCCTCACCCTCGCCGTTGGCCTGACAGCAGTGACCGGGATCCTTGCGGTGCTGAACGCGTTCATGCTGCGGGCGATGCCGGTGAGCCATCCCGAGCAACTCGTCTCGATTGGCACGGCGCCCGATACCCACGTGCAGATTCCACACGGTGTGTCCTTCCTCGACTACCAGGACTATCGCACCGATCACGCGGCGTTCGAGGACCTGCTTGCGTACGCGGTGGCGATCGGCGGTTTGCAGAGCGGCACCGCGACCGAGCGCATCACGATGTATGCGGTGACCGACAACTACTTTTCTCTGCTCGGTGTGCAGCCAGCCCTCGGACGGCTCATCCAGCCACATGAGGGACGGTCGCGCGGTGATGCGCCGGTGATCGTCCTGACTCACGAGTACTGGCAGGCACGGTTTGGTGGCGATCGATCGATCGTCGGTCGCAAGGTTCGCCTCACGGGCCGGCCGTTCACGATCATCGGCGTGACGGCGGAGTCGTTCGACAAGGCACACACACTGATTTATCCGTCGGCGTACATCCCGCTCTGGATGTACGACGATGTGATGAACCTGCCCGAGGGCGAATCGATCCTGCAGCGTCGCGATAACCATCAGTTGTGGATCCTTGGACGCCTGAATCCGGCGGTGTCGCTGTCGCAGGCGCGCGCGTCGCTCCAGGTCAGGACTGCGGCTCTCTCTCGCGAGTACCCGGCCACGAACAAGGATTCGGCGCTCGTCGTCGTGCCAGAGACGCACGCGCGTCCAAATCCGAACGTGGGGCCGGTGTTTCGAATCGCCGGGACGGCCTTCGGCTCGCTCGCTGTCCTTTTGCTGCTCATCACCAGTGCCAACGTCACCAACCTGCTGATGGCTCGGGCCGCGTCGCGCGAACGCGAAGTGTCGCTGCGCGCTGCCCTCGGCGCCGCACGTGGGCGGCTCGTGAGGCAGCTTCTGACGGAAAGCGTCGTGCTCGCACTGTTCGCAGGTGTCGTGGCGTTGCCCATTGCGACGCTTGCCTTGCGAACGTTCGAGCGAGGGCTGGCGGCGAGCACCGCGATCGCCACGTTGCGGCCGGACTTCAGCCTCGACCCGGGCGTCCTGCTGGGCGTGCTGGCGCTGACGCTCGTCGCCGGAATCGTGTCGGGGCTCGCACCAGCGCTCAGCGCCGCGCGCTCCGATCTGCATATCGCGCTCAAGACGGGAGGGCGCGGAACATCGAGTGAGCCGCGGGCGTTCTTTCGCAGCACGCTCGTCGTCGCGCAGGTTGCGCTGTCGCTGATGCTGCTGGTGAGCGGCGGCTTGTTCGTCCGCAGTCTCGATCACGTTCGCCAGGTCGAACTCGGCTTGGATCCGCGGAACGTCATCGTCGCGTCTACCGCGCCGAGCGAGAGCGGCTACGACGCAGAGCAGCGATCGACGTATTTCATGAAGGCGCGCAACCGAATCCTTGCCATGCCTGGCGTCGAAAGCGCCGGGTGGGCGCAGTGGATTCCGATCACAACCGTCACCGATGGTGCCGCCGTCTGGCTCGAAAGCCGGCCTCCGAAGCCCGATGAGCCGCCGGCCAGTGCGGCGGCTGCGCGCGTGGACCCGACCTACTTCGCTGCCGCGCGCATTCCGGTTGTCGAGGGACGTGCGTTCACGGATCGAGATGACGCGAATGCGACGCCGGTGGCGATCGTGAATCGGACACTGGCGAACCAGTTCTGGCCGAACCAGAGCGCGATCGGCCGCTTCCTCATCGTCGACGGCACTCGCGTGCAGGTTGTCGGCGTCGTGCCGAACGGGAAGTACTACTTCGTGTGGGAGTCGCCGCGCGCGATGGTATATCGACCGCTCGCGCAGAACATCCCGCTGCGCGCGACGTTGGCGGTGCGGAGCACACGCCGGCCGTCGGAGCTGACGAGCGACATTCAGCGCGTCCTGCGCGACGTCGATCCGGCGGTGTTCGTGTTCGACGTGCGCACGATGGACCAGCATCTCGCGAGCGAAGGAGGTGGGTTCGCGGCGTTTTCAATTGGTGCCATGGTGACCAGCGTCTTCGGCGCGGCCGGCGTGTTGCTCGCCGCGATTGGGCTCTACGGGATGATTGCGGGTCGCGTCGCGCATCGCACGCAGGAATTTGGAGTACGCATTGCCCTCGGCGCCGATCGCGGCGCTATCCTGCGCGATGTGCTCGGCCGCGCCGTTCGAGTCGCGGCTTCCGGCATCATCAGCGGGGGCCTGTTGGCGGCGTTGGCTGCACAGGGACTCTCGACCCTGCTGCTCGACGTCAGCCCCTTCGATCCGCTCACCTACCTCGTCGTGTCGATGCTTCTCGTCGGGGTGTGCCTGTTTGCGTCGTTCATCCCGGCACGTCGGGCGACGCGAGTCGATCCGATCGTCGCCTTGCGGGCGGAGTGATGTTCTCCGTATGCTCTTCACACGTGTGAGGTCGCTCCTGTGGCGAGATCGACTGGACGCCGACCTTGACGAGGAGGTTCAGGCACATCCCGATCGGTTGGCCGCTGAGTACGAGCGTCAAGGTATGTCGGCCCCCCAGGCGCGAGCGGCGGCGCGACGCGCGTTCGGCGGCGTCGATCAAATGAAGAGATCTACGAAGGCACTGGAGCGCTCATCAAACACCTGCCGAAACCGCCATAGCCAACTAAAAGCCAGGTTCGGGTGTCTATATGTGATCATCAGCCCAAGTCGCGGGCCAGGGAGGCCGTGTGGAACTGCTCATCCAGGACCTGAAGCACGCGTTTCGAATGTTTCGCCAGAATCGCGCGTTCACGGCCGCGGCAGTCGCGGCACTCGCCCTCGGCATCGGTGCCAACACCGCGATCTTTTCCGTCGTCAGCGCCGTGCTCCTCAAGCCAGTACCTTTTCCAGACCCGGATCGAGTCGTCCTTTTCATGAACACGTCGCCGCAGGGATCGGGGCCGAATGCCTCGCCTGCCAAGTTTGCGCACTGGCGACAGCAGACGACAGTGGTGCAGGATGCGACGGCGTTTCGCACCAACGTCGTGAACTACACCGGGGGTCAGTTTCCAGAGCAGCTGCGGGCGGGGCAGGTGAGCGCGGACTACTTCCGGCTGTTTGGCGCACGACTGGTCATGGGGCGGACGTTCACGCCGGAGGAGGATCGGCCCGGCGGCGAGCATGTCGTGGTGCTCAGTCACGGCCTGTGGACGCGGCGATTCTCGGCCGATCCCGCGATTCTCGGTAAGACGCTCTCGTTGAGTGGCGAGCCGTATGCGGTAATCGGCGTGGTCGGACCCGAGTTCGATATCGCCGAGTTCGGACAGGCACCCGATCTCTGGATCCCGTTTCAGCTCGATCCCAATACGGTCGACCAGGGGCACTTCTTCCAGGCGGCCGCGCGCATCAAGCCAGACGTGACGCTCGAACAGGCGCAGGCCAGGCTGAAGTTGTCAGCTCAGGATTTCCGCGCCAAGTTCCCCGAAGCCTTGCAGGAGAACGATGCCTTCAGTGTCGAGCCGCTTCAGCGGGTATTCGTGCGGAACGCGCGTCCGACGCTCCTGATCCTGAGCGCGGCAGTCGCGTTCGTTCTCCTGATTGCGTGCGCGAACGTTGCGAATCTATTGCTCGTGCGCGCGACCGCCCGCAAGCGGGAAGTGGCCTTGCGCGCCGCGATCGGCGCCGGTCGGGGACGCATTATCCGGCAACTCCTCACCGAGAGCGTGGCGCTCTCCGTCATCGGCGGCGCCATCGGCCTGGTGCTCGGTATCGTCGGCATTCGGGCCTTGCTCACGATCAATACGGCAGGACTTCCGCGAATTGGCGAGCAGGGTGCGCTGGTTGGTGTCGACTGGCGCGTGCTCCTCTTTACCGGCGTCGTCTCGGTCGTCACCGGAATCGTGTTCGGTGTCGTGCCCGCTCTCCAAAGCTCGCGATCGGACCTCAACGCGACGCTGAAGGACAGCATCGGACAATCAGGCGCAACATTCCGCTACAACAAGGCGCGTTCGATTCTCGTCGTGGTCGAAGTGGCGCTCGCGCTGTTGCTCCTCGTGGGATCGGCGCTGCTCATTCGTACGCTCGTGGCACTGCGGAACGTGAACCCCGGATACGACGCGAACAATGTGCTGACGATGCGCATGTCGCTGACTGGCCCGAAGTACTTGGAGACCGCCGGCGTTGAGCAGTTGCTGCGCGATGGGACCGATCGTCTCCAGGCGATTCCCGGGATTGAACGCGCGGCGGCCACCTGCTGCGTGCCCCTCGAGGGGGGATACGGGCTGCCATTCCGCATTCTGGGGCGGCCGCTCGAGAAAGGTCCGTTCCATGGCGGTGGTGCCTGGCTGACGGTGTCTTCGGGCTACTTCGACGTGTTCAAGATTCCCATCAAGCGGGGAAGAAGCTTCACCGATCGCGACGACAGCCTGGCACCGGCGGTGGTCATCATCAACGAAACGATGGCGCGCCAGTTCTGGAAGGACGGCGACCCGCTCAACGATCGAATCATGATCGGCGCCGGTGTCATGAAGGAGCTGGCCGAAGAACGCGAGCGGCAGATCGTCGGCATCGCTTCGGATGTTCGCGACGGAGGCTTGAACAACGATCCGCAGCCACATATGTACGTGCCGAACGCGCAGGTTCCCAATGCGCTCAACGCACTCAATGTCAGGATTACGCCGGTCGCGTGGGTCGTGCGCACGCGAGGCGAACCACACGGCTACAGCGCCACCATCCAGGAGCAATTGCGGCAGGCCAGCGGCCTGCCTGTGTCGGACATCCGTTCGATGGAGGAGGTGGTCTCTCGATCGCTTTCACGGCAGCGTTTCAACGTCATGTTGATGACGGTGTTCGGCAGCGCGGCGCTGCTGTTGGCGGCCATCGGGATTTATGGGCTGATGGCGTATTCGGTTGCTCAACGCACGCGCGAGATCGGAATCCGTATGGCGCTTGGCGCCGAGGCGCAGCAGGTCCGGCGGATGGTGGTGTTCCAGGGAATGCGCCTCGCCGTCATTGGCGTGGTGGTGGGTCTGGTCGCGGCGTTTGCCGTGACGCGCCTGATGGCGAGTTTCCTGTTCGGCGTCCAGGCACGCGATCCGATGGTGTTCATCACGATGCCGACATTGCTGACCATCGTGTCGGTCGTCGCCGTGTGGCTCCCGGCGCGTCGCGCGAGTAGGGTGAATCCGCTGGTCGCGTTGCGGTACGAGTGACGATCGGTCCGGCTGAAGCGGGAGACTACGGACGACAAGCTGCATTCAACAAGGTAGTGTCCGGCTTTAGCCGGGCCATCACGTCACGGCTCGACTAACCCCAATCGAATCGCGTAGCGCACGAGACCAGCTGTGGTGTGGATGTCGAGCTTCTGCATCAAACGGGTGCGGTGCGATTCCGCCGTCTTGACGCTGATGTTGAGCAGCGCCGCGAGCTCCTTGGTCGTTTTCTCCTCGCCAATCAGCTTCAGGACCTCGCGTTCCCGCATCGTCAACCGATCGCCAGGCAGATCCGCCTTCGAGAGGAACGCCTCGACAACGACTTTGGAGACGCCCGGGCTCAAATACAGATCCCCGCGAAAAACCTGCCTGATCGCGTGGGCGAGATCGGTGGCCGCCTGCGACTTCAACACGTAGCCGCGCGCTCCCGCGCGCAGTGCCGCCAGGACATACTGGTCGTCGTCGTGGCGCGTCAGCAGCACGGCTTTCGTCTTGGGAGACCGTTGCGAAAGTTCCTGTGCCGCATCGACGCCGTTCATGACAGGCATGCTGATGTCCATCACGACCACGTCGGGCTCGGACTCGGCGCTCGACTGCACGGCTTCATAACCGTTTGAGGCTTCGCCCACGATTTCGAAGCCTTCCCGATCGAGCAGCGCGCGCAAGCCCTGCCGAACCATGGTGTGGTCTTCGGCAATCAGGACCCTAATTCCCATTGGATTGCTCCCGGAGGGCAATCGGGATTGAGATGATCATCTCGGTCCCGCGCCCAGGTGCCGAGGTCATTTCCAGTTCGCCGTGCAACCCCTTGAGCCGGTCGCGGATGCCACGCAGGCCGAGGCCCGCGGGCTGAGTGGGACTCTTCGCGATGCCCACGCCGTTGTCCCTGACGATGCACACGATCCCGTCGGCGTCCTTTTCCATCGCCACGTCGAGCTCGGTGGCGTGGGCATGGCGTACGACGTTGGTGATGCACTCGTGGATCGCGCGGTACAGGCCGATTCCGATCTGAGGAGGAAGCTGATCCGGCACAGAGGAGCGCAGCGAGACTTTCAGGCCGGCTCGCGTCGAGACGCCGTCGAGCAGATGACTGACGGCTGCGTTCAGCCCGAGATCATCAAGAGCGACGGGATAGAGATCGCGTGACAGGCCCCGAAGCTGCTGATCGAGATGATCGGCAAGCTGCATGGCCTGGTCGAGCTGCGCTTTCCATTGAGCCGGAAGTTTGGTCATCAACTCGGCGAGCGCGAGCTGCAGGCTGAACAGGATCTGGCCGGCGCCGTCGTGGATCAGCCGCGCCGTGCGCCGCGACTGATCTTCCAGCGCCTCGTTGAGGCCGCGCAGGGCCACATTCGACTCCAGGAACCTGCGGTACGTCATCTCGAAAGGAGAAAGCGATTCCAGCAGGAACGCCGTCGCGCGTGTCAGCGTCGATCGAGTGCTTTCGAGCGAGAAACTCAGGACCTTGTCAAGCGCGGACTCATGGAACGACACGAGATCCAGAGGCCCGAGGCCATCGTGCAGGGCCTGGCGTCCCAGTTCGTACGCGCCGCTCAGGGCACTCTCTTCCGGGCGGGCGAGATATGCCTCGAGTGCCGCCATGTAGGCATCGCCGAGTGTCTGGCGAGTGAGTGGGGCGGCGTCGTGCGGGCCTACCGTCATCTTGCCGATCCTCGATAGCGCGCCACCAGCGCCAGCGCATCGTCTCGACCCGTGCCGCAGCGTGCCAGAATCTGTTCGGCAATACCTTGCAGCGACGGCCTTTGCAGAAGGCGTTGGTCGATGCTGGCGATCACGCCGTCCGTTGCAAAGATCAACGTGTCTCCCGCGGTGACCGGGACGGTCGACGGCTGAAGACGGGGAAGCGCGCTCCCAACGAGACCACCACGCAGGAGGAGCGTTCGCTGCGGTGGCGCGAGTGCGGAGCGGAGTGTGCCGCTGACATTGCCGACGCCAATCCACGCCATCGTGTTGTCGCGGCTGTCGAACATCGCCACGCTTATGACGAGTCCCCGGCTGCCGCGCAGGCCCTCGTGGCAATCTCGAACGAGCTGGACGACATCCGGTGTGCGGGCTTGCTCCAGCAGCCGGACACCTTCCTTCGCGGTCATGGCGGCCGCCTGGCCGTGACCCAAACCATCGAGCACGGCGATCATCGTGCGATGCTCGAATTGACGCACGCAGAACTCGTCACCGGACTCCCGATGGCCCGGTGCGACCGCGCGGGCAGCCGCCCATTCGACGCACCCGTCGCTCAGCGCCGACACCATTTCGTCGCCGTTACCGTCGTGCCCTCGCCGACGCTTGACTCAATCGTGAACTCGTCCATGAGCCGGCGCACCCCGGGAAGCCCCAGCCCCAGACCGCCGGATGTCGAATAGGCGTCCTGCATGGCCTGCTCGATATCGGCGATTCCAGGTCCCCGATCCGAGGCGATAATCGCGAGTCCGGACCGATTCCGGCTGTTCAATGCTTCCAGTCGGATCTCGCCGCTCGCGGCGTAAGACAGAACGTTTCTTGCTAACTCGGAAATCGCCGTGGCAATTCTGACAACATCGGTCGAAGAGAAACCGAGCTCTGCCGCGAGCGCCCGCCCCTTTTGCCGCGCGATGATGATGTCACCGTCCGAATCAATGGGGACGCGGACCTGACACGGGGCCATCGACTTCACGATAAGTCAATCGCACAGCAGGAAGCGAGCCAACCTCAACGTCGCCGGTGCAATCGGTCGAGGTAGGCAAGTCCTTCTTCCAAATCGAGCGCTGTTGCGACACCCTCGAGGTGCAACCCCAGCTGTACCATGGTCAGCGCGACTTCCGGCTGGACGCCCACCAGGACAGTCTTCGCACCGCGGAGCTTCGTCATATAGGCAATTTCGCGAAGGGTCCGGGTGGCAAAGGAATCCAACACATCCATCGCCATTACGTCGATGATGACGGCGCTGGCACGGCTTGTGACGACCCGGTCGAGCAACGCCTCCCTGAACTGACGCATGTCCTCGTCGGACAGTGCTGCCATGATCGTGGCGATGAGGACCTGACCCTGCTTGAGAATCGGGACCATCATAGGTCGTGGCGTTCTCGCTTGCGGCCGTGCTAGACCGTGGCCTCGGGCTGGGTCGCCGGCACGACCTTGTAGCCAAGAGCAAGCTCAGCCACTTCAATACCGCCCTGCAGGTCGCCCATGGTTTTCATCTTCCCGAGATCGACCCCGATGTTCACCAGCGTCTGCGCAATCTCCGGCGACAGGCCGGTCACGATGACATCGGCTCCGAGCAGACGGGAGGCTTCCACCGTCTGCACCAGATGATTCGCCACCGCGGCGTCCATGGCCGCCACGCCTGTGATGTCGATGACCACGACGCGTGCGCGATTGGTCCGGATGCCACGCAGCAGCTGCTCGGTTAATTGTCTGGCGCGATGCGGATCGACCACTCCGATGATCGGCAAAATGAGCAGGCGCTCGCGCACCTGCAGGACCGGAGTCGAAAGCTCGCGAATCGCCTCCTGCTGCTGACTGATGACGCGCTCGCGTTCCTGGACGAACCCGACGGCGACCGTGTTGGCGATGCGATTGGCGGCCGGTTCATACGCGTCGAGCACGCGATTCAGCTTACTCGGATTGTTTTGATATTTGCCGAACAGCGAGCGCGCGAGTACGTCACGCAGCAGGAGCACGATCCCAACCACTTCATCCGTTTCGACGCCTCTCGGGATGATGCGTTCGGAGAGGCTCCGTGCGTAGGCCTGGAGTGCTTCGAGCGTGTCCGTCTCGAGCGCTTCGACGTAGTTGTCGTACACCGAGGTTGCCTCGGCGAACACCTCCGCGTTCGTCATCGCTTTCAGGAGTTGGGCTTCCGTGATTCGTCGTACCCATTCCTCTCTGAGCGCCGTGCGATTCTCGCGAAGGTGTGCGACGAGTTCGCGTCGCAATTCGATCGCTGCGTCAATGGGCACAAGGTCCCGGCGAGTCTGCTGCATGTCGCATCTCCGGGCCCGCCGTTCGGCGGGACGCGTCAAGCATCCGTCTCTTTAATACGCATATGCATCGCGTTCGCGAGACGCGCGTCGCTGCAGCGCCTGAACGCGGGAGCGTCCCGTCATGCTCACGCGCTACCGAACTCACCGATCATTTGAGTTCGATGCTCACGGCCGTCTTCGTCGATGTAATCGGGTTCTCCCGATAGTGCACGGTAATCTCGTTACCGGTGTTGCCCGTCAGTCCGCGCACGTTCGCCGTCCCTCCTCCCAGCACTTCCGTGGAGTTGGTGTAGGCGAATTCGTACAAGTCGTCACCGAACGCCACGATCAGCGTTTTTCTGTCGGGATCGACGGTTCGCAATTGGCCCGCGAGCACGCGGTCTCCTTTGGCGTGGTCGCCCGCTCGCGACGATTCGATCGCGGTGCCGTTGTGTGACGATGACTGGCTGGAGCGATTGCACGCGAAGGCGAGAGGCAGGAGCAAACAGAACGTCCCAAGAAGCAGGCAGCGCGCTCTCATGACATCACCTCCGTGGTTGCGCGAGACCTCGATGGAGCCGGGGACCGCTCTCGGTCCCCGAACTCCAAAGGCGAAGCTCGTTGTTACGGCTTTTCGCCAGCGCCGCCCGCACCGGGTCGATCGCCAGCGCCGCCGGCACCAGGTGCGCCGCCGGCACCGGGTGCGCCGCCCGCACCAGGTCGGTCGCCTGCGCCGGGCCGGTCACTCGGACTCGGGCTGTTGCCCTTGCTGTCGCCCTGCACTTCGATCTCAGTCGCCACGCGATTGGCGCCCTGCATGTTGAAATGCACGGTTACCTGCTTGCCACTCTGCGTCGCGAGCCCGGCGACTCCGCCGCGTGCGCCCGTGACCTTCGTGTCGTCGTTGTACTGGAACTTCTGTTCTGCGCCTTCAGTCGGTTTGATCGTCAACATCTTCGCGGTGGCGTCGATGCTCGAGAGCTCTCCGCGAGCCGTTTGCGCCTGCGGCTTGGCCTGCGCCGACGGAGCTGAGGGAGCGCCGGGCGATGGCTGGCCGGGAGCGCCTGGGGTCGGTCGCGGCTGATCAGGCGCCTGTGCGCCTGGCGCCGTTGGCCGAGGCTGGTCGGAGACCTGTGCGGAAGCGGCTCCCGCGATCAACGCGAAGGCCAACAGCAGGCCGAATACCGGAACAATGCGAGTGTGTGTCCTGGGCATGGTCCAAACTCCTTTGGCCCACGCAAAGAGCGAAGGCCATGCCACGGAGACAACTGCTGCAATGTCGCGATCTTCTTCGATGTTTGTTGTTCCACGTTATGGGTCAGTTTGGCGCAAGCTCGTGAGTGGGCGCGTAACTTATTCCGGGTACGTTTCGGTCGGTGACACCGCGCAAGTGCCGCTTATGAAAGAGGTTGCAAGATTTCACCTGAGGGTCGTCACAGGTGATATCCTGATCGCCGTTTCCAGACAATTCCTCGTGAAAGCAGGGCCCGATTGCCGAGATCTCGTGCTGCTCGTTTACTCCCATGGGTCGTTCTCTCATCGCCATGGGGATTCGTCCTCCTCATCATGACGCGCCTTGCTGCGGCCGCTCCCGCTGCGGATGCGGATGCCATCGTCACCGATCGCGTTCAAGTCGCCGTCGATCGATTGCGCGATCGACTTGGCATACCTGAGAGCGTGTTCGTCTCGATTCAACCGCGGGTCGCGCTCATTGTCTCCGTCGAAGCACCGCTGGATCGCGATGCGCCGTTCCGACTCGCGATCGAAGACCGCTTCCTCTCGCGATTGAGTGCAGAGGAACTCGATGCAGCGGTGGCGCACGAGCTCGGGCACGTGTGGGTCTTCACGCACCATCCCTACCTTCAGACAGAGAAACTCGCCAACCAGATCGCAATGCGAGTGGTGACGCGCGACAGCCTCGTCAGCGTGTATCGCAAGCTGTGGGAACACGGCGGCACTAAGGGGGATCTCAATACATTCTTAGGACCTTAGATTTCCGCGCTCCTGCCGCCGTCACGTCGAACGGGCGCGGCCGGCGGAGGTGCTCGAGCGATTGAGTCTCGAATGCATCGAGCCGACCCGGAGTTGCCAGAATGGCTGAGGTCCGTTGTAAAGGTTGCCATCGATGCGTCATTGCGTAGTCGCCGCCACTCATTTCATCGACTCGGCACCCCCGTCACTAGGGCCTTTTCTGCAAACGATATCGGGAGATTTCGCAAAAAGACGTGGGCTGGCCCCGCAGTTGCACAGGCCAGCGTCGCCGATGGCAGGATTAGCCGCTACAGATGCACCGGAACAGCTGAGTTTTGAGCTGCGGTGCAAACTCTCAAGTGCGCGGTCCATCCGCCTGCCCATCAGCTCGGATACGGAAATCGTGCGTGCGCGTCAGCAGGGGAAAGAGCTCGCGCTCGCGATGCAGTTCTCGGCGACCGATTCGGCGTTCATTGCGGCAACCGTTTCGGAATTGGCCCGCGCGCTCCTCTGGCTCGGTTTGCGAGGAGAAATCTGGTTGCACCAGCTATACGAGACCCGGCGTGCTGGCGTTCTCATCGTGGCGCGCGATCTGATTGCGCGACGCGACGCGAGCGACGGCCGCCCCCGGGATATCTCTGATCTCGCCCTCCCCGAAGTCTCACGGCTGGTCGATGAATTCCACATCGCTTCCGACTGCCGCCGGGGCACCACCATCACGGCGACGAAGTGGTGTCGTCGACATTAACGGGTAA
The DNA here is from genome assembly GCA_046732795.1 of Acidobacteriota bacterium. GTDB lineage: Bacteria > Acidobacteriota > Vicinamibacteria > Vicinamibacterales > UBA2999 > Gp6-AA40. Next base: position 31,786 of record JBKPNV010000112.1, read on the forward strand.
CAAGGAGGCTCAATGTTGAATCGGGTTCTCATCGCTGACGATCACGCCCTCGTTCGGGAAGGGATTGGCATCCTGATCGCGCGCGGCGGCTTCAGCGTCGTGGCGGAAGCGTCAAACGGGCAGGAGGCTCTCACGCACGCTTCCAGCCATCAACCCGACATGGCGGTGCTCGACATGAGCATGCCGATCATGAACGGCCTCGAAACGGCACAGGAGCTGAGGCGACTGTCTCCGCGCACGAAATCGATCGTGCTCTCACGCCATGATGGCGTGGACTACGTGCTCGCCGCAATGCGGGCCGGCATCAAGGGCTACGTGTTGAAGTCGCAGTCAGTGGTAGAACTGCTGCAAGCGTTGAACGATGTGTCAACGGGAGGCTTTTACCTCAGCCCCGGCGTGTCGGCGGTCGTCGTCGATGCGGTTCGCACGAAATCAGCGCCCGCAGACGATCCGCTCACGGCTCGCGAGCGCCAGGTGCTCAAGCTGATTGCGGAAGGATATGCCACCAAGGAGTGCGCCACGATTCTCGGCGTCAGCATCAAGACGGCGGATTCACATCGCACCCGGCTGATGAAGAAACTGGGCATACACGGCACCGCAGGACTTGTCCGTTACGCCGTCCGTCATCACATCGCAGAAGTCTGAGCGACTGCGGCGCGCGCATGCGCGCGCCACCCGCCTTCCTCGTCCCTGAGATCGTGCGTTGCACACCGCACGCGACTCGTGATCGTGTAACACACACGACGATCACACGCACGAAGATCACGAAGAATTCTTCGGGATCTTCATAGTGTCCGTGCTTTTCATTGCCTTCGTCGCCTTCGGACTCGGCGTGGTCTTCGTGCTTCCCATGACGAAGATGATCGCGCCTGCCGCCGCAAGAACGATCTTCCAGGCGGCGATGCCAAAGAACGTGGCGCCGCTGGCGCTCACGGCCAGCGCGGCGGCGACTGCGACACCCCCAAGCGCCTTTTGCATCTGGCAGTCAGCATCTCATCGTTTGAGGGCCGAAAGAAAACACTGATTGAAGAACGGCCAAGAGCCGACACTACGTTAGGTAAGACTTTGTCAGTGCCCGGGACGGCTACAGCCGAGTTTTTCCTCAGAGAACACCAGGGTCGTGACGCTCGACTTTCTATGGAGGAGAGCGCAAAATTACGTACTCCGCACTAAGTCATCCGGAAGGCTTTAACCAATAGCAGGGGAGAAGTCCACAGTCATGGCGGGACAGAGCGACCAGCCGCAACCACCGCAGTCCAGCAATACTCCGGTACCCGATCTCATTGAGCGCTACCGACTTCGACGGGATGCCTGGATTGCCCAGGCCGACGAGCTCGCGCGTCTGCGTGATGAAGTGCGGAGTTCTGCCGAGCGCGAGGCCATGGAAATCGTTACGGCGGCGCGCCGCGACGTCCGGAAGGTGATCATGGAAGCGCGCAGGGAGCTCCTCGTGCTCTCTGCTCAAGTACAAGCCGCCCTCGGAGAGTCCAACGCAAAGACGGACCCGACCCTCCTCCTCGACAAAGCCGGCATCACGTCTGAATCGGCAGTCCGAGCGCTGACTGGATCGACTGATGTATTTGCTCCGGAGGATGCGGTCAACGAGATCCTCAGCGAGGTCCACGACGATATGACGGCGCTCGCGGAGGATGCCAAGACGCTTCCGCTCAAGGCCGTTCCGACCGTTCGCCAGATCGGGCCGTCGTCAACAGCGCCGCCGCCGCGCGCATCGGGATCGACGTTGAGAGCTGCTCCAGTCAGCGTGGCGCCGGCGGTGACGCCTTCGTCTGCGCGACCATCGGCGCCGCCGCCTGAAATCGCTCCGTCAATCGCGGCAATGCCGGAGCCGATCATCCCTGCTCTCGACGACGTGCACGATCTTGATGACTTGATGCCTCCCGTCGTTCTGTCATCGCAGTTTCCGAGCGATGCCGTTCCGGTACCTGTAACAAAGAGGCTTGGAGCTTTTCTCGGGGTGTTCGTCGGAATCGGTGTCCTGTTCGTCGGTCTTACGGTCTGGTGGCTGATGCATCGAACCACTGGATCGAGCGAATCTGCCAGCGCCGCGCCAGCGGCGACTTCCGGCCGGCCATCCGCCCCGTCATCAAGCGAGCCGTCGCCTCAGTCGAAAGCCACACCCAAAGCGACCACAGCGAATTCAGCGAATCTGTCCGTCGTCGGGCAAGCGGTCCGTCAAGTCTGGGTCAAAACGACGATCGACGGGCGATCGGATAACGGGCGTACGCTGGCCGCAGGTCAGGTGATCGATGTCTCTGCCGACCAGACCATTTCTCTGCAGGTCGGCGATGCCGGCGCCATTCTGATATCCGTGAACAAAGGCGAAAAGCGGCCGCTGGGCCGCGACGGTCAGGTGGTGACCAGGCAATTTGCTGCTGAGAAGTCGGAAACCCCTCGGGCCACACCCAACCCCGTGCCCGCGACCCCTGCGCCGCCCGAACGGCCAGCATCGACTCGCCCCGCTCCGCCAATCGCGTCGGCGGCTCCTGCAGTCGCACAGCCCGTGAGGACGCCACCTCCATCAAGCCAGGCGCCGAATAGTGCCGGTGGTATCGGCCCATTCGTGCCGACCGCTCCGACTCCGACTCCCACGCCGGTGCCGGCTCCACCTGTGAACCAACTTGCGGCCACTCCGCCGCCGCCGCCGACTATTCCCGCTCCCTTGAATCCGCCGAGCTCGCCTCCGCCGCCGTCGGCTGCGGCTCCGTCGGTTCCAGCTCCGTCGGCTCCGGCCCGGTCAGCTCCGGCCCCGTCGGCTCCGGCCCCGTCGGCTCCGGCCCCGTCGGTTCCAGCTCCGTCGGCTCCGGCGCCGTCGCCGAGTGCTTCCCCGGGCGGGTCACCAGCGAGCGTAGTTGTTGCCGTCGCGCGTCAGTGGCTCGACGCGTATCATCGTCAGGATCGTGCGGCCATGGCGGCGCTCTCGACTGAAAACCTGCTTCTTGCGGATGAGCGACGCGCCGACGAACGTTTCCCACCCGGGCTGTCGGATGTCACTCGTACACTCGACAAAGTAAGCGTTCAGATCGCGGCCGACACAGCCGTGCTCACGGCCGTGATGATGGAACAATCGGGATCGGTCCCTTCGCCGCATGTGTCGCCGATTTCTCAGGTCTGGGTTCTGGGAGCAGGGCAGTGGAAGGTTCGGCAGGCGCGCTTTGTGAGCGAGGCCAGACTCAATCAGGTATTCAAATAGTCGTTCCAGCGTCCAGGCTGAGTTCAAAGAACCACGGTCTCCAATCAGAGACTGGTCGCCCGATTCGGCCATTCGCCCCGGCCGTATAATCAAATTCAATCGTGTCCTCTTGTCTCGACGACCAGATCCGGGCGGTGTTGGACCGTCTGCGGGTCACGTTGGGCGGTCAACTTGAAACGGAGCTGACCGCTTCGGCTGACGACATCGTTCGAGCGGTCGCTGACGAGCACAGGCAAGCGCTCCTCGAGGCGAAGAAGCAAACAGCCGCTGCGACGCGCGTCGAAGCAGAGCAGCAGCTTTCAACGGTGCGCGACGACTTCGAGCGTCAGCGTGAAAGTCTCGAGCGCGACAAGGAAGGTCTCCAGCAGCAGAACGAGCTCCTTCAGCAAGAGAAGGAAGATCTTCAACGCGAGAAGGAAGGCCTCCAACGAGGTGCGGCATCAGAGATAGCCGGACTCGAGCGGGCACTCGGCGAGGTCCGCGATGAACTCGATGCCGCGCGCCGCAACCTTGACGAGGCGCAAAGCGCTCGTGAGTCGCTCATGCGCGAGCTCGAACAGAGCAGGGAAGAGTACGAGACCCGGGCGCGACAACTTCAGGACGCGGTCGAGCGCACCGGTCGTGAAGCGCAGCAGACGCGCTCGGACGCGGACGCATCCGCTCGAGAACTGCAGACGATGCGCGCGAGGCTTGCGCAGACGGTACGCCTCACATCAGCGATGCGAACGTTCGACGAAGCGACGTCACTCGGAGACATTCTCGACCGCCTGGCGCACTCAGCCTGTCAGGAATCCAACCGCACGGCCGTATTTCTTGTCGATGGCACGAACCTGCGTGGCTGGCGTGCGTTGGGGTTCGACGGGGGCACTATTGTCGGCTCCGATTTCGAGCCGGCTGACGCGGGGGTGGTCGGACAGGCGGTGCAATTAGGGGTGAGGCGGCAGCACCGGAATGGCGATGACGGTCGTTTACCCTCATTCGCGTCGACCGCCGGCCCGCGGGACGCCGTCGCGCTACCAGTTCAGGTCGCTGGCTCCGTTATTGCCGTGCTGTATGCGGACGCGGCGAGGACCGATAAACCGGAAGATCCTGAATGGGTGGACACGATCGAGGCGATGACGAAGCACGCGGGACGGGTCCTCGAAGCGATGACGGTCCGTCAGGCGGCAGCACTCTGGGACCCGCGCCACCCAGTGAGGCGCGCGCCATAGGCAGTAGGCGACGAATCATCGGTAGGAATGGAATGAAGAAACTTGCCGCGCGGGGTCGCGCTCTCCCGCTGCTCGCCCTTTTAATCTGCTCGATTCCATATGTCATCGCGCAGCAGCCGGTCGAG
>JBKPNV010000113.1:0-57991 GCA_046732795.1 Acidobacteriota bacterium
CGCGCGTAGAGATGCTGCCCGACACCAGACGCGTGAGTGCGTCATGCACCTTGAGCAGCTGGGTTCCCTGGTTGAGACTGATCGCGTGTGTGACGGACCAGCTCGCCGCGGCCGCGAGCACAAGCGCACCGAGGAGAAGGCCTGCGACGAAGGCGCTCGTGACCTGCTTGAGGGCGTAAAGACCGATCGCCCACACGGCGAGCAGACCTGCGGCGAGCATTCCGAGCAGGCCGCCATACCACAGCACGATCGGCAGAACGTTGCTCATAAGACACCGGGTGTAAATTCCATATGTATCACGAGGAAATTACACCCGGTGTCCTACCCCGCAAACGATGGCAGCCGGACATCTCTCATCGTCCGCAGGCCGGGGGTGGCGGAGAGGATCGCCGGAATCGAGTTCACGGCGATCGACGCGGTCGCGATATCGCCGTGCACGCCGCCATCGATTTTCGAGTAGATGCGGGGTGAGCCGTCGATGAGGACCGAGTCATACGATTCTGGCGCACCCAAGTACGCCTCGAGCCGCAGCGTGATGCGGGGATCTCCCTTCACGAATCCGACTCCGTCCTGAATGATTCCACATACCTGGCCCGCGGCTACCGACAGCCACTCGCTCGTAACCGCCTTCTCGGCGATTTTCGACGAGACCTCGTCGGTGATCTCGTCGAGCTTCCATCCAATCGCGTCACCAATCATCTGAATCGACTCGGTGAAGCCGACGTGACGCACGCTTCCGCTTTCCACTTTCCGCTGAAACTCCTCGGGCGTGAGACCGGCGCCGATCTTCTGCTGGAACGGCAGTCGCCGTGTGCCTGCGTCCTGAATCCGGCGCACTTCGACGCGGTCGACACGCTCGCACACTGCGGTCAGGGCGATCGGCAACGTATCCATGATGAAACCGGGATTGACCCCGGTTCCAAGTACGGCAACCCTGGCCTTCTTCGCGGCCTCGTCGATGCGCTTGGCGAGAGCCCGATTCGCTCTGTGAGGATAAGCCGCTTCCTCCGTCGTCGTCACGATCGGCACGCGATGCTTCAGCACCTCGAGCAGCTCAGGGAGCACTCCCTTGAGAGATGAACTCGTGCACAGCACGGCGACATCGGGTTCCGAGGCTTTGATGGTTTTGCCGATATCGACACCGACCTTCACGCGCAGCTTGCGCCCTGCATCGATGACGGCGCCGACATCCTGGCCGACCTTGAGAGCGTCGATGTCGATAGCACCGACGATCCGAAAGCCCTTGCGCGCGACGATCTGCCTGGCCACCGCCGCACCGATTGGTCCGAGACCGACGTGGAGGACGCGGATCATCGGCAAATTATAGATATCAACGGTGCGAGGGTGCGACGGTGCGAGGGGGCGACGGTGCGAAGGGCGAAGGTCAGGGATCCGAGGTCGGAAGGTCTGAGTGCGGCGTGCGAAGATACTAGTCGGACAGCAATGCACACTCTGCGGCGCTTCGCAGCCGCCTTCCTCTTGTGTGGCGCGATCGTTGTCGCACCGTTTGCGCGGCAGCAGGCACCTGCCGAACAGCCACGCGCGGCCGAGCCTCCCGCAGCCACTGAGGCCGCGGCCGACGCCCGATCGCCGCGCAATGCCAACTACGAGATCGACGCCCGGCTCGATGACGATGCGAAATCGATCCGGGGGCGCGAGACGATCCGGTGGCGCAACATCACCGATCAGGGAACGTCGGAGTTGCAGTTTCACCTCTACTGGAACGCGTGGCGCGATCAGGAGTCCACCTGGATGCGCGAGCGGCGGATGGCCGGCCTCTTCAGCCCGCCGCCAGCCGACGCGTGGAGTTCCATGGAGGTCACCACGCTGCGGCTGCGCGATCCCTCGGGCGAGATGCGCGACATCACCAGGGGCATGCGGTTCATTGCTCCTGACGATGGGAACACGCAGGATCGAACCGTGATGTCGATGCCGCTCGGTCGCACAGTCGGGCCAAATCAGGAGGTCGAGATCGAGCTGGAATGGACGGCGACGATTCCGCGTCCCTTCGCGCGAACCGGCTGGGTCGGCGACTACTACTTCATCGCGCAGTGGTTTCCCAAGCTCGGTGTTCTCGAATCACAGGGATGGAACACTCACCAGTTTCATGCGGCGACCGAGTTCTTCTCGGACTTCGGCGTCTACGACGTCCGGCTCACACTGCCCCGTGGCTTCGTCGTCGGCGCCTCGGGCCGGCAAACGGCACGCACCGACAACCCAGACGGGACGACGACGCATCGGTATCAGGGGGAGGACATCCACGACTTCGCGTGGACCGCGAGCCCGTCTTTCATCGATTTATCGCAGCGGTTCGAGCATCCAACGCTGCCGCCCGTCGTCGTTCGGCTTCTGCTGCAACGCGAGCGACATGACCAGGCCGATCGCTATTTCGCGATCATCAACGCGACGTTGAAACGATACGGCGAGTGGTTCGGCGCATATCCATATCCGAATCTGACCGTGGTCGATCCCGCGTTTCAAAGCGACAGCGACGGCATGGAGTACCCGACGCTGGTGACCGGACGATCGCGCTGGCTGACGCCCCGTAGCAGCCAGACGCCCGAGGGCACGACCGCGCATGAAGTCGGACACCAGTGGTGGTATGCCATGGTCGCCACCAACGAATTCGAGCACGCGTGGATGGATGAAGGGTTCAATACTTATGCAACGGCGCGAGTCCTCGCTGAGGCGGTGAATCCCAATCGCGTCGAGTTGCGCTACTTCGGCACGTTCATCCCCTGGTCGTTTCGCGAGATCCCGTTCACACGCCTCGACAACGATCGCCTCGCAGGCTACCGGTTGAACAGCGAAGCCGACGCGCCGTGGACGCCAACGTTCCGGTACTGGCCGTCGACGGCGGCGATCATCAGCTACAACAAGACCGCGCTGTGGCTGCACACGCTCGAACAGCGGCTCGGATGGCCGACGATGCAGAAGATTTTCAGCACGTACTTCGAGCGCTGGAAGTTCAAGCACCCGAAGCCGGCGGACTTCTTCGACGTGGTGCGCGAGGTGACCGGCCAGGCTCACTACTGGTTTTTCGACGAGGTATATCGCAGCTCGAACACGTTCGACTACGGCATCCAGGAGTTCCGCACTGAACGACGCGACGACAAGACGTTCACCACGACGGTGGTCGTGCGGCGGTATGGAGAGGCGACCTTCCCCGTGGATGTGGTGACGACGTTCGAAGACGGACAGCGGGCGAAAGAGAAATGGAACGGTCAGGAGCGCCGCGCGGTGTATGTGTACGAGGGACCGGCGAAAGCGGTGACCGCGCAGGTAGATCCGGATCGCGTGCTTTTACTCGACATCGCCTATACGAACAACAGCCGCTCGCTCAATCCGCGTGGCGGCGATGCCAGCCTGAAGTGGAGCCTGAAATGGCTGGTGTGGCTCCAGGACCTGATGTTGACGTATGGGTTCTTCGTCTAGTCAGTCGCCGGTCTCCGGCCTCGGGTCGGCACGCCGCGCCTGGCAGGATGGGTGGCGGCGTGTGCTCGATGCGCCGGCCGTTGCGGCTGGTGTGTTCGCTATGACGCTCCTGCTGGTGCTGCCGCTCGCGATCATGCTGCGAGAGGCGCTTGCGTCACATCTCGGTAACAGCCTCGCAGCCGAGACCGCAGCGAGCGGGGTCAACTACGACTGGTGGCAGGAGTTCACCGCGCAGGCAACGGGCCTGGGGACAACGTTCTCGCCAAGCGTCATCGGCTTTGCCGCCGTGCTCGACAACGTGAGTGGCGTGCTCGACGGGCGGACGCCTATCGCTCCCATTGCCATCGCGCTCGCGCTTTACATGACGGGCTGGGCGTTCCTGTCTGGCGGCATCATCGATCGATACGCGCGGCAACGGCCGATTCGCACGCACGGATTCTTTGCCGCATCAGGTGTGTACTTTTTCCGCTTCCTCCGTCTTGCGGCGTTTGCGGGCCTCGTCTACTGGTGGCTCTTTGCCTGCGTCCACCCGTGGCTGTTCGACGAGCAGTTCGCGAATCTGACACGCAACCTGAGCGTGGAACGTACGGCGGCGATGATTCGCGGCGTCTTTTACCTCGTGTTCGCGGCTCTGGTGGTCGCCACGAATCTGGTGGCCGACTACGCCAAGGTTCGCATCGTCGTCGAGGACAGACGCAGCGCTTTCGGCGCTCTGAGCGCGTCCGTTCGATTCATCCGCCACCACCGCAGGCATGTGCTCGCGCTGTATGCCCTGAACACGTTGACGTTCCTTGCAGCGCTTGCGGTATGGGCCCTGATCGCGCCGGGCGCCGGCGGCACAGGTGTCTCGATGTGGGCCGGCTTCCTGCTCGCTCAACTCTTCATCATCGCGCGGCTGATGATGAAGTTGCAGTTCATTGGCTCGCAAACCGCGCTTTTCCAGGCGAACCTGGCACACGCCACGTATACAGCGGGCCCGATACCTGCCTGGCCCGAATCACCTGCTGCCGAAGCGATCCGCTGAGGCCTAGAGGGTAGGCTCATGTCTCAGCCGTAAACCACATTCCGCTTCGATCAGTATTCGGTGGTAGCGTTAGTCAGAGGCCAAGGCATGGGGATTCGAATTTCGTCCTGGTTATCACGGCCGCTGAGCCTGCGGGCCCTCGTCGGTCAAGCTCGCCTCGCCATCAGGCTCTTCCGCGAGCCGCGTGTGCCGACGCTGCTGAAAGTCGTGCCGGTGGTCGCCCTTCTCTATGTGCTATCGCCCATCGATCTCGTTCCCGACTTCATTCCCGGACTCGGGCAGCTCGACGATCTCGGCATCATTCTGGCCGCGCTCGAGCTCTTCGTCCGCCTGTGTCCCACTGGGGCGCAAATCTGTCATCGAGAAGCCGTCGCTCAGCGCCGTCCTTACGCGCCGATGGCATCGACAGACGACGTCATCGAAGCAGAGTGGCGTCACGGATAATAAGGAGGTAGCCATGCATGTGCGATTCATTCCGGCGCTCATTTTCGCCGCGTTGGCGGTTTGCGTGGTTCCGATTGCCGCGCATCACGGGTGGGCCGGCAATGCTGAAGAAGAGTTCGAGCTGACCGGCACCGTTGAAAAACCCGTGAGCCTGGCGGGCCCGCACGCGACGATGAAGCTCAAGTCGTCCGAAGGACAGGTGTGGGATATCACATTGGCCCCTGGCGCGCGCACGGCGGATGCCGGCCTCAAGGAAGGGGTGATCCCGGTCGGCGCGCAGGTCACCGTCCATGGTCATCGCAACAAGGACCCGAAGAAGTTCGAGATCAAAACCGAGCGCGTGACGTGGAACGGCAAGACCTTCGACGTCTACCCCGATCGTAAGTAGCAGCCTGACGCGACGTGGCCGATTTGCTGGTGTGGCTCGAGGGTTCGGCCCTGGGCCACGCCATGCGTAATGCCGGTGTCTGGACTTACGGCATCGTCAACCTCATACACATCCTCGGCGTCTCATCGCTGTTCGGCGCGGTGCTCGTCCTCGATCTGCGGCTCATCGGGTGCTGGCGCCGCGTCCCGCTTGGCGCGATCGCTCGACCGACGGTGCCGATTGCGACGGGAGGTTTCATCGTCGCTGTGACGAGCGGTGTCTGCCTGATTACGACCAACGGCAGCGAGTATGTGGGCAATCCGTTCCTGCTGATCAAATTTCCAGCGATTTTCCTCGGCATCGTCAACGTCGCCATCCTGAGCCGGCTGCCGGCGTGGAAGGCACGCGAAACCAGAGACGCCACCGAATCCGAACGGCGCGCCCTGTCGGTCTTCGGGGCGATCTCGCTCCTGTCCTGGCTGACGGCGATTGGTGCTGGCCGTCTCATCGGGTACTGGTAGTCTTCACGCGCTCGCATCAAGTCTCATTCCGGGCCGCACAAACGGCTCCTGGAGGGCCCACCATGAAGAAGGTGATGTTCGGTGTCCTGATGCTCGGCTGGGTTCCCACGCTGGCCTTGGTCGCAGGCGTCAAATGGAGCGACGCGCTGTTCGCACAAGGGCGCACGCCGATCAAGTTCACGCGGATCTATACGGGGCCTGACGGCAAGACGAAGGTCGAGGAATCCACGATCCCGCTGAAGCCCCGCGATAGCGGAAGCGAAATATCCGCGACGGTTCCAGTGACCAGCCTGCAGTTCCGGCATACCACGCCAGCCTACGATCTCGACTGGCATCCGGCGCCGCGGCGGCAACTCGTCGTGACGCTGAGCGGTGAGAGCGAGATCGAGCTCGAAGGCGGACGCACGATGCGATTCGGTCCCGGTCACATCCTGCTGGCCGAGGACACGACGGGACAGGGACACAAGTCACGCGCTGTGCCGGGAACGGATCGTGTCGCGATCGACATCGCGCTCGCTGAGGGAGCCTTGACGAAGTAGGGCTCTCGAACTCCGGCGCTCGGCTCCGGGTGGGTGTCTAATCCCAGTACCAGACGAAGATGGCGCCCTTAGCGCCGAAACCGAACGTGTCTGATCCTCCGGCCGCTGACACCGAAATGTTGATCAGGCGCTCGCGTCCGATCGATGTTGCGAACGTCGCGGCCTCTTCGACGAGGGCGTCCCACGACTTGGTCGTGCTTTCAAATCGCCTGCACTGAGCTCTCATCAATCCTCCCACGCGCGCGTCAGCGTGGCCCGAGCGCGACGGCGCCAGTCTACTCGCTGTTAACCATTCACGTTTCGGGGGCGTTATTGCTGGCATAGAAGCTGATAGTCCGGCTACAGCCGGGCACTACGGAAACCGCCATGAGCCCGTACGAAGACATTCGATTCGCTGCGCGGGTACTCGTGAAACGCCGCTGGATGACGAGTGCGGCCGTGGCGGCACTGGCCCTCGGAATCGCTGCCAACAGCGCCGTCTTCACATTCGTGAACGCCATCATCGTTCGCGGCGTCCCGTTTCCCGACCCGGATCGCATCGTGACGCTGGGCACGCGAGATGCGCGCAATGGCCAGATGGGCGTGTCGTACTACGACTTCCTCGATTGGCGCGAAGCCGCGACGAGCTTCTCGGACATGTCGCTCATGGCGCAGCCGTCGTTCAATGTCAGCGAGCCCGGAACGGCCCCGGAGCGCTACAACGGCGCGTACATCTCGACCAACACGTTTCACGTGATCGGCACCAGGGCCGTGCTGGGCCGCGGCTTCATCGCAGAAGACGATCTTGACGGCGCACGACCGGTCGTGGTCCTCGGCTACAGCATCTGGCAATCTCGCTACGCCGGCGATCCCGACGTGCTGGGGAAAACCATCAAAGTCAACGACCTGCTGGCGACGGTCGTGGGCGTGATGCCACCGGGCATGCAGTTCCCGCCGAACACCGATCTCTGGCTGCCTTTCGGGCAAGCAACGATCAATCGCGGGCAGAGTCGTCAGGTGCGCAACTACGAGGTCATCGCACGACTGGCTGAGGGTGTCACCATCGCGCAGGCACGAAGCGAGATGACTACGATCGCTGCGAGGCTCGCGCGCGATTTTCCGCGGACGAATCAGGGCATCGAGCCGACGATCGTCAACTACAACGAGCGCGCGACCCCGAACCAGATCAGGCTGGTGTTCTTTTCACTGATGGGCGCCGTCGGCTTCGTCCTGCTGATCGCCTGCAGCAATGTGGCGAATCTTCTGTTGGCGAGATCGGCCGAGCGTGCCAAGGAAGTAGGCGTTCGCCTGTCGCTCGGGGCGAGCCGCGGGAGGGTGATAGGTCAACTGCTCGTCGAAAGCGTGATGCTCTCCCTGCTCGGTGGAATCGCCGGCATCCCGCTCGCCTACGCCGGCATTCGCATCTTCGACTCCCTCACGCAGAACGTCGGCAAACCATACTGGATGGAGTTCTCGATCGACCCTATCGTTCTCGCGTTCTTCTTCACGATCTGTTTCGTGACCGGTGTTCTGTTCGGACTCGCACCCGCGCTGCACGTATCGAAGACCAGCCTCAGCGACGTGCTGAAAGAAGGCGGACGTTCCGGGTCGAGCGGGATCCGGGCGCATCGCTGGACCAGCGGACTGTTGGTCGTGCAGGTCGCCCTGACGCTGGTACTGCTCGCGGGCGCCGGGTTCATGATGCGGAGCTTCTTCGTGCTCTATCGTCTCGATCTTGGCTTCGAGACTGCGCGTCTGCTCACCATGCAGATCAGCCTCAACGATCGGAAGTACCCGACGGCGGTGGAACGAAACGCCTTCGCTCGCCGGCTCACAGAACGGCTAGCCGGGATCGGAGCGCTCGACGCGGTGACAACCGCGAGTAACTTTCCGTTGACGGGAGGATGGGGCCTCGAGCTGACGATTGACGGACGCACGGATCCGAATGCCCGGCGCCCGCTTGTGACGCTGGTGAGCGTGGGAGCGAATTACTTCGACACAGTCGGGATTCGTCTGCTGCGTGGTCGCGACTTCACAGCGTCAGACGAGACTCCCGGGCGCGGCGGAGTGATCGTGAATCAGCGCTTCGCCGACATGTATTTCAAGGGCGAGGACCCTCTCGGCCGCCAGATCAGCGTGACCGAACAGACACCGAACGGCATCGATCTGCGATCGCAGACCATCATAGGCGTCTCCACGATCGTGCGTCAGCGCGACATCCAGAACATCGAGCCCGATGCGGTTGTCTATGTCCCGTACTTCTCCGGCGCAAATCAGGGGCGCAATGTCGCCGTCATCGTTCGCACCTCGGGTGCCATGACAGCTGCCGTTCCGCTGATTCGGCAGGCCGTGCTCGAACTCGACGCCGACATCCCGGTATTCAACGTGCGGACAATGGACGAACTGCTGGCGCAACGGCGGTGGCAGTATCGCATCTTCGGCGGCATGTTCGCGGTCTTCGCGGGAATCGCGCTGTTGCTGGCCGCGGTCGGACTTTACGCCGTGATGGCGTATTCAGTGACACAACGCACACAGGAAATTGGCGTGCGCATGGTGCTCGGCGCGCCGCCACGCGAGGTCGTCTGGCTGTTTCTGCGTCGCGGCTTCGTGCTGGTGGCAATCGGTTGGACGATCGGGATGAGCGGGGCATTCGGGGTCGGGCGTTTGCTGCAAAGCATACTCGTGCAATCCACCGGCCGGGACGTGCCGGTGCTGCTAGCGATCTCGTTGCTCATGATCGTCGTGGCCGCGGCGGCGTGCGTGTGGCCCGCCCGGCGCGCCACCCGACTCAATCCAGTCGCGGCCCTGCGCTACGAATAGCCCGGCCTCGCAAGACGCGCGTACTTTGCCGCGTTCAACCCATCGCTCGTTTTGCCAAGTCCCGGTCGGTCACTGCTGATCTCTTGGGAAATCCGCGCGGCAGGGATCTCGCAACGACGATGCTAAGATGCCATGGGACGCCGAACAGAAATGCCCGAGGGTACTCACTTGGTTACTGCCGAGGAATTCGAACGATTCCCGCACGACCCTCCATACAATCGCTTCGAGCTCGTGGAAGGCCGGGTCATCCCCTTGAGCCCGGTCAGTTTCGAACACGGTAGGGTTGTGATGCGACTAGGTTTGCTCCTGGGGCGCCATTTGGAGCAGCACCCCGTAGGCACGATCGGTGCTGACGTCGGCTTCAAGCTCGCATCCAATCCGGACACGGTGCGAGGACCCGACATCGCCTTCCTACGGAAAGAGCGAGTGCCGACGGCGCGGGGGCGCGGGTTCTACACCGGACCGCCCGATCTGGCCATCGAGGTCTTGTCGCCCGACGATCGGCCGGGGGAAGTACGAGCCAAGACAGAGGAATACCTGGCCACGGGTGTACCCGTCGTAGTCATCGTCGATCCTGAGGAGAGGACGGCGACGACGTTTCGACCAGGCTTCGCACCGGTTGCGTTGGCTGCGCCAAACGACGTCCTCGATTTGAGCGACGCCATCACCGGCTTCCGCTGTCCCCTCCACGAAATCTTCCGATAGTCGCGCTGGCCGTTCTCACCGCGCGCACAACTGGAACACAATCGCAGTCGTGAGCCCGTCGTTCCCTGAGTGGGTCGTCCCCATGGCGGCGACCCTGACCGACAAACGCTTCGCCGGCCCGGAATGGATCTTCGAGCGCAAGCTCGATGGTATCCGCCTGCTCGCATTCAAGAAGGGCCGCAAGGTCGAGTTGTTCTCGCGCAACCGGCTGCCGCAGCACAATCCCTCGATTGCCGCGGCCATCGCTGACCTCCCGGCGCGTGAGCTGATCCTCGACGGTGAGGTCACCGGTGTCTGGGGACCGGCCTCTACGCGCGAGGCTGACAGACCGCGCGGGTTCGCCTATCACGTGTTCGACATCATGTGGATTGACGGGCGCGATGTGATGACGCTTCCGCTCGACGAGCGTCGCGATCTGTTGAAGTCACTGCCGCTTCGCGCTCCGCTGCGCCGCGTCGCGGCGCTGGACGAGGAGAAGCCATGGGAGCGCGCGTGCGAGGAAGGGTGGGAAGGCGTCATCGCCAAGCGCCGTGACTCCGTCTACGAACATCGACGATCGCCGCATTGGCTCAAGATGAAGTGCGAAGCCAGCCAGGAGCTGGTTGTCGGCGGATTCACGGACCCGCAAGGCGGGCGTGTCGGGTTGGGTGCATTGCTGGTTGGTTACTTCGAAAGAGATGATTTCGTATTTGCCGGCAAGGTCGGAACAGGCTTCGACACGAAGCTGCTGCTCGACCTGCGCGCCAAACTCGATCGTCTCGAGATCGAGAAGCCTCCATTCACCAGAGCGACGGGCTTGCCGCGGCTGCGAGCGCATTGGGTGCGTCCCCAGATCGTCGTGCAGGTCGCGTTCACGGAATGGACGGTGCACGACAAGCTTCGCCATCCGCATCTCCTGGGTGTGCGCACCGACAAGACGGCCCGCGAAGTGGTGAGGGAGCGGCCGTGATCACACATCCAGACAAAGTGCTCTTCCCCGATGATGGCATCACGAAAGGTGCGCTGGCGGCGTACTACCAGGCAATCGCGTCGATCATGCTGCCGCACATCCGCGGCCGTCCTGTCACCATGGAGCGCTACCCTTCCGGGATCGGACGGAAGGGGTTCATTCAGAAGGATGTGTCCAAGGGATTTCCTGCCTGGCTCGAGCGCGTCGAGGTGCCGAAAAAGGACGGGACGGTTCACCACCCGCTCGCTGAAGACGCCCGTTCGCTGTTGTGGCTCGCCAATCAGAATTGCATCACGCCACACGTGTGGACCTCGCGCGCACCCGATCTCTATCACCCGGATATCTGTGTGTTCGATCTCGACCCGTCCCGGGATGATCCGGATGCCCTTCGTAGCGCTGCCCTCGCGCTGCGCGACCTGCTCGACGAGCTCGGCCTTCAAAGCTGGGTCAAGACGTCCGGCTCGAAAGGCTTTCATATCGTCGTCCCACTCGACACCAAGGCCGACTTCGGCGCGGTCCATCGATTCGCACACACCGTCGGCACCGTGCTCGTCTCGCGCCATCCGACACGCCTGACGCAGGAGTTCAGCAAATCCGATCGCGGCGGGCGCATCCTCGTCGACACGGGCCGCAACGGTTACAGTGCGACATTCGCGGCTCCCTACGCCGTCCGCGCCAAAGCGGGTGCGCCGATATCTGCGCCGTGCACATGGGCGGAAGTGGAGGAGGGAAAGGTCCATCCTCAGACGTTCACGATGCGGACGATCGCGGATCGCATCGACGCTGTCGGTGACCTGTGGTCGGATATGCGCAAGCGCCGATATTCGATTGTCAGCAGGACAGCGAAACTCACTGCTTCCAAATCACGGTAGTTGTGAAAAACTGGAAAGGGGTCTGACCCCACTTCAGGAGCGTGGATATGCCGTCGTTCAATCACCTCGTGACCAACGAGCAGGATCTTCGAGCGGTCATTGGCGTCCCGAGCCCTCGCTCGGTGTTGAAGGAGCGCCGTGCGCTCGACGAGCACACACGTGCGTTCATCGCGCGCTCGCCGTTTCTTCTGATGGCCACATCAGATGCGAACGGACGATGTGATGTGTCGCCCAAGGGCGACGGCCCGGGTTTCGTTCAGGTGCTCGACGACCAGCGAATCGTGATTCCCGAGCGCCCAGGCAACAAGCGCCTCGACGGCATGCTCAACATCCTGGTGAATCCGCATGTCGGCCTGATCTTCCTGGTGCCCGGCCGGCAGGAGACACTCCGGGCCAATGGCAGGGCGTGGATTACGCGCGATCCTCAATTGCTCGAACCCTGTGTCGCGCACGGGAAAGTTCCGCTGGTCGCCATCGCGGTCGAAATCGAGCAGTGCTTCCTGCATTGCCCGAAAGCGTTCGTTCGTTCACGTCTCTGGCACACGGACGCCTGGCCTGCCGCTGATTCGCTGCCGTCGATGGCATGCGTGCTGTTCGATCAGATCAAACCAGCCGACGCGACGCTCGAGGACTACGAGCGCTCGGTCGAGGAAGGCATCACCAAGGGCCTGTACTAGTGAGAGGTCTTCTTGCTGCTCTGCTGCTGTTCACCGCGGCGGCATGCGCGGCGCGCGTACCGCCGCCAGCGCCATCGCTGCCGCCAGCCCTCGAATTCGACGCCGGTGTCGATGGCCTGATTCGACGTGGCTGCTATCGATGCCTGGAGAAGGCGTTCGAGCAGGCGCAACAGTCGGGCGCTCGAGGGCAGGCATTCGAAGCGGCTGCACTCCTCACGCTCCGGTCCAAAGAACTGGGCCTGCCGAGCGATCGCTGGCTCGATCGGACGCGCGCGCTCGCCGGCGCAGACGCGTCGCTCACCGCATATGTGGACATGGTCGATGTGGTTCCACCGGATCGCCTCAGCGAAAACCGCGACGCGCTCTTCGACATCGGCCGCCGCAATCGCGCGAAAGGCTCGATCGAAGCCTGGCGTGAGCGCCTTCGCGACGGCCCCGGCTCCGACGCGTTTCGCAGTTATCTCGACGTCTCGCTCATCTGTGCATTCGGAACACTCAAGGAAACGCCCGAGAGCTTCTCGGGCCCGGTCGCTCCGGCCGCCACCACTCCGCTCTTTCAGTATGCGCTCGGCGCCTGTGACGTGACTCACCGCGCTCGACTGATCGCGCTGCGCGCGTCAGAGCCGGACTTCGCCGACGCTGACTATCCGTTGGGCCGCTACGCCCTCGAAGATCCCGTGAATCCCGATGCCGAGGAGAGCCTGCGGCGATTCGAGTCCGCATCGCACGCGTTTCCCCGATCGCCCGCGATCGCAACGCGCATCGGCAACGTGTATCGAATCTGGGAGGATTGGCAACCGGCGCTCGCCGCCTACGACGCGGCACTTGGCGTCGCGCCGCATCATCCCGAGGCGACCATCGGCCGCGCCATCAGCCTCTCGCATCTCGAGCGATCCGACGAAGCGATCGAGACCACGACACGCTTGATCGATGGAGGGCAATGGCTGCTCGGCGAAGCGTACTACTGGCGCGGCTGGAACCAGCTGCGGCTGAACAACTTTCAGCTGGCGCGAGCAGACGTCGATCGAGCGCGGACGCTGATGTCGAATGCCGCTGTCATGGTCCTGTCCGGTGCGATCGAGTGGCGGCTCGGTCGCCTCGACAGCGCCGAGAAGGATTTCGAAGGCGCGCTGGCCATCGATCTCGGTGAGTGCGAGGCCGCCTTCGATCTCGGGGTCGTCCGCGATCAACTGGGGAAGCTCGTCGAAGCGCTCGCGGCCTTCAAGCAGGCGGGGCAATGCTACGACCTCTCGATCACCCTACGACGCGAGGCAATCGGCAAGATTCGAAGCGGTAACGGCAGCGAAAGTCTGAAAGCGCGCGACGCGGCGCGTCACGAGCGGACCCTCGTCGATCTGGTCGAACGCCGTCGCGAGGTCACACGCGTCATCGACGCAATCGAAAAGGCTGGACCGTCATTTCAGTGACCCGGCGCGCGCGTCGAGGCGGGATCCGATGTCGCGAACGATGCGATAGCGAACGACGCCGCGAACGATGGTGGCAACGGATTGAACGACCGCGGCCAGCATCGCCGCGACGATCCATCCGCGGGCGCCGAGTATCGCGCCCGTGACGGCAGCCGCGGTCCACGCGAATCCGGCAGCCGTCCACGAAATCTGAAACCGCATCACCGGATCGGCCCAGCTCCGCTCGTGTCCAGCGTGCCGGACGGCTCGCCACAGCCGGCCGATTGCCTGTCCTCCCAGCAGCAGGCTCAATCCCGGAACGGCGGCTCGGCACAGCAGCCACATGCGTGACTCGAGGTCCACGATCCGCAAACGACGAGCGTTGCGGTGCGCGCTCCCCAACCAGAGAAGGAATGCACACCACGCCGGAACAGATGCGCCAACCAGCGCGATCGTGAGTCCAAAGGGTGCAGAGGGATCCGTGTCTTCCGGGGAGAGCGCGATCGCGAACGCGATGATTCCGAACAGGGCGGCGGCTGCGACTTGCACGATCGCCAGCACGGTCGCGGTCGCACGCAGAGCCGGCGCCCGGCGGTAGCCACCCTCCTGGCCGGCAACGCCATGCAGCCGCGCAAACAGCGCCTCATCGACCAGCACCGCTGTTCCGCTGCCGCTGCCCGGGTTCGTCCGTCGCGAAGTAAATGCGGTGCGCGCACGTTCAGAGCGTAATCCTGCAGTACTGACCGAGCCGTCGATCCAGTGAAGTGAGCGTATGTAATGCCCTAGCGCGGTTCCGGTCGGCGGTGCTTCCATGACGAACGGCAGGACCGGTGCCGCGCCAGCCAGCGCACATCGGACGAGCTCGGTGATTGGCGCTGAAGAATGACTCGCTCTCGAGACAACGACGAGGACCGCGTCGAAACCGGCCAGCTGGTGTGCGGAGAGCGTAGTGCCCGGTGTTGGAATGAGCGTCCAACAGCGGCATCGGAGATCCTCGAGCGCCTTTGCGACATTCCGTGCGATTGCTTCGTCTGCCGCGGCGGAGATGACGAGAACCTCCGAGTCGATGGCGGTCGTTGCCGCCCTAACAGGCTGGACGCTCGAGCCGGCGGAAGACGATGACGGTTCCGGTGCGCGGCGCGTGCGTCTCCGGACGCGATCGATCAGTTGCGAGAGAACCACATACGTCAGAACGGCTGACACGATCTGACTCACGTCGAGCAGCACGCTCAGCACGACGATGACGCCCACGCTTTGCGAGACCACCGCGATCAACCCGTCACGAAGGCCACCGATCGAATAGGCGCACAGAAAGGCCACCGCCCAATAGCGCGCGAGCATCCACCTCCGCGGCTCGATCGCGGCACCTGAATCGCTGTCATCCCGCAAGCCGCTCGCCATCTGGGCCAACCAGAATGCATTCGCAAACGGGACGAGGGGCCGCCACGCGATCTCGCTGCTGGTCGTCCTCACATGCGCAAAGACCGACAGCAGGTTGAGCCGCGCTCGGCGCAACATCAGGATGGCGCTGGCGGCGACGGTCCAGAGTCCGAACGCGGACGCATACCTCATCGCGCCGAAGTAATCTTCGGCCGTCGCCGCGGAGCTCGGTTCTCCCAGGAGCCACGCCATCACATAGCTTCCATCGCGATACAGGGCATACGCATTGAGGCCGGCCGAGATCGCCATCAGGACTGCCACACCGCGCTGCACACCTCCGGGGTCGCGATATGTTGCTCGCGAGTAGCGGGAAGGAGTGGAGACCCCTCTTTTGGGCGCGGGCGTGGACTCGGTCAACGCCCGCCGCGCCGCGTCAACCAGGATGTGAATCATCCGTTGACGGTCTTCGACGGACCACGCCGCGATCGGCGGAATGGCCTCGGTGAAATACGCGATCGAAGGAGACGGGCTCACGTCCTCGATGGCGTAGGTAATGATGGGAATGCCCCGGCCGGCCGCGCGTTCGAGCTCACGGACGACGTCAGGTGCGGTGTTGGCCGCGGTAGACAGCACGAACACAAGCGTGCGGCTGTTCTCGAGCGCTGAGAGCGTTTCAGCGACCGGCCGCTCCGAGACGCCCGAAAAACAACTGACGCCTGCCGCGATCAACGCCTGGGCCAGCTCCGTAGCGGCCGCTGAATTCTCGCGCGCCGCGGAGAGATAGACGTCCACCACAGCGGTCTCGCGAGTCATACCCTGCTGGCGCGGGCCGGCACGCGTCGAGTTCCAGCCACGAGCTCAGCCTCGCGGCGTCGCATGCGCTTCTCGAGCACGCGGACTGAGCACAGGCAGAGCACGCCGGCCAGCATCCACAAGACGTCAGTCACCAGCGCCAACGCTACGATCGCGTCGTCCGTCCATTTCTCGGCATCTCCCACTCTCGCCGTCACGATCGAGACCGGTATGAGCGCCACCGGCAGGAGCCACAGCAACATGAGCCATCGCGGAGCCACGGCCCTGGAGTTCGACGCCGGTTGCGATCCGAGCCGGGCGCTACCCTCCCACAGCGCCCCCACAACGGCGGCGCCTCCCGTGAATCGCAGGCCAGGCCACATGAACCGGGCAGCGACGCGACCCGCGCTGAATCGAACACCCTCGACGCCGGCGGCCTCGAGAGTCAGAAACGACGTCATCAGCCAGATCAGCCACACGAACGCCGATGGGACCAGCAGGATTAGCTGAAGCGCCGCCAACGCGAGCACACGCTCGGCCACATCCTGTTCCGCGAAGAGCGATCGCATGTAGACCGCATTCGCGTAGGCATCGACATTCGCCACCAGATCGAAGAAGGCCATGACCAGCGAAATCCAGAGAAGGACAGTCATCCACGTCGCTGTCACGCGCCTGACGACAGCGGGCGAGCCGAGCCAGACCTGCTCTGCCCTTGGAATCGCGCGCGGCTCATCACCGCCGCCTTCCATGCGCGATTGAACGATCTCCGCCAGTATCCCAACCTGGGTTGGGAGATCGACAGACGAGGACGCCAGCCAGTCCAGCGTCCCGACGTTGAACAACAGGCCGCCGGCAGGGACGGTGTCATCTATGCGAAACGGAATGATGGGATCGCCATCGCGCGCGGCACGTTCGACCTCGCGTCTCACCTGTGGCGATCGATTCGAGTGCTCCGAGAACACGAGCACGAGCGAGGTGCATTCCCCGATCGCGTCATACAACGCTTGAGCGTAGTCCTTGCCGGGTGTGATGTCGCGTGGAGCAATCCAACAGGGGACACCGCGGCCCTCAATCGCCTCGCATACCGCCTGGGCAATGTCGCGGTCCTCGCTTGCATGACTGATGAAAACGCGCCCTGCCATCGACTTTTCCCGCCAGTAGGAGGAGGGTCTTCAGACCCGCCTTGAACCCGTTGCTGCCGGTAGGAGCATAGCCTGCCCTATTGAATTAACGACAGAAGCCCCACACACCGACAGCGACGATGATTCCCAGGAGAGAGTCGACCAGATAGTGGTAACGGCCCAGGACGGTGGCTGCGACGATGGCCGCGGCGATGACGAGGAAGGCGACACCTGCCTGCGGCATGACCTCGACGACGGCCAGTGCCGTCGCAACGGCGCCGGCGGCATGACCACTCGGGATGGTGTTTGCCTGAATGCTGCCGCGATCGAGGATCGATGCGTTGACTCGCCGAAGAGCCGAGTGCGGGTGCCGCATGCCTGCGGCATCCTCGATCACTCGCGGGGGACGCGTCTGCAGCCAGGGCATCGCCCCATAAGCGATGAACTCCGAGAGCAGCACAACCACCCAGAAGCGCGGCAACGCGCTCGCGTGTCCGCCGATGACCAGGGCCGCGACGGCGGCGGGAATGACCGGGTACACAAGGACGTACGCCATCTCCAACCCCTCGCGCACAAATCGCGGGCTCGCTTCGTAAGCGGCAAAGATCCCGGGTTGTCGCAGCAGTTGCCGGTCCACACTCATCAGCCATGCTTCGACCTCGCGCATGGGGCGCACGAAGAACAAGCCTGACAGCCAGTACCCGACGAGCAGCATGAGAAGTGGAACGAGAATCGCGAACGCGAGTGCATTGACAGTCAGCCAGGGCCACGCAAAAACCTGAACCCCCAGCACGACGCCGGAGGCCGCCGTGGCAGCAAGCGCGGGAACGCGCGCCCGGACGAAACGCGCGTCACAAAGCGCGACAATTAGCAGGTACGCGCAGTAGGCGCACGCGATCCATTCCCATCGCAGTGCGATCACGACAGTCGCGTCCCCTGAGACATAGACGAGGCTTCCAAGGATTTCGTCAGAGCGGTGCCATCGAGGAAGGTGTCAGATGGAAGGAAACCAGCTCAGCGCCTCATTTCCTCGCAATTTCGACAGCGTCGCGTGATCGGGTGTGGGCCAGCGCACAATAGAGGAAGCCGTGATCCGCCCGCGATTCGTAGTGTCCGGCTTTGGCCGGACCGTGATCGATAGTGACCAACCAGCGGAAACGCCGTCGGTGCCGCGCCCTTCGATCAGTGGTTGGGTATACGTCGCGATGGCCGTTCTCCTGCCGTTCGTCGTCGTCGCTCAGTCGGCCGTAGCCATTCCGAACGAACTTCCCGCCGTAGCGATCACACAGCTGACCAGAAGTCTGGCCGAGGCCAGGGCCTATCCGCGAAATCCGTGGCGCGACACGCCGCCAATCAATGCCGACGGGACAGTCAACGGATACGTCGAGATCTCACGCGGCGATCGACGGAAATGGGAGTTCAGCATGGCGGCAAACGCGCGCGCCATCGATCGAATGATTCCCGAGCAGATCGGCGGATACCCGGTCAACTACGGGTTCGTACCGCAGACGATTTCGTACGACGGCGATCCGTTCGACGTGCTCGTGCTCGGCCCTCCGATTGCGGGCGGCCGCACGGTGCGCGGTGTCATTGTCGGGTTGATGCTCATGGAAGACGAAAAGGGGCACGATGCCAAGGTCGTGATATCGCCGGTGACCAAGGGCCGTCCCGCCTATCCACTGACGGAGTCCGATCGAACGACAATTGGGGACTATTTCCGTCGATACAAGCTGTTCGAGACAGACAAGTTCTCCACCGTGCCCGGGTGGGGATCGAGCGCCGACGGTCTGGCCTACGTGAACGTCACGCATGCCTTCTTTCAAGAGTGCCAGCAGGTCTCCGGACCGACCTGCCGAGTGGCGCTGCCATGACGTCCGGCTGAAGCCGGACACTACGTCACGCCTTGGCACGCCGGTAGCGTGCCTCCTCGTCGTAGTAGGCAGGGAAACCGACGGCTTTCTTCAACTCTTCGAAGTCCATCGCCGCCGTCGGACGCTCAGATCGCCGAAGGCTGACGAGAGCGGTCCGCATCGCCTGGATTGAGACGTTGAGCAGCGTCAGCGGGTAGACGGCGATCTTGTAGCCGATCGCCTCGAGTTGCTGCGGCGACAGAAGCGGGGTCTTGCCCCCTTCGATCAGGTTCGCCATCTTCGGTCCGTCGACTTCGGCACAATATCGACGCATTTCCTGTTCGTCGAGCGGCGCTTCGAGGAAGGTGATATCAGCGCCGATCTCGCGGAACAGCCGGCACCTGAGGATCGCCTCATCCAGGTCGATACACGCACGCGCGTCCGTGCGCGCCATGATGAGGATGCCGCTTCGGGCGTCGCGCGCATCGACGGCAGCGCGGATGCGTGTCAACGCCTCGTCGCGGCCGACGACGGATTTCCCCTCTGTGTGGCCGCACCGCTTCGGCGCGACTTGATCCTCGAGCATGATGGCGGCAAATCCCGCGCGCTCGTATCCCTGTACCGTGCGCTTGATGTTCTGCGCGCTGCCGAATCCCGTGTCGCCGTCACCGATCATTGGGATGGAAACCGCGCGGCAGATGTTCTGCCCCTGATCGGCGAGCTCGCCGTAGGAGATGAGACCAGTGTCCGGCATCCCCAGGCGCGCGGCCGAGACCCCGAACCCGCTCATGAAGCCAAGCTCGAAGCCCGCTTCTTCGATGAGCCGGGCCGACATCGCGTCATGACAGCCCGGCATGACCAGGATGCCGGGACGATCGAGGAGCACACGCAGGCGTTGCGCAAGAGTCATCTCAGTCGTAGTGGCCGGCTTTAGCCGGACCGATACACCGGCGTCAGCCGGACGGTTCTATTTCACGTGGACAGGAATCGTGATCGTCTTCGGATCGGGGCCCTTGTCGACCGTGTCGAAGTTGTCGACCTCGAACGCACGGCCGATCTGGTTGCCGGCGAGGTCTTCGAGGATGTCCAGCGCCAGCAGTTGATAGACGCCGGCCGTCCATGGCGTCGTGGGCGTGAACGTCCAGCGTGTCTCGGCTTGATCGACGTCGATGGCACCATCGACTTCTTTGCCGTCGCGCGTGACGCCCAGCGCGCGCATCAGCAAGCCGTGGTCGAGCGGCTCGGGAAACGTGACGACCATGCCGTCGCGGCTCCCCGCCCCGGGAGACTGAATGCGCCAGCTGGATGTGTCGAGCGGTTCCAGGTCGGTTGGACCCACGCGAAGCACGCGCCTGAATTCTTCCTTGAGCGGCAGGCCGTTCTCGTCCGGCCATTCGCGTTTGATGACGAGCGTCACCGATCGACCCACCTCGAGAGGCCTTCCCATCTGCAGGTTCGGCAGGATGCCCTTCTTGACCCGGCCGGGATCGAAAAAGATGGTGAACCGCTTGTGGTCCGGACTCCAGAACTCGTACTCGAGTGGGAGGACAGCGCCCTCAATCTCCTTGTCTTGATGATCCAGCAGCGCGATGTACTCGACGCCACTCTTGCGTCCCATTGGCGCCGAGAACTCCACGTACATCCTTAACAGGTTCTCGGGCACGGTGTCGCCGCTGGGATACACGCGCGCGACCGTCGTCGACGGAACGGCCGTCGACGCGGGCCGCCCGACCGTTGTCTCGATGGCACCTCCCGCATCCGCAGCGGCTCCCGGCAAGCGAGCCGGCTCGAACCGCACGCGGTACTGACGTCCCGGATCCAACGGAAACAATGGCGTGAAGCGGACGACACCATCGATCACGGTGTAGTCACCAAGCATGGCAGGCGCGTCGGTGCTGACGGCGACTCTCAGCACGCTCGCCCACTGCTCTGACGTGAGATTGGCGTGCTGCAGCGACCTGAGGGCGTTGACGGACAGTCCGGTCAACGCGACGTACGCGGGCGCTCCGTTGCCAGGTGTGGTCAGCGTGATGGCGGGAGCGGCGCTCGCGTCAGACGAACGGCTGCAGGCCGCGGTACTGGAGAGCACGCTCACCAGCACCACGACCCACAACACTCGCACGGGCATGCTAGCGAGGCTCCGCCTCGCTAGGGCAGCGTTTGATTCCCTGCGCTCCGCGCGGGCGTAGACGTCGTGAATCGCGTCTCAAAAACTTGACTCGTTCGCAAAGAAATCGACCATTCAAGCCGTCTAGGGCAACGGGAGTACCTGCAGATTCACCGACCCTGACGCGGCGCGCGCGAGCACGATCACGTTCTGATCGTCCAGCTTGTCCATCTGCTCGATGCCCGTCATGGTTGTCACTTTTTCGAACGGCACGCCAGCCGTCTCGGTCTGGACCGGTGTGGTGATTGGAGTCGCCGCCGCGAAGCTGCTGGTCGGGATCTTCATCACGCCGCGGCTGTTGTTGGTGGACAGCAGGAACTCCTGATTGCCCTTGCGGTAGACAATCATGTCGAGCACGCGGTTCCCCGCGCCGAACTCGCCGATGGTGGTGCCACGCACCTTGTCGCCCGGCTTCAGGTCGGAGATCGGGAACTTCACCAGCGGCGTGCAGGTGTAGCCCGCGAGCAAGTATGGCTTGTTGTCGATCGTGTACGGCACGAACGCGTTCACCGGCGATCGCGTTTCGAGCTGCTGGTGATTCCCGTGGTAGATCTCCACGCTCGTTCCACGATCGACGGTGCTGAACGGGTACGGAATCGCGCGCAGTTTCGAGGCGAACTCCTCGTTGGAGAGCCCTGCAACCCAGAGGCGGCCGTCGGCGAAGCCCATGTCCGTGATCACATTGACACGTGGATTCTGCCGTCCGGTCGCATTGGCCGCCGGCGGATTGGGCAACTCGACGCTCTGGAACTTCAACGAGGATACCTGCACAAGATCGATCTTGCCGGTGCCGTCGATGCGGAAGAGTGTGGGGGACGCGCCCGCACCCTGACCGCGCATGGCCGAGACATAGGCCTGCCGTGTCTTCGGGTGGACGGCAAGATCGGTAATGGCGATCTCGCGGGCTCCGGTGCCAAGCAAAGCCGCAAGCTTCTCATCGAGCGCGTCGAGTCCCTTCGCGCCAGGCGCCCCGGACGTCGCTTGTGCGCCGAGATCGAGTGCGAAGATCGCGGCTCCCTGGTTGTCGGCGGCGAAGAGGGTCCCGTCCGGACCGAATGTCAGCGGTCCAATCGACGCCATCGTCGGCCCTTGTCCGGTATCGACCGCTCCGCGTGCAGCGGAAGGAGCCCAGGATGTTGCGACGAGCAGCGCGATCAAGAGCCAGAATTTCGTCTGCGAATGCATGAGACGTGCTCCTTTCGGTGCCCTACGGTACGACCACGGACTGCTGGAGTCAACGAAAGAAAGGGCCGGAAGAAAGGCTTCTCAAGAAGGCCATCGTGACCGAGTGGAGCTCGATCTCGCAGACGAAAGAAATTCCATCTCGCCGCGCGAGTCCAGGACGTGATTCGCCGTGGCATATCGGCGGCCGAGGCTCGACGACGGGCACACCTCGACACACCGAAGCACCGAGGCACCAACCAACCGGCTCCGACCTCGTCTAAGTCCTCAGGATGCACGAGAGTGACGAAGCGGCCGTCGCCGGGGCCCAAAACGGCGACCGAGAGGCTTTTCGTACTCTTGTCGAGCGGCATAGCCGCTATCTCTTCCGCATCGTCTTCCGGCTGACCAGGAACCCTGAGGATGCACAGGACGTGGTTCAGGACACATGGCTCAAAGCGCATGCTCAACTCGGCCGATTCGAAGCCAGGGCCAACGTGCGGACGTGGCTGACGCGGATCGCCATCAACTGCGCGATCGACCATCTGCGCGTGGCGCGCCGCCGCGAGCCGGCGTACGACCCGGCGACGTTCGAACAGGAGTCGACGAGCGGCTGCATCGAGACCACGGATGCTGAACCGGATCGTCTGGTGCTGGCGGGCGAAATCGGCGAACGCGTCGATCAGACGCTGGTCCGCTTGACGACGCTCGAGCGCGCGGCGTTCGTACTCCGGCACATCGAAGGGATGTCGATCGACGAGATCGGCATGGCACTCGGCCTCAATACCAGCGCGACCAAGCACAGCATCTTCCGCGCCGTGCGGAAAATGCGCGTCGCGCTTGCGCCATTCAAGGAAGGAGTCGGGTGTTGCCGGAGCCGATGATGCGTCACCTGACCGATGAGGAACTGCTCCTCGATTTCTACGACGAGGGCACGCCTGACGACCGCGCACGCGTGCGGACTCACCTCGAGCACTGCGGGCAGTGTCGTGCTCTCGACGGGGAACTGCGGGCTGTGTTGACGGCAGTGGATGCCGCCCCAATCAGCGAGCCGCCGAGCGGGTTCGAGCGCGAAATGTGGGCGAGGATCGAGCCCTTGCTGCCCGTGCAGCGGGCGTGGCGCACCCGATGGAACGTCATGATGCCGCGTCTGGCGGTCGCCGCCAGCATCGGCATTCTGATGGTGGCAGCGTTCGCGGCGGGCCGGGTGTGGGAGCGCCCACCATCCACCCGCCCGGGAGCGGTTGAAGCCGACCAGGCTCTGAACGAACGGCTGCTGCGCGCCGAGGTCGAGGATCACCTCGAGCGCTCGCAACGCGTCCTCGTGGAGCTGGTGAACGCCGACTACGACATGGGCCGGCCCGTCGCGGGTGACCGGACGCGCGCCGCCGATCTGGTGGCCGCCGGCCGTCTGTATCGCCGGTCGGCGGAGCAAATGGGTGATGGCGAAATCGGACGCCTGCTCGAAGACCTGGAGCGCGTGCTGGTCGAAGTCGCCAACGGACCAACCGACGCTCCGGAGGAGCTGAACCGGCTCCGGCAGCGGATCGACGAGCAGGATCTCGTCTTTCGCGTCCGAGTCGTCGCAAGAGAGATGAGAGAACGAGCATGGTAATGGAGTCTGTGATGAACAGGGATTGGGTCGCAACGGCCTTGGTGACCATTGCGCTTGTCAGTCCGTCCGTCGCTGCGGCCGGTCAGGCTGCAGTGCTGCTCGATGCTCGCGGCGATCGGGCTGCCGTCTTTCTCGAGGAGCAGACGCGAACGCGCGAGCAGAGCGAGCGCGAGCGCGCCGAACGTGATCGCGAGCGCACCGAGCAGTCGCGCGACCGTTTTGACAATCTCTACGAGCAGGGTCAGGAGGCGATCGAGCGCGCGCAGTGGCCACAGGCGGTCGAGCGCTTCACCGCGTTGGTGTCGGCCAAGGCTCCGCGCGCCGACGCGGCACTCTACTGGCGGGCGTATTCGCTCGACAAGTTGAACCGGCAGGCCGAGGCGCTGACGTCGGTAGCGGAACTCCTCAAGACGTATCCCTCGAGTCGCTGGGCAGCCGACGCCCGCGCGCTGGAAATTCAGGTGCGGCAACGTGCAGGTCAACCTGTCTCTCCCGAGGTGCAGGCCGACGAGGAATTGAAGCTGTTCGCCATTCAGGGGCTGCAGCACCAGGACCCGGAGCAGGCGATTCCAATGCTCGAAAAGCTGCTGCAAGGCACCAGTTCACCCCGGCTCAAGGCGCGCACGCTGTTCGTGCTGGCGCAGAGCAACGCACCTCGCGCACGCCAGGTGATGACAACGGTGGCCCGCGGCGGTGCGAATCCTGACCTGCAACTCAAAGCCATTCAGTACATCGGCATGAATGGATCGCCGCCCAATCGTGAGCTGCTTGGCGAGATCTACGCTTCGTCGACCGACATCGACGTGAAGCGGCAGATCCTCAGGAGCTACATGATGTCAGGCGCGCGTGAGCGCGTGCTGGCCATCGCCACCAGCGAGAAGTCGCCCGAGCTGCGCGGAGAGGCGGTGCGACAGCTCGGCATGATGGGTGCGCGCGACGAAGTGTGGCAGCTGTACCAGAAAGAGAGCGACCCCGAGGTCAAGGAGCGCATCATCCAGGCGCTGTTCATGGGTGGCGACACGACTCATCTGCTCGAAGTCGCCAACAGCGATGCAAACATGGATCTGCGGCGCCGCGCGATTCAGAGCCTCGGCATGATGGGGCAGCGGGGCAGTGCTGACGCGATTCTGAACATTTACAACCGGCAGACGGATCCGGAACTGAAAGGGGCTGCCATCGACGCTCTGTTCATTCAGCAGAATGCCGAGGCACTCGTGGCCCTCGCTAGAAAAGAAACCAACCGCGATCTCAAGGCTCGAATCGTCCAGAAGCTGTCGTTGATGCGGTCGCCGGCAGCCCGTGACTACATGCTGGAGCTCTTGAAGTGAGCATCTGTTCACGCCTCCCGGTGTGCGGTTCCATCTGCCTGGTCGCGGGGTGTGTGCTCGCTACGGCGCCGCTGGGCGCGCAGACGCCGACGGTGGTGAACGGCACCCTGGAGGCGCGTGCCGCGACCCAGCCGGTTGCGAAAGAGATCGCCACAATCGCGTCGCGTACCTCGGGGCCCGCGTGGATCGGTTATGTGATTCCGCTGAACAGGGCCGACCGCGAAAGCGGGTGCTGGAGTTCCGACGGCTTCTCGGGGCGCGCGCGCCTCGGCCCCGTCAAACTCGAAGGCTCGGAATCGATCGTCGTCCTGTATCGGATCGCAGACCAAAGCGTGCACAAGATCCGCATCGCTTCACCCGAGTGCCCTCTCGACGCCGGAGGGTTGACACTCTACTGGTTGACTGGTGTACGCGCGACGGACAGCGTCGACTGGCTGGAGACGCTGGCGACCGGAGACACGACGCGCTCGCTTGCCAGCAGTGCCACGATGGCCATTGCCCTGCACGAAGACCGGCACGCGACGGATCGCCTGATCGCGTTGGCCCGCGACGCCAGGAGCAGCGCAGTGCGGGGCAACGCGCTGTTCTGGGTGGCGCAGCGAGCCGGCGACCGTGCTGTCGGCACGATCACCCAGGCGCTCGACGATCCGGAAACCGAGATCAGGAAGAAGGCCGTGTTCGCCTTGAGTCAGCTCCCCAAGGACGAAGGCGTACCGAAGCTGATCGAGGTTGCGCGCAGTCACCGCGACGCGGCGGTGCGCCAGCAGGCGATGTTCTGGCTGGGACAGTCTCGCGACCCGCGCGCGCTCGCATTCTTCGAACAAGTGCTTCGCAATTGAATGTCGTGATGTCGGAACTGCCGGTCTGACGAACAAGCTTCGCGATTAGGTGAACGTGCAGGCTGAAGCCGGCGCGCTACGGGGGAGTGCGTAGAGCGGGGGCGTCAGCCCGCGCGGACACCGGTCACTGCGTCGACGATTCGGACGTCGTCTTTTTCTCGATCCGTCCTGACATGATCCCGCCCACTTCGCCGTGCTGCCATGAACCGGCATACCGATCTCCGTAGAAGAACAGCCGGACAGTAAAGGTGCCGATCCCTGGCAGGCTTGTATCGGTCATCATGATCATCGCCGTATCGCCAACGAAGCGCATGGGGATGACGATCGGGATCGTGCCGTTGACACCGCAACACTGCATCCCCGCGTTGAATCGCCACAGATCGTCGCCCACTTTCTCGACGCTCTCGACGTCGTAGCGATCCTCGCGCGGTGTGCGACCTTCGCGTCCGTCGACGGTGAACGACCCGTGCAGCGTGACGTTGCGCATGCGTTCCGTGAACTGGCGTTCCTGATCGGTCAACGACGCGGGATCGACGGCCGCATCACCGATGCCAAACCGGCCCGCGACCCACCCGCCGCCAAACACCAGGATCAACACGACCACAGCGGCCACGAAACCAATAGTGCGTCGGACCACAGCCATGAATACACCTCTCGGGTGCTCCCTATTTATCAGATCTTGCGTGCGATCCACATGAGAGAATCGCTGCCCATGATCAGCTCGCTTTCGTCGGTCGTGGCGGACGCCCTTCCGCGCCTGGCGGCCATTTCAGAGCAATCGGCCGCGCAGAAGCCGGCACCCGACAAGTGGTCCGGCAAGGAGATCCTCGGACATCTGATCGACTCCGCGGCCAACAATCATCAACGTTTCATCCGCCTGCAGCTCGAGCGTGAAATCAGTCTGCCGGGATACGAGCAAGATGGCTGGGTTCGCGTCAACGGATACCAGAATCGGCCGTGGACCGAGATCATCGCGCTCTGGGCTGCCTACAATCGACACCTCGCGAGCATCATCGAATCTATCGATCCATCCTCGCTGGGTCACGTGTGGCACTCGCCCGAGGGCGACCTGATGTTGGAGTTCATTGCGACCGATTACGTCCGCCACATGAAGCACCACTTGAGGCAGATCGGACTTGCCATGCCGGAGTGAACACCATGAGCAGACTTGCGCGCATGCGCGTCTCCGCGGCTCTCATCGCCGCCACCCTCATGGAAACGACCGCTGCGACGCAGCGGCAGTTTCCATCTGGCTACATCGATCCCGCGCCCATTCTGGCCGCCGCCGCAGGGCAATCGGCACCGACAACCTGACGATGCAGATCCATTACGTGAATCCGCTCGACCACGTCGAAGGAATGTTGATGGCCTATCTGCCGAAAGAGAAGCTCCTTTTCCAGGCGGACCTGGTCAACACCTTCGAGCCGCTCCCATCGAAAATCGCCGGCGATCAACGCAGCTTCTTCAACGTCGTCCAGAAACTGAAGCTCGATGTCACCCGGCTGGTCCCGATGCACCGACCGCCGATCCCGTGGACGTCCTTCGCAAACGCCGCTCGCGGCAGCGAATGAAATTGACAACTAGTCTACGAGTACTATAGTAATAGTAGACAGAAGGTCCGGCTGAAGCCGGACACTACGTCACCTATATGGCTCGCCGCGCACTACCCGCGCTCGGAGCACAGGAACTCGCCATCATGAAAGTCGTGTGGCGGCGCAAGAACGCGTCGGTGCGCGACGTGTACGAGACGCTCCGGCAACGACGGGCCGTCGCCTATACGACCGTGATGACGATGATGAACACGCTGGAGACGAAGGGGTACTTGAAGAAGCACCTCGACGGCCGTGCATTCCGCTATCAGCCGGCTGTGCCCGAGCAACGCGTCGTCGGAGCGATGGTAAGGGAGTTCGTCGAGCGGGTCTTCGATGGCGGCTCCGCGGCGCTGCTGGCGCACCTGGTGTCTGACAGCGACCTGACAGACGAGGAACGCGAGGAACTCCGTCGCCTCATCGACGAGGCCAAGTGATGCAGCCGCTACCGCTCGGCCTCATCGTTTACAGCAGCCAGGTTCTCCTCGTGGTGTGCGCTGCCTCACTGGCGGAGATGCTCTTTCGTGTATCGGCGCCAACGGCTCGACTCACATACTGGCGTGTCGTCGCCGCACTGTGTTTCGCGCTTCCGTTCATTCCAACGCCGACACCCGATCTGCCGCCGGTATCCGTGGCGTTTGGCGCCCTGCCGAAGGGGGGAGTTGCCGATGCGGCAGTGACGCAGGTGCTCCCGGCGGCTGGCCCAGGCATCGTCTGGATGTGGGCGGCAGGCATGATCCTCGGCGGCATCTGGCTGCTCGCGGGCGCGTGGCGGATCCGGCAACTGCGTCAGCACAGCGCTCCAGCCTTCCTGGAGCCGGACATCGAAGCGCTCCGTGTGACGTTGGCGCCGCGCGCTGAGTTCCGCTGGTCACGACGCGTGCAACAACCAGTCACCCTTGGCGTCCGCCGGCCGATGATCGTGCTTCCTCCGCGGTTCGACGATCTGACGCACGAAGCCAGACGCGCGGTGGCCTGCCACGAATTGCTGCACGTACGGCGAGGAGACTGGTTGTGGGTCGTGCTGGAAGCGCATGTGCGCATCGTGTTCTGGTTCCATCCCGGCTTCTGGTGGCTGTTCGATCGCATCCAACTGGTGCGCGAGCAAGTCGTCGACGAGCTGGTCATCGCGCGCACGTCATCGAGGCGCGAGTACATGACAGCGCTGATGATGTTCGCCGACGGTCAACGACCGACGGCATTATCGAGCGCGTTTTTGCGCCGCCGGCATCTGAAAGCGCGACTTCGCGAGCTCGTGAAGGAGAGTCATATGTCTTTCCCACGTCTCATCTGGACGATGATGGCGTTGACGCTGGTGATGGGCGGCGTGACCGCCGCAACTGTGCGAGCATTGCCGCTCGACCTCGGCGCGATTGCGCAGACGAGCGTCCCCAGCCGTATGGAGATTCGCCTTGCCGAGTCGGGATTTACCCCCGGTCTGCGCGAAGCAGTGATATCCGGCTCCAATCAGCGAATCTACCTCTATCCGAGCACGCTGGCCACCTGGTCGGATGTCACGCTCGCGCGCGCGATCAACGACGGGAATTCTTTCGGCGTCGCTGTGACGTTCAATAGTGCCGCCGCTGGACGCATGGCGAGTAGCACTGCCCCTCATGTGGGCAAGCCGATCGCCATCATCCTCGATGGCCGAGTCATCGCGGCGCCGATCGTGAGAGCCCCCGTGAGCGACAGCGCGATGCTCACCGGCCTCACCGCCGCGGTGGCGCGAGAACTGATCGACGCGAATCTCGCCTGTCAGCAGAACCCGGCGCAGTGCGTCGCCGCGATTCTCCCGGTTCCGACCTATCAGGAAAGACCCCAGTACACTCAGGCGGCGATGGCCGCGAGGATCGAGGGCAATGTGCTTCTGGAAGTGGTTGTGTCAGCGGACGGCGCGGTTGGCGATGTCACGGTCGTGAAGTCGCTCGACGCGCAGTACGGCCTCGATCAGCAGGCGGTCGAAGCGCTCAAGCACTGGCAGTGGAAGGCGGGTACCCGAGGCGGTGAACCGTCGTCCGTGGCCGTGCAGGTCGAGATGAAGTTCACGCTGAAGTAGGGCCACGAATCTGCGCGAAGCGCGTCACCGCCATGGCACCCTCCGTTCGTGCTCCGTTTCTCTGTTGCTCCGTGTCGGTCCGCTGGCTCCGCTCAACGCCGTTGCCGTTCGCCATTTCACGTCGCACGTTGATGTTGCCGTGATTCCAGGCGAAGAAAACGTTGGGAGTCGACGCAAGGTCAATCAATAGTCCACAGCGTCAGCGTGTTCGTGTCCTTGATGAAGATGCGGTTGCCAGAGATCGCTGGCTGCGCCCACGTTGCCGTGTCCGACACGGTGTAGCGCGCAACCACGTCGAACCGCTCGCGGCTCGCCCGCGCGACGATCAACTCCCCGTCATCGTTGAGAAAGAAGAGCAGGTTGTCCGTTTTGACGACCGCGGAGTTCATCGCCTCGCGCGGGGGGCCGAGCCACAGCACTTTCCCGTCACGCGCGTCGATCGCATAGAACTGGCCGCTGTTGCGTGTGGAGAATCCAAACAACGTGTCGCCAATCACCACCGGATTGCTCAAGTACGTCGCAACATCCTTGGTTTCCCAGAGCGTCTGGACCGTCCACGAGTTCTCGCGATAAGTCGGTCTGATCGCAGTGACGCCAACGCCGGCAACGATGATCGCGGGGCCATGCAGGACAGGCATCGACCCGCCGTTGCCGCCACCGCTCCACGGAAACCGCCACAGCAATCGACCGTCGGGTATCGCGACACCGATGACACCGCCCTGCGTGACCGTGACGATCTGACGCGTGCCTTCGAGCGTCGTAATGAGCGGAGACATGAAGAAGCCGCCGTCGCCCGTGGTCCACTTGACCATCCCGTCGTTCACGTCGTACGCCGTCAACGCCTCGTAGTTCCCGGGATGAACCAGCATCAGACCGTGTTCGCCGGCCGGCGACGAGGCCGCGCTGTAGAACGGATGCTCGGCAGGTTCGCGCGTCTGCCATAGCTGCTTGCCGCTCGCCGCGTCGAAGGCAGACACGATTCCGCTGATGCCCTGGGTGAACAGCTTGCCATCGAGAAAGAGCGGCGTCGCTTTCGGGCCAGCACCATGGACTTTTGTGGGCTGACTGGCCGTATAAGGCGCGGGATAGTGCGATTGCCATCGTTGCCAGCCGGTTGCCGCGTCGAGCGCGGTCACCACTTCCTGTTCGTCGCGGCGCGTGAAGACGTAGACGACATCGCCAATGACGAGCGGCGTTGCGTACCCGTCACCGACGTCGACCGTCCAGTGATGCTTCAGGGCCGGGGGCCACGCGACAGGCTCGACGAAGCCCGACGCGGCGCCATCGCGAGACTGGCCGCGCCACTGCGGGTAATCGAGCGCGTTTTGCGCGAATAGCGAAACACCGGGCGCGCCGATCGTGGCGCACATCACGAACAACAGCGATGTGCGTCGGTTCACGCGTGCGCGCTCTTCCCACGCCATCGCTCACTCCCGGCAGCGGCGACCACGTAAGCGGCAGGCCACATCATCACGAATGACAGCGGCCACCATGGCCTGGGATCGTCGGCAGAGACGACGAAGCCATCGGGACCTGGATCTGGCGGAATCAGGCCACGGCCAAAGACGACCGAGCTTTCGAGACCTTGTGAAACCAGGAAGCTCGCGCCTGCCAGCAGAAGCACGCCACACACAGTCCGGCCGAGCGGCAGGCCCGGACGCTGGCTGCCGCGAAGAGCGCCCGACGCCATCGGCAAGATCACGACGAAGGTTCGTACGAGGCGAGGGAACACGACGAGTATCAGGTGGTACTGCAGCGGTGGGTTCGGCGACCGGTGGACAACGGTTGCGGTTCCCAACGTCCCGGCAAAGACGACGAGCGCGAAGAGCGAGACAGTCAGCCAGAGCGTCCGTCGAGATAGACGGCCCACCACAAATCCGCTCGTCCACGACCAGCCGGCAAGAGCGCCCCATGCGGCGCCAAGCCACACCGCCGTGCGAATGATGTCATTTCGATAACCTGGATACGCAAGATAAGAGAAATCCCAGAGCGTCCAGTAGTTCGCGACGTCAACGCCGGTCGTAATCGCCCACCAGCGAGACGCGTGGCTCAGCAACAGGCCGATCGGAATCACGATGCTCCCGATCGCGAGCCAGCTTCGCCAGTCCGCCCACAATGCGACCTGCCGACGGATCACCAATCCTGCCACCTCTCGGAGCGCGCGCCCTGGCCGCGCGCCGCACTCCGCGAGATCACCGCGTACCACGTCGCGTTCTGGTTGATCGAGCAGCCGCGACAGCGTCTCGACGAGCAGCCAGCAGACTCGCGTCATCATCCCCGGCCCCTCACCTGGTCGACGCCCAGGCGACACCTCGGCTCACCCGCAACACCGTCTCGTAAAACGCGGATGCCGCCTGTTCGCCCTGCGCGGTGATTCGAACCATCCGCTTCGGACGGCCGCCGCGCTGCGGGGTGGGATCTCCCATCGATGTCGTGATCAGCCCCTTGATTTCCAGACGGTCGATCGTCGTGTAGAGCGCTCCGAGGGAGCACGGGCGGCCGGTCGCCGCCTCGATCTCCTGACGAATGGCGACCCCATAGGCGGCGTCGCCGAGACGGGCAACGGCCGTCAACAACAGGTATTCGAATTCGCCGAGCTGCATTACTATCACATTGTAGTTGTAATTGACCTCTCGTCAAGATCGTTGCAGTCCTCGACGCCGCTTTCTTCGTCAAATGAGCAAACCGGAGGAAGGTTCATGCGCACGTCCGCCCTCGCGATCGCTGCCCTGTTTGTGCTCATGGGGGCAAGTACCGGGTCAGGTCAACGGACACCGCAATGTCTCCACGATGAACTCGAGACGCCGGCGAACCGCACCCGCCGTGAACGGGCGATCGAGTGGGCCCATCAGATCAACGCGGCAGAGGCGAAGATGTTCGGTCCTCGCGGCGGAAGAAATTCCTATGTTCCGCTCGACCGGCTGTTCAACCTGGCGCCCGCTCCCGACGGGTTCAAACTCCAGTTCCTGGTCGAGCAGGACACCTACGCGTTCTCAATCAAAGACACGCGAGATCCGTGCGCGTACGCAGTATTTTCCGATCAGAGCGGCGACGTATACGAGGCGACGCCCGCGGCACTCAAGCCGCGTATGAAGCTTCTGTCTCAGCGTTAGGAGGCACCATGCTGCGGCCGCCAGCACAACTCACCCGGTGGGTGCTCGGTGCCGTTTGCTGCGCCGGCCTGGCCGTCACGCTTGACGCACAGAATCAGGGACCTGCACCCGATCCGACGCCGCCTGCCGCTGAACCGACGTTCGAAGTGACCTCGGTGAAGAAGAGCGGTGCGACGCCTCAGGTGTGGATGATGTTCGGCCTGCGGCCGAACGGCCGATTCGCGATGGACATGCCAGTGGGCGGGCTGATCACGCTCGCCTATGGAATTCAACGCTTTCAGTTGATCGGCGGCCCCGCCTGGTTGAACACCGACCGCTTCACGATCAACGCTGTCGAAGAGGATCTTCCGATTCCCCCAGCAGTTCCCGGGGCACCAACTCACATGCAACTGCTCGTGCGATCACTGCTCAAACAGCGATTCGCCCTCGTCGTTCACAGCGAGACGCGCGAGCTGCCGTTGTCGTATCTCGTCATGGCGCGTGAGGATCGCAAACTGGGTGAGCGCCTTCGTCCGTCGACGGTCGACTGCCGCGCGTATTACGCCGAGCGTGCCAAGGCCGCCAAAGAAGGAGCACCGTCGGCACCACCGGTACCTTCCAAGCCGGGCGAGATACTTCCGTGCACTCTGATGGGCGGATTCGGCCGCATCACAGCGGGGTCGACCCAGATGTCCAACCTGGCGATGATGCTTGGCAACATGCTCGGTCGCCCTATCTACGACCGCACCAATCTGACTGGCACTTTCGACATCCAACTCGAATACACACCCGATCAGATGCCGCAGCTTCCCCCTGGCGTGACGCTTCCGCCCGGACTCACGCTGCCCTCACCCGACGGTCCGTCGCTCTCAACGGCGCTGCAGGAACAACTCGGCCTCAAGCTCGAAAACACGCGCGGTCCTGTTGAGGTGATCGTCATCGACTCGGTGGAGCAACCACAGCCCGATTGAATCCTTGCCAGGAACGGAGATTTTCACCGTTGCTCCGTGGCGACCGTTTCCTCGGTCACCTCCATGACCTCCCCGCAGCATATTGAACCGCAGCGGGATCGCGCCCATAATCTGCGCATTCGTCCGGCGCGCGCGCCCACGTGCTTCGACAGGAGGCGTCCATGAAGACCGCTCTCGCTTGCGTATTTCTTCTGAGTGTCCTGACCTTTCCGGCACTGACAGCTTCACCCACCGCCAAGCCGGAGGAAGTAGGGGTTTCGTCGGAGCGCCTCCAGCGCATCAACCAGATGGTCGAGCGGCACATCGCCGCTGGCGACATCGCCGGCGCGGTCACGATCGTTGCCCGTAAGGGGAAAGTCGTTCATCACTCCGCGCAAGGCGTGATGGACCTGCAATCGAAGCAGCCGATGTCGTCGGCCTCGATGTTCCGGATCGCCTCGATGACCAAGCCGGTCGTCGGCGTCGCCATCATGATGCTCGTCGAGGAAGGCAAGCTTCACCTGAACGATCCGGTCAGCCGCTACATTCCGCAGTTCCGCGAGATGAAGGTGGCGGTGCCACGGCCGGCGCCGAGCGCGGCCGCCGGGCGCGCCGGTGGCGAGGACAACGCTGGTCCGCGCTTCTACACCGTCCCGGCCGAGCGCGGGATCACGATCAAGGACCTCCTCACTCACGTCTCGGGTCTCGGCAGCGGCCCGATGGGTAACAGCGACATCGACAAGGTTGCGCGCAAAGATGGCGAAACGCTTGCCGACTACATTCCGCGTCTGGGTTCGACGGCGTTGGAGTTCCAGCCCGGATCGCGCTGGACCTACAGCCCGGGTGCGGGCTTCGAGACGCTCGGCCGCATCATCGAGATCGCATCGGGCACTCGACTCGATCAGTTCTTCCGCACGCGCATTTTCGACCCGCTCGGGATGAAGGACATCACCTTCTGGCCGACCGATGCGCAGATGCCGCGCGTCGCCACGGTGTACGGACGCGGCCCGAATGGCTTGACGAAGACGCCGACACCGAATGACACGATGTCGCGAAACGTATACTTCCGCGGTTCGGGCGGACTCTACAGCACGGCCGAAGACTACATTCCGCTGGGAATGATGCTCGCCAACGGCGGGGAGCTGAATGGAAAGCGCCTCCTCAGTCGCAAGACTGTGGAGATGATGAGCGCCGCTCACGTGAAGGACACGCTGCCTGGCCGCCCTGCCGGTGAAGGCTACGGACTCAGCGTGCGAGTCGTCACGGATCACGCCATTCGCGGAACGATGTTGTCCGATGGGACGTTCGGCTGGTCGGGCGCCCAGGGTACGCACTTCTTCGTCGACCCGAAGGAAGAACTGGTTGGCGTGCTCATGGTGCAGACCTCGATCGGGGAGTTTCAGCGCGAGTTCGAAGACCTGGTCGCGCAATCGGTCGTTGATTGACAGGCAGGCCTCAAGACCCGCCTTTACTCGCAGCGGCGCGTCTTGAAATCCGCCGTTGCCGCCCAATTCGGGAGCCCAGATGTTACTCAGAGTGGAAAAGGTTTCGTGTGTTCTTGCCATTGCCAGTGCGGTCGCGCTGACGGTCCTCGCGGCCGCACAACAGGGTCAGCCTCAGATCGGGATTGCCCCCATCACGCTGACGGCCGGTCCGTACACCTTCGATACCGCCGAACAGCACAAGATTCGCGTGGTCATCGTCGCGCGCGGGCTGGTGCATCCCTTCAGTCTGGCATTCCTGCCCAACGGCGATGCGCTCGTCACTGAGCGCGGCACGAAACTGCGCATCGTACGAAACGCGACCGGGGCTGGCGGCGCGGAGGCCACACTCGATCCGGAGCCGATCGCGGGTCTGCCTGCATTTCCGCCGTTCAGGACTGGCGGATTGCAGGAAGTGGCGCTGCACCCGAAGTTCGCTACCAACCAGCTGGTGTACTTCACCTACAACAAGGCTGGAGCAGTGGGCCAGAACCCGAATCAGCGGCAGAGCGCGGTCACGCTTGCGCGAGGACGATTCGACGGCAAGTCGCTCACTAATGTCGAAGAGCTTTTCAGTGGCGACTGGAACAATGGCGCCAGCGGGTCACGCCTCGCGTTCAGCCGCGACGGACTGATCTACATGACAACGGGCGCGCCGTTCGACGATAAGGCCCAACGTACCGACACGGTCTATGGCAAGGTTCTCCGCCTGACCGAAGATGGCAAAGCGCCGCGGGACAATCCGTTCGTGGGTAAAGCAGGTGCCCGTGCCGAAGTATTCTCGATGGGGCATCGCGATCAGTTGGGTCTGACCATCCACGAGGCGACAGGCACGGTGCTGGCCGCCGAACACGGTCCAAATGGCGGGGATGAGATCAACGTCATTCAAGCCGGTGGCAACTACGGATGGCCGAAGTTCAGCTTCGGTCGTACGTACGAGGGTCCACGGATCTCCGAGGTGCCGCTCGGGCCCGGCATTGAACAGCCACTGGTGTTGTGGATTCCCTCGATCGCGCCCACGGGCCTGACGTTCTACACCGCCGATCGCATTCCAGCCTGGAAAGGCAATCTGTTCGTCGGCAGCGCGCGACGCGGTGAAGTGCCTCGCACAGGCGGACTCGAACGCGTCGTGGTGAACGACAAGCTCGAGGAGCTGCGCCGCGAGTCGTTGCTCACCGAGCTGCATCAACGCATTCGTGACGTGCGACAGGGACCGGATGGGTTGCTTTACGTCATTACCGACGAAGACGATGGGGCGCTGCTGCGGATCGAGCCAGCGCAGTAGGTTGGTGGTTGCAAGTTTGCTGGGTTGCTAGGTAGGTGGGTTGTTAGGTAGCTGCGTTACTGGGCAGATCAAGCTATCGAGCTACTCAGATACCCACGGCAGCCAGCTACCCAGCCTCTCAGTTACCTTCTAGTGCGCTGCGGCCGCTGGCCCGGCACTCCCCTTCGGCTTGCGCATGATCAGGACGAGCGGGATCATGACGATAAAGACCATCCCGAGCAGCCGGAAGATATTGACGAACGAAACCATCGCCGCCTGCCGCTCGATCATCCCGTAGAGCGCGACATACGCCTGGTTCGTCGCGCTGACCGCATCGGCGCCCCCGGCCATGAAGCCGTTCCGCATCTGCTCGAACACGCTCGCTGTCGTGGGATCGAACGCATTGACATGCTCACCGAGCAGCGCCGCGTTCGTTTGCCGCGTGCGCGCCAACATCGTGCCGGTCATTGCGATGCCGATGCCACCGCCGATGTTCCGCATCAGATTGAACAGGCTGGTTGCGTATCCCATTCGCTGAGGCGGAATGGTGGCCATCGACACCGTGGTCAACGGCACAAACAGCAGTGCCATCCCCGTGCCTTGAAGCAGTTGCGGCCAGAAGATGTCCCAGTAGCCCGCCTGCAGATTGATCTGCCCGAGCCAGATCATCGTCGCCCCGCCGATGAACAACCCCAAGGCAAGCAATATGCGCGCATCGACCTTGCTCGTCAGCATGCCCACCGTTGGCATCATGAAGAGCGATCCGATTCCGCGCGGCGCCATCGCCTTCCCGGCTTCGAGTGACGGATATCCGAAGAGTGACTGCAGCATGATCGGCAGCAGCACCAGGCCGCCGTAGAGCACGAACCCGAGCACCGTCATGAGAAAGACGCCGACCGAGTAGCTGCGGTCGGTGAACAGGTGCAGATCGAGGATCGGCTCCTTCGCGTGAAGCTGATGGATGACGAGCGCAATCAACCCGGCGGCTGAGATGATCGCGAGCGTCGTGATCCTCGTCGAGGCGAACCAATCGTCCTGCTGGCCCTTATCGAGGACGAACTGCAGCGCGCCGATGCCGACGACGAGCAGCCCCATACCCCAGTAGTCGATGTGATTCGACTCGCGCCGGAGGTACGGCGGATCGAACACGTAGAGCTGCGTCATCAACAGAGACACGATCCCGACGGGCAAGTTGATGTAGAAGACCCATCGCCAACTGTAGTTCTCAGTGACCCATCCGCCGAACACCGGTCCGAAGATTGGCGCGACGACGATACCGAGCCCCCAGAAGCCCATGGCGCGTCCACGCTCTTCAGGCTTGAACGATTCGAGGAGAACCGCTTGCGAGAGCGGCTGCAGCGCTCCGCCAGTGGCGCCCTGGATGATGCGGAAGATCACGAGGGATGCAAGATTCGGCGCGGCGCCGCACAGAAATGACGCCAGGGTGAAGCCCGCGGTCGACCACATCAGCAGTCGCTTGCGGCCGAACGTGCCCGCCAGCCATCCGGTCATCGGCAGAATGATGGCGTTGGCCACGAGGTACGACGTCAGCGCCCACGTCGCCTCATCCGTTGTCGCTGACAGACTGCTGGCGATATGCGGCAGCGACACGTTGACCACCGTTGTGTCGAGCACCTCCATGAAGGTGGCGAACATCACCGCGAACGCGATGAGCCAGGGATTCACTTGCTTCATGTCAAGAACACCGGGTGTGATTGTCGCCGGGCTCCGTAATGAAAATCACACCCGGTGTCATTACTCCCTCGTATACACCGTCGGAACCACCGACATGCCCGGTCGCAGCAGGTGTTCGGGATCCTGTCCCTCATCCAGCAGGATTCGCACCGGCACTCGCTGCACGATCTTCACGTAGTTGCCAGTGGCGTTGTCTGGCGGCAGCAGGCTGAAGCGCGAACCGGTTGCGGCAGCCAGGCTCTCCACCTTTCCACTGAACTCACGGCCGCCGTACGCATCGACCTCGATCTTCACGCGCTGTCCCGCACGCATGTTCTCGAGCTGCGTCTCCTTGAAATTGGCTGTCACCCACACGCGGTCGAGCGGAATGATAGTCATCAGCGGCTGCCCGGGTTGAATCACCTGCCCCACCTCGACGCTTTTGCGGCTGACGATACCCTTGACCGGTGCTTTGACGGTGGTGTATTCGAGATTCAGTTCCGCCTGTTTCACCATGGCCTTGTTCTGCCGTACTTTCGCATCGGCCGCATCGGCGCGCGCCCGCGAGGCAGTCACCTGCTCGGGCGCCGTTTGTGCGGTCTTCAATCCCGCCGATGCCTGCCCGCGTCCGACGCCTGCTTGTGACAGACGGCTTTCAGCGACGCGGATGCCGAGCTCGGCCTCCTTGACCTGTGCCTGAACGGACTCCGTGGCCGCCTTGTTCGCGGCCGCCTCCGCGACAGCGGCATCGAACTGCTGTTGCGCAATTTCATCCTTGGCCAGCAGCGGCTTGAGCCGCTCGACATCGCGGCTCGACTTCAATGCATTGGCTGCCGCTTCGCGTTCACGGGCCTGCGCCGTCGACAGCCGCGTGCGCGCCATTTCGACGGCCTGCTGCGCCTCGAGGTACGAAGCCTCGGCCTGCTCCACGCCGCCCCGTGCCGTCGTCACATTGCTCGACGCTGTTGTCGACGTGATCGGCACACTGGCTCGCGCAGCGACCGCCGCCGCCTCTGCATCCGCAAGCTCGGCGCGGGCACGCTCGAGCGCGACCTCGTAGTCGCGCTTGTCGATC
The DNA here is from genome assembly GCA_046732795.1 of Acidobacteriota bacterium. Lineage (GTDB taxonomy): Bacteria > Acidobacteriota > Vicinamibacteria > Vicinamibacterales > UBA2999 > Gp6-AA40. The sequence goes on from JBKPNV010000113.1 coordinate 39,173, forward strand.
TCAACGAGAACCGCGCCCGCCTCAACCTCCTGATTGGGTTCGACGGGCACGTGAAGCACCGTTCCGCCAACACGCGAGGCAATCGGAGTGATATGCGCGTCGACCTGGGCGTCATCGGTCGACTCGTGTCCCGCCGCGATCCACCACCAGACACCGATCCCGATGGCAACGACAAGCACGACCCCGATGAGAATTCGAACACGCGTATTGGTCATTTCGTTAACGGGCCTCCGAGGTACTTCGCGACTGCCTCTTCGGCGGTTCCGAGCGATCGAGCCAGCATCGCCTTCGCCAGGTTGAAACCGTACATCGCGGCGATGTACTGTTCGCTGGCCAGCGCAACGGCCTCCTGCGATTGGACCACCTCGATATTGGACGCCACACCCGCCGCGAAGCGATCCCGTGACTGCGTCAACTGCATGTCGGCCAGCTCGCGCCCCCGCGTCGCGGTCTGCAGCACTTCCTCGGTCGCTTTCAAGTCGAGGAAGGCCGATTGCACGTCGTAGTAGATCTCCGACCGCGTGTCATCGGCTTCGGCACGTCTGGTCCTCAGCTCGGCATCGGCCTGTGCGAGACGACCCTGCACGCGTCCACCCTCGAAGATTGGTACTCTCACTTCGCCGAGGACATTGAAGGTCGGGAGCGCATCGCTCCAATGCAGACCAATGGCTCCGTAGTCCGCCGACAAGCGCAATGAGGGAAGCGCCTCGCCGACGATCGCCTTCCGCGACGCTTCCGCTGCCTGCACACGTTCCAGTGCAGCAAGGTAATCAGGGCGATCGCGATAGGCGCGCTCGAGCGCCTGGTCGAGCGTCATTTCAGGAACGGGCACGGACGGAATCTCCTGGCTCAGCGTGAACGTCTGTCCCACCGGCAAGCCGATCACACGCGCAAGCTGGAGCTTCGACTTCTCGAACTCGTTGGTCGCGGCGGTGACACGCTGGCGCTCGGTGCTCAGCCGCACTTCAGCGCGAACGACGTCGATTCCCGCGACGAGCCCGCCCGCCCTGAGGCTGATCGCCTGCTGATGCAGCGTCGTGGCCGTTTCAAGTTGCGCCCGAGCCGTGTCGGCGCGCGCGCTGGCCGCGATGGTCTGCAAATAGGCGTTGGCCGCCACCAGGACGACCAGATCCCTGGCGCTGCGAAAGGCGTGTCTGATGGCAGTGGCTGAGTGCTCCGATGCTCGAAATTCGTTGAGCGCGCTCATGTCGAGCACCGTCTGCGAGAGGAAGACTCGCGCATCAAAGACACTGAATGGACCAACAATGCGCGGGAACTCCTCGCGAAGCGGAAAGCCAAACGCTTCCAGGTTCGTCTTGCGACGTGCGCCAGAGATGTTTCCGCTGACGTGCGGCAGAAGCGCGCTGAGCGCGACGGTGCGAGCTCCTGCTCCGCCATTGGAAGCCTCTTCCGCCAGCAGGACGCCGAGATTGTGGTCGAGCGCCCGCTTGATCACCTCGGCAATGGACAACGACAAGGTGTCGAGGGTAGCGGCTCCCTGAGGGACCCCGCCTCGGAACGGGCTATCGGGCGGGAGCGTGTCGCGAATCTGTCCGAACGAGGCGACCGGGAGAACGATGCACACGGCGGCTAACGCTGCCGATCGAAGAGTCTGTCTGGAAGTCACTCGAGACGTGCCTCAGTGAGACCGCGGATGAGAAGCAACCGGCGGAGATCTGAGTATGGTGCAGAGGCTGTGCCGGGAACAACTGCGGAGGCCCGCGGAAGTCGGACCACAGAACGAACCAAGGACGAAGAACGAAAGGCCCCGGACCCGCGCGAGCGCAGGCGTCAGGCTGGCGCCCCCGTGCGGTCGAGATCAGGCTGGTTTGGCTTTGAGCGCGCCGATTTGCACGAGCAAACCGGTAAAGTCGTAAATGCGCCGCTCGCGCACGATCTTGCCGTTTTCGAGCTGGTAGAAAAACACCGCCGGCATCGTGAAGCGCTTGCCTGTCGGCGGAATTCCCAGGAACTCACCGATATGCGTTCCCTCCAGCTCTAACAGGGTGACTGCGTTGTTCCCGTCCACGATGAGGTTGTCGACCTTCGTCGTGAGATCGAGGAACGCATTGAAGATGACTCGAAACGCGCGCTCGGCTGCTCCCGGACCGGTGTGCACACCGGCTGTCGGGCTTTCGATCACGGCGTTTTCAGCGTAATCGGCGGCAAGGGCGGCAGCATCGAGGTCCTCGTACGCCTCCCAGCGACGCTGGATGAAGTCCTGCATCTGCTGTCGGGTCATGACGGTCTGGGGATCCCCAGTGCCGGCTACGGTTGGGTGATTTGTCGTCATCCCGTCCCCCCTTTTTTCACGCGCCCCATTGACGCGAACGGATTATAAAGGAAAGTACATAGTCGGTAGAGCTTCCGAACCGCAGAATTGCGTGCAAATCGTGCAGCTCTGCTGTAAGCGTGTTGCTAAGATCTGCGAAGTTCGATGACGAATCAAGGGCCTCTGGCACTTACCAGGGAGATCGACGAGTTCCGCCGACAGTTCGAGCAGATTTCCGCCGATGCCGACGCTCTCGTCGCGCCGCTCGTGGATGACCAGTTCACCTGGAAGCCCGGGCCCACCAAGTGGTCTGTCGCTGAATGCCTCGAGCATCTGAATGCGACCGCGCGCTCGTACTTACCCGCCATCGATGAAGGAATTGCCGACGCGATCAGGCACGGCGCATATGCGGAAGGCCCTTTTCACTACAACGTGATCGGTCGCCTGTTCTCGCATCTGATGGAGCCACCGGCGCGATTCCGTATGAGCACGTCGACCGATAAGCAACCCGGCCCGCACCGTCCGAAACGCGAAACCCTCGCCGGCTTTCGCGCCTATCAGGTCCAGTACGTCGACCGTCTTCGGCAGGCCAATGGGATCGATTTGTCACGCTCGTGCGTGCGATCGCCGCTGGCCTCGTGGATCCGTATACCCTTGGGCTCAGCGTTCGCGGCGATGGCCGCTCACGAGCGACGGCACTTGTGGCAGGCGCGACGGATCACTCAGATGGATGGCTTCCCGAGTCCCGGCTAGAACTGTTGGCTCGATGTCGAGCCTGATTCGAGCGCAACGGCAGCATGAGAGCGTCGAGGATCGGCGCCCCCTTCTATGAAGCCATGCTCCTCGTCGATGAGAACGGCAGACGCAAACCCGTACCGGAACTCGCCCTTGCGGCCAATCTTCTGAAAGCTGTGCCCGCGTGCCTTCAGTTCCTGCACCACTGACCTCGGAAATCGATCTTCGATCTCCACACGCGCTCCCCGCCCACTGACGTCAGCGGGATCACGCGTCACCAAAAACCGCGGCGCTTCAATCGCCTGCTGCATCGACATGCCGCCGTCGATGACGCCGGTGACGATCGAGTACGTGGAGGCCGGGATCCACGCGTTCCCTGCCGACGCTACTGCAAAACGTGGAGTGAGCGTGCCGCCACGCTCGTTGAACACGATCATCGGTACGTTGGCTGTATTGGATCGCGTGAGCGGCTTCAACTGCCCGTACGTACCGGCGACCGTGCGATTCGATCTGAGGTGGTTGTTGTAGAGAAATCCAAGCCCGCGCGAGACATAGAACGACCCTCCCCACGTGCTCAATGTTTGCGTGATCGCAATCACATTCCCCTCGACATCGGCCACGACAAAACCGCTGGTGCCGCTGCCGATCCGCTCCGGCCCGCCACCGATTTCGTCTGAGTCTTCGGGGAATACCTGCGCGTGCCGAGGATCGATCCGATTGAACAGGTTCGCGGCATGGCCGGCTTCGAGATGCTCGTCGAAATCGACCGGCCACTGCGCCGGATCGGCGATGCGCGCGACGCGATCGCGTAGCTTCCACGATTCGATGAGATAGTGCCAGTACTCGGCGTCGGTGACGGGCGTGGCGTGCTCCCGCGGCTTGTAATTGGCCAGCACCTGGAACGCCTCCAGCAGCGATACGCCGGCGCCGACGGGAGGCCCACCGGTTACGAGGACGTGACCGCGATAATGGCCGCTGATCGGCGTGCGTTCGATCGCGCGATACTGCGCCAGATCGTCGTAGGTGATCAGACCGTCATTCGCCTGCATGTCCGCGGCGATCCGACGCGCCAGCGATCCACGGTAGAACGACTCGGCACCCTCGGACGCAATCGTGCGAAGCGTCGTCGCGTAGTCGCGATTGACGAAGCGATCGCCCGCCTTCGGCACGCGTCCGTTGGGCAGGTAGATGCGCGCGGCGGCCGTGTACTTCTGGAAGTACTGCCGTCCCTCCGCGATGCTCGACGGCAGCGTTTGATCGAGCACGAATCCCTGTTCCGCATACGCGATAGCCGGCGCGATCAGATCGGACCACGCGACCCGTCCACTGCCGTATCGCGTGTAGAGGTAGTCCATGCCGGCAACGACGCCGGGAATGTTGGCCGACAGCGGTCCATCGCCGACCAGCCGCGCGCCACGAAAGATCCGCGGGTTGTCGAGCGTGGCGCCGCCCGGGGTCATGTCCTTGAAATCCACCACCGACGGCTCAGGCATGCCGCTCATGAACAACACCGCCTGGCCATCACCCCCGATACCCGACGCATCGGGCTCGACGACGCCGAGCACGAACGATACCGCAATCGCCGCATCGACAATGTTGCCGCCACGCGCGAGAATCGCGCGCCCGGCTTCCGACGCAAGCGGATGCGCGGAGACGACCACCGCCCGTGACGATGTCACCTGTGGTTTCACCAGCGGTTGCCGGACGATCATCTGATCGATGACGTCCTCGAACGCACCTTCCGACCGGGCTTGTTCCGCACGCGGTTCAAGCTCGACGCGGAGACGATCCCACGCCCGCGCGCCGTCGCCTGATGAGTAGTACATGCGCTTGAGCGTGGACCAGACGCTCTCGAACGCTCGCCGGTACGGTGACGGCGTCAGCGATGACGGCGCCGCCACGGCGCGTGTCCCTTCGTCGACGGCGCGCGGCGCCGGAACGATCCAGAGCCGGTATGCCCGGCCGTCTCCGAAGAGCGCAGGCGGATCGTCGCGATCGCGTCGTGGGTTCCCGTTGTAACCGGGATCGGGTTCCGGAATTTCCCCGATGGCAAGCTGGCGTCCGTCAGGCGACCATGTCAGCGTGCCGCCGTGTCTCGAGACGAGCACCGACGGCGAGATCGGGCGGCCAGGCGAGATGGAATCCGCATCGCCCAGAGGATTGACGCTGGTCACCCATGTCGATCCGACGCCGTCGCGGACCGAGTAATACGCGAGCCGCGTGCCGTCAGGCGACCACTCCGGAAAACCGTCATAGCCAGGCTGTCGAGCCAGCCGCACCGCTGGTCCGCGCCCGCCACTCGACGCCGGCGCCGTGCGATCGAACAGGCGCATCATCCAGATGTCGAAGTCGCCATCATCGCTGTTGCGGTTCGAGGTGAACGCGATGCGGCGGCCGTCCGGGGATACCCGCGGCTGCAGTTCGTCGTCGGGTGACTGCGTCAACCGAAGCGGAATGCGATCCGCCTCGGGGCCGGACGGATCGACAAGGAACAAATCCCACTGCAGTTCATCGGCCGAGCGATGCGCGAAGACGATTCGACCGTCAGGAGTCCACGACGGCGTGCGCTCGTCGCCCTCGAGGTCGAGTACTTTATCCGGGATGCCGCCGCGCGGGTCGATGACATAGAGATCGAAACCGTCACCGCGATCGGCGACGAAGACGATCCGCTTGCCATCGAACGACCAGGCGGGCTCGCGTTCGGACTCGGCGACGCGCGTCAGCTCACGCGCGTCGCGCCCATCGGGCGCCGTCATCCAAATTCGATCGAGGATCACCACTGCCAGACGTTTACCGTCGGGAGACCAGGCGGGATCGCGCATGCCGGTCGGGCCGGTCTGCGCATTCGGCGAGAGCGAGAGCACACAGACGAGAACCGCTGTGGCCAGAAGGCGGCCTGCACTGACACGTTCGCGGGGAGGTGTGATCAGGCCGCTCTTCCTTCTCTGCTCATTATAATGACCGGGTGCTCGCGCTGCGGTACGTCTATGTCCTTGCGCTGGCCATATGGCTAGGCGGGATGGTCGTACTCGGCGCCGTGGTCGCGCCCACGACCTTTCAGATGCTTCAGGCCATTGAGCCGTCGACCGGCCGGCTGCTGGGCGGTGCCGTCTTTGGCGCGATTCTCTCGCGGTTTCACTACGTTGCCTATGGCGCCGGCACATTGGCGCTGCTTGCGCTTGCGGCCATGGCCTTGCTCGGTCCGCGCCCGGTCGCGTTCGCCGTCCGCTCAGCCATTGTCGCGCTGATGCTCATGATGACCCTGTACTCGGGGGTCGTCGTTCTTCGCGGAGTCGATTCGATCCAGCGGGAAGTTGGCGGGCTGCCTTCGAGCCTGCCAGGGAGCGACGAGCGCCGCGCGCGGTTTGACCAGCTTCATCAGCTCTCGACGCGGCTGATGATGATCAACATCGTCGGTGCGCTCACGTTGCTCTATTGGGAAGCGAGAGAGCGCTGAACTTCTAACTCCCGATGTCCAACTCCCACGCCTCAGAGGCATTCGACTGTGAAGCACACGATCACGCTCATCCCAGGTGACGGCATCGGCCCGGAGGTGACGAACGCCGTCGTCAAGGTGATTGAAGCCGCGGGACTCCAGGTTCAGTGGGAGCCTCACGCCGCCGGCGTCCTCGCCATCGAGCAACACGGCGTGCCGTTGCCGCCTGAACTAATCGAGTCCATCACGCGCACGAAGGTCGCACTGAAGGGGCCGGTCACGACGCCTGTCGGTGGTGGTTTCACCAGCGTGAACGTCGGATTGCGAAAGGCGCTCGGCCTCTACGCGAACCTCCGCCCGGTGTGGAACATTCCTTCGGTTCCGTCCCGCTACACGGGTGTCGATCTGGTGATCGTTCGCGAGAACACCGAGGATCTGTATTCGGGCCTGGAGCACGAAGTCGTCCCAGGCGTGGTCGAGAGCCTGAAGATCATCACCGAGGAAGCTTCGGAACGAATCGCGATCTTTGCCTTCGAGTACGCACGGAAGCATGGCCGGAAGCGCGTGACGGCGATCCACAAAGCCAACATCATGAAGATGGGTGACGGGCTCTTCCTGAGAAGCGTGCAGAAGATCGCCGCGCGCTATCCCGAGATCACGTGCGACGAGCGCATCGTCGACGCGGCGTGCATGCATCTGGTGATGAATCCTTCACAGTTCGACGTGCTGCTTCTTCCAAACCTCTACGGCGATATCGTCTCGGATTTATGCGCAGGCCTGGTCGGGGGGCTCGGTGTCGTGCCCGCGGCCAACCTGGGCGCCGACATCGGCGTCTTCGAGGCGGTCCACGGCAGTGCGCCTGATATTGCAGGAAAAAACTTGGCAAACCCGACGGCCCTGCTGCTGTCAGGTCTGTTGATGCTGCATCACATCGGCGAAGGTGCCATGGCAAACCGCATCATGACTGCCCTCGGGACGGTCTTGTCCGAGGGAAGAGTCCGCACCCGCGACCTGGGTGGAACGGCGGGCACGCGGGAGTTCGCGGATGCGATTTGCACACAACTGGGTAGTCAGGTCGCGAAGTAGCTGAGTGGCTCGGTCGCCAGGCAGGCAACCGAGTTCCCGAGTAACCCAACTACCTAGTCACCCAGCTACCTAGTAACCCAGCTACCTAGTAACCCAGCTACCTAGCTGGTATAGTGCTCGCAGCCGATGCTCGACGAGATCACACGGGCCGTGCTTTCGCGGGAAGAAGTCGCGCGGTATCTGCAAGGTGGCCACGGGGAGAGCGGTCGAGCCGCACGCGAGCGGATCGAAGGCTACCTGGACGAGCTCAAGACGACGCAGCGCTACTCCATTTATCGCGCGCTCAAGCACCCGCTGTATCCGATTCTGCGCAAGGTGGAGCGCATCGGCGAGCAGTTCGAGGCGGTCAAGGCTGCGACGCGCGGCGGGCGGGTTGTCTACGCGTCGAACCATCGCAGTCACACCGACTACCTGGTCGAGCCGCTCGTCCTCGACGATAACGGCATCAGACCGCCGATCATCGCCGCCGGCATCAACCTGTTCGGCGGTCCGCTCGGCCTGATCCATCGCCACGTCACCGGGGCGATTCCGATTCGGCGGAACACCAAGGATCCGATTTACCTCATCACGCTCAAGGCGTACGTGGCAGAACTGCTGCGGTCGCACGACTTCTTCTTCTACCCGGAGGGCGGCCGGAGCTACAGCGGGGAGCTCAAGATCCCGAAGACCGGTCTCATGCATGCGGCGCTCCAGGCCGAGCACCCGCATCTCGTCGTTGTGCCGACGGCTGTGTCCTACGATCTCGTGCTCGAGGATCATGTGCTCGCCCGCCAGCGCGTGAAGCGATCGCAGCGTCCGTTCAGCCACGAACTGGCGGAGATGGTGCGCTACGCGGTGGGTTATCGATCGCGCGCATTCGTCACGTTCGGTGCCCCAATCGATGTCAACGGCGTTGACCCGGATTCACGACGCGCGATCCTCGATCTCACCCACACGGTCATGCAGACCATCGGCCGCCTCTACAAGGTGCTGCCGACAACGGTCGTCGCGTCGGCGATGCGCCCCTCGATTACACGGCGTGAACTCGAAGAGCGCGCCGACACGCTGATCGACACGCTCGCGACCTGCGGCGCGAATCTCGGCGTCCTGAGCGGCGCCGAAGCCGTCGACAGCGCACTCGAGCCGCTCGAGGCGCGCGGAGTCCTCGTGGTCAATCGTGGGCGCGTGCGCGTTCGAAACCGGAACGTGCTGCGTTACTACGCCCGCTCGCTCGAGCACCTCCTCAAGTCGCCCTCCCGAACCCACTAGCGCGGCGAGACCGCGGCGAGCCGATGTTCACCCTGCTGTCGCGAAGCAACACCCTCAAGCGCTTGGCGTCGTCGTACGGGATGGCAACGCCGCGAAGCTTTGCGCGGCGGTTCATCGCCGGCGAGCACGTCGAGGATGCGATCGCGGCGGCGCGCGCACTGCAGGCGAAAGGATTGCTGCTGACGCTCGATTACCTCGGCGAGAGCGTCACCACGATCGAGCAGGCGACGGCCGCGACCCGCGAGTATACCCATCTGATGGACGACATCGTTGCCGCCGACATCGAGCGCAACCTGTCGGTGAAACTGACGCAACTGGGGCTGGCTATCGATCGCGCGACCTGCGTCGACAACATGCGGCGGATTCTCGAGCCGGCGCGGCAGCACGGGTTCTTCGTCCGGATCGACATGGAGAACTCGCCGTACACGGACGTCACGCTCGAGGTGTTCGAGACGCTGTGGAACCTGGAGTACCGCAATATCGGCGTCGTGCTGCAGTCATACCTGTTTCGGACTGAACGCGATCTGCGGCGCATGAACGAGCTCGGCGCCCGCGTACGGCTGGTGAAGGGCGCATACCGGGAACCGGCCTCAGTCGCCTACCAGCAGAAGGCCGACGTGGATGCCGCCTATCTTCGTCAGATGCGGCTGCTGCTCGATCAGGGCGTGTATCCCGCGTTTGCAACGCATGACGTCGCGCTGCTGAACGGAATCACATCGTATGCGGCAGAACGCGGTGTCGCTCGCGATCGATACGAGTTCCAGATGCTGTACGGCGTCAGGCGCGATCTGCAGATCAGGTTTGTCACCGACGGCTACCGGATGCGGATCTACGTGCCGTTCGGGAAGGAGTGGTTCCCGTATTTCATGCGTCGCCTGGGCGAACGCCCGGCCAACGTGCTCTTCGTGCTGCGTGCGATCCTGGGCGAGAGGACCGCATGACCACGACACGCCGCCGCACCGGGGCGACTTGGCCTGGTCCCGCCGTGCCTCTGCGTCTCGGTCTGCGTATTTACGTGAAGGCTCGCGTAAGTTCGACCAACGCATCCCTGCACCGGCAAACGTCCTCGATGAGCACGTACTCCTCGGTGCTGTGCAGGCCTGCTCCGCCTGGTCCGAACAGCACCGTCGGGATTCCCGCTGATCCGAGAATGGCGGCATCGGTCCAGAACGTCATCCCGACGCGCCGCGGGCTACCGCCCACGTGTGATGCCGCCCTGATCAGCGCATCAGGCAACGGGCTTGTTGGCGCGATCTCATATCCCTCCCGTCCAAAGACCATGTGGGCATCGGCCTCGAATTCGGCGTCCTCCCGTCGCAGCTCGTCGAGAATCGTCGCGATCTCCGTGAGCGCGACGTTCGCCGGCTCGCCCGGCAATGTACGGCGTTCGAATTGCAGCGATGCTCTCGCGGGATAGCTGCTCAACTCCTCACCGCCGTCGATAATCGAGGCGTGAAGCGACGCCGTGCCGAGCAGATCGTGACTGGCGCCATAGCGCAGCTTCTTCTCCAGGCGCTCGAGCCGTGTCAGCACCCGGCCCATGCGCATGATGGCGTCGCGTCCATCGCGTGGTCTGCTCCCGTGAGCGGCGCGGCCGCGGGTTTCGACTGCGACCCATTGAAATCCCTTGTGCGCGACCGCCACATCGAGCCCGGTCGGCTCCGTCACCACGGCCGCGTCCGCGCGCCATCTCTTGATCAACTCGTCGGCGCCGAGGCTCGAGTGCTCCTCGTCTGCGACGGCCGCGATCAGCAGCCGGCCGCGCTCCAGTCCGCCGCTCTCGACGATTGCGCGCGCAACGCCCACCATCGCGGCGAGGCCTCCCTTCATGTCCTGAGCGCCGCGTCCAAACAACTTGCCGTCACGAATGTCCGGAGTGAAAGGCTTCGGCATGCCGGTCACGCCAACCGTGTCGGTGTGACCGCACAGCATCAGCGAGCGTCCCGCGTGTCGCCCCTCGAGCACACCAACCACATTGGGCCTGCCGGGGGCGGCATCAGCGATCTCGACGGTCAGTCCAAGCGATCGAAGCTCGTCGGCCAGCCGCCGTGCGATGTCTGCCTCACCGCGCGCCCCGGGTACGAGCGTCGGGTTGACGGAATCAATCGCCACAAGATCTTGGAGTAACACAATGGCCGGATCAGCGAGTTGAGACATCGACCTGAACGACTGCGAGAAACAACAGGTTCGAACTCCGAGTCAGTCCCGAGTCCCGAGTCCCGAATCCCGAGTCCCGAGTCCCGAATCCCGGGTCCCGAGCCCCCAAGTCCCGAGTCCCGAATCCCGGATAATTTGAGTTGTGCACGGTACTACAGCTCCAGCATTCGTCGCAGCGCTCGCTGCCGGCATCCGTGACGCAGGCGGCCGCGCACTCATTGTCGGCGGCTGGGTGCGTGACCGTCTCATGAACCGGATCCCGGATCCCGAATCCCGAGTCCCGAGTCCCGAGCCCCGAGGTCCGAGTCCCGAGCCCCGAGCCCCGGACTCCAAGGACATCGACATGGAAGTCTTTGGCATTCCGGTCGAGCAACTTCCCGGTCTGCTCGCATCGTTCGGGCGTGTGGAGGCGGTCGGCCAGAGCTTCGCGGTCTACAAAGTGGTGGGCGACGACGGCATCGCGATCGATGTCGCCATTCCGAGGCGTGAGTCGAAGCAGGGCCGCGGCCACAAGGGCTTCGAAGTACGAGGGGATCCGTTCATGTCCATGGAGGACGCCGCGCGCCGGCGCGACTTCACGATCAACGCAATTTCGTGGGATCCGCTGACCGGCGAGTACGTCGATCCGGTCGATGGACGTAACGATTTGCGACGTCATCTGCTTCGAGCCGTCGACGCACACACATTTGGCGACGACAGTCTTCGCGCGCTGCGCGCCGTGCAGTTCGCCGCGCGCTTCGAGTTCGCGCTGGAGGAAAAGACAGCGGAGCTCTGCCGGCGCATCCGGCTCGACGATCTGCCGGCCGAACGGATCTGGGGTGAGCTCGAGAAGCTGCTCCTGCAGGCAATGAAGCCGTCAATCGGCTTTCAACTCGCGCGCGACCTCGGGATCATCGAACAGGTCCTCCCAGAGATGATGCCGCTCATCGGCTGCGAGCAGGAACCGGAGTGGCATCCCGAAGGCGACGTCTGGATCCACACGCTGATGGTGATCGATCGCGCACGCGCACTGAACGGCGATCTCGATCGCCCGAGGCTCCTCACCCTGATGCTGGGAGCCGTCTGTCACGACCTCGGGAAGCCGGCCACGACGGCCTTCATCGACGGACGCATTCGATCGCTGGACCACGAGCAGGCGGGTGTCGAGCCCACGCTCAGCCTCCTCGATCGACTGAACGTGCACACCATCGATGGCTTCGACGCACGCAGTCAGGTGGTGGGACTGGTGGCGCATCACCTCAAACCCGGCATGCTTCACAAGGCAGGCAACGTCGGAGATGGCGCCTTCCGTCGCCTGGCACAGAAAGTCGACCTGGAGCTGCTCGCACGTCTCGCGCGCGCAGACTGCCTCGGGCGCACAGGAACGTTCGATTGCTCGGCGATGGAGTGGTTCCTGGCGCGAGCCCGCGCGCTCGGTGTCGAGCATCGCCCGCCATCCCCACTTCTCCTGGGGCGTCATCTGCTCGAAATGGGTCTCGAGCCGGGACCGCGAGTCGGACAAGTTCTCAAGCAGGTGTACGAGAAGCAGCTCGATGGTGAGATCACCAGTCTCGAGGAAGGCGTGCAGGAAGCCAGGCGAATTCTCGACCTGAGTTAATATCCTTTCGCCTCCGCACGACCAAGCTGGTTCTCTTCCTTCGTAGTGTCGTACTACGCGGATTCGCGGGAGACGTCGCGATGAACCCGAAGCTGCGCAGCGCCTCGCCAGCCCTGGCTTTTCTGATAGTTCTGCTGCTCCCGATGATTGTTCTGCGCGTGGCCACCCCGCAGCCGGCGCCGTCACAACCACTCGATCCCGGCTTCCACGCCGGTGCACAAAAATTGAGTCCATCGGCGCGCGCCGGTCGCGAAATCTGGTTCAAGGCCACAGCCGGAAACGCCCGCTTTCACACCTACGTGTTTCAACAGCGTCTGGGCGTCATGATTGATTGGTATCGCGTCCTGCGCTCGGAGGCGCGCGGCGACCGCTTCAAGACGTGGGGCATCATCAACGATCCGGATTGCTGTACGCCCGGGTCGCCCAACTGCCCGCGAAAGCGCCTCGATGACACATACGGCTTCGACTATTGCCCTGGAGACGACGAACTGCTCTCGTTCGTCGGCAAATCTGGGTATCGCGATCCCGCCTGCAACTTCGAGGACGCACCCGTCAGCCGCAACGACCCGCACGGTCCGAAGGATCAACGTCAGAGCCCGTGTGATCTGGCGTTCGGCACATCAACTGGTGTCCTTGGTTTCAGAAAATTCCCCAACCCTCGCTACGATCCGGAACGCTGGCGATCGTTGAACGGCTCGCTCGCGACGTGGACCGGTTTCACGCGTCCGCTCACAGAGAACGGTCCCGATTCACGGACGAGTCACTTGATCGACGGGTCGATCGAACCGCCGTTTCTCATCGGAATGAGTTGCGGCGCGTGCCACATCGCGTTCACTCCGCTCAAACCACCGGCCGACCCGGAGCATCCCGCCTGGGAGAACATCGACGGCCTGGTCGGCAATCAATACGCCCGCATCTCGGAGATCTTCGTGTCCGGAATGTCGCCGAGCAGCATCGAATGGCAGACGTTTTCGCACGCGCGCCCGGGAACCGTCGATACCTCCGGGATCCCGAACGATTCAGTCAGCAACCCAGGGACGATGAACGCAATCATGAATCTGGCCCGGCGCCCGACCTTCTCCGAGGAGGTGATCAAGTGGCGGCCGGTCACGTCGTGCGCCGCCGGCGTGGATGAGCGCGCCTGCTGGTGCGAGCCTGGGCGCGAACGAAAGTGCTGGGAGAGATCACAGAAGACCGAACCCGTGCACCACATCCTCAAGGGCGCTGAAGACAGCATCGGCGCCCTCGAAGCCATTCAACGGGTCTACTTCAACATCGGATCATGTTCGGAGCAGTGCTGGGTCAACCACATCACCGATCTCCGGCAGGCCGACCCCAAGCATCGCGGGTTCGGACAGACGCCATTCGACGTCGGGCAATGCCGCCGCGACTGCGATAACTTCCGCGCCATCGAAGATCGCCTGCAGAACATCGCGGATTTCTTCATGACGAGCCGGCCTGTCGACCTCTACCGCGCGCGAGGGCTTGCCTCGCAGGGGGCGCTCATCGCCCAACTCGATCGCGAATTCGGCGCCAATGCGGTGGCCCGCGGCAAAGCCGTCTTCGCCGAAACATGCGCTCGCTGTCATTCAAGTCAGCCGCCACCCTGGACCGCGGCAACCGACTTTCACGCCACTGTCGAAGGCCAGCCCGATCTTCGCGTGGATTTCCTCAGCAATGAAAGGCCGGTTCCGGTCACCCAGGTTGGGACGTCGAGATCGCGCGCGCTCCACTCGAATCACATGAAAGGGCACGTGTGGGATGAGTACGGCTCCGAGACACTGCGCGCGAGACCGCCGGTCGACGGAATCCAGGAACCGCACGACGGCGGCCGTGGCTACTATCGCCCAATCTCCCTGCTCAGCGTCTGGGCGTTCGCGCCGTTCATGCACAACAACGCGATCGGACCGGAAGTGTGCGGCAAGCCGACCGACCCGCTCGAGCTGTATCGCAGCCCCTACGTCGTGCGTGGCACGTGGATGCGGATGCCGAATCCGCCGTCATGCGTCACCTTCGATCCGAGCGTCGAGGGACGATACCGGCTGTTCAAGGCGTCCATCGAAGAGCTGCTCAACCCGGCGTCCCGGCTGCCGAAGATTACGCTCGTCGACGAGCCCATCGTCATCGACGGCCCGATATTCCCTGGACGAGCCGAGGGTTTCGAGCTGCAGATCCCGGCCGGGATTCCCGCCGCGGTTCCTGCCAATCTCCGCCACAAAGAGTTCATTGGCGACCTGGTCCTCGTGAAGACGAACGTCGAAGCGCTGCGGACCAAATACGCGGCTCGTGGCGCCGACGAAGTGAATCGGATCGTCACCACGCTGCAGGACATCCTGAAACAACTGACCGCTGGCATGGTCACAAGCGCCGACTCACTGGTGTCGGCAATCGGTCGCGACCACTTGCCGTTCATCCAACAGATGTACAGCAACAGCACCGTTGAAATCGAGAACGACGGTCATACGTTTGGAAGCTTGCTGTCAGCCGCGGACAAGAAGGCACTCACGGCCTTCCTCGCAACGTTGTAAGGAGGGGCGCCGTGAACGCGAAGTTTATCGTTGCCTTCCTTCTCGTCATCGTCGTCGCCGTCGGGATCTGGTGGTGGAACCGCCCGCAGCGAGTCGACCCGCGGTTCGCCAACGCCGGGACCGACTTCGCGCGGCTGGAGCACGAGTATCCACTGTCGATTGATGAACGCGAGTCGCTGACGCCGGGACGACTTGCCGGCTTTTCTCAGGAAGAAGTCGACCAGATCTATGGGCGCCTGACGGCTGGCCCTATTCCGGATGGTGTGTACGACGGTGATCTATTTTTTCCGCGGGGCACCGACAGCGAGACGCGGCTGGCCGAGATCATCGAGGGGCGCCTGCAGGCGCGCATCGCCAACCTGGGAGTGCGGAAAACAGAAAGTCTCGGGCGTCTGCTGTGGAAAGGAAAGGTCTTCTATCGTGATCAGCGGCTGCTGCGCAATCGCATCGAAGATTTGTCGGCGCTTGCGCCGATCACCGGCGGAAACACCGACGGCATTGAAAAGCTGACCGTGAATGGACGTGACACCTTTCTGCTCTTTCCCGCGAGGCTGTATTGTGGTCAAAGCCTGCTCGATGGCCGGCGCGAGTCCGTGATCATCGACTACGCGTTCACGGACGAGCTCCCCGGTTATCGCGCCGCTCCTGATGACCTCGGCGGGCGAAACGGATTCCGGATTCGCGATGAGATCCGGATGGTACGACCCGGTTTCTACCTCGGCCGGGCGTACCTGAAGGGTGTGTTTGGATTGAACTTCACCTTGATCAACCACGCTGTCGAAGCCGCGGGCCGTGCGGAGTTCCAGGCCGGTCGCGTGACGGAGGACTGCTGGACCGGCGTAGCGGCAGGTCTTCAGACCCGTCGTTGAATTGCGATCGACTTATCAACGCAGGTCTGAAGAGCCGCCTCTACTCGATTGTGGGACTGTGTCGCATCAGGAAGCGCTGACGGTCATCGCCAGAATCAAGCCCGGACAGGTGGAGACCGTCAAGGGCATCCTCGGCACCATCGCCGAGCATCGCGGGCGTTGGGACATCGTGCCGTTCGCGACACTCGCGAACGTGCACTTCGCCCGGTTCGTCGTGTTCGACGAAACCGCCGATCTCGACGGCAATCCACTCCCGGCGCAGCTCGCGATGATGACGAATGTCGACGCACCACTCGACGCGCATCTGCGCGACCTCACGACGACGTGCGGTGATGGTCTCGACCACGTGTTCGATCAGTGCGAAGACTATCCGGCAGCGGCAGGACGCACACCGGCCGCGCGCCTTGCGTTTCTGCGTCGGCACCACAAGCGGGCGAGAGCCTTTTACGTCAACCGGCAGGGACGCACGGTTCAGCAGATCGTTCGCGAAGAACAGTTGCGCCGGGCCATCAACGACTATCTCGATGCCGCTGACCTGACGAGGCACTCCCCGGAAATGATTCGCGGAGCCATCGTCGCATTCGTTGCAGGACGGAGCGATCTCAGATGGGCGCTCTACCCTCCGAAACCGCCATTGACGATGTGGCGCGTCAAAGAAATCGTCAACCTCGTGGTCTATCCGCTCGCGGCCCTCGTGCTCCTGCCGGTGCTGTTAGTGGTATCACCGGTCCTCGTCCTCCTCCTCCGGGCACATGAGAGGCGCGACATCCCGGATACGTCTCGCGCTCCGGCGGAGACGGTAAGACGCCTCCGCGCCGATGAGGATTTCTGGATGCAGAACCAGGTGACTGCCGCCGGTCTCTTCAAGCCAGGCTGGTTCCGCTTCCTGTTGGCCACGGCGATCCTCCAGTTGACCGATTACGCCGTCCGCCACATCTACAATCGCGGCTCGTTATCAGGCCTCAGCTCGATTCACTTCGCGCGATGGGTGCCGCTCGACGGCCGGCGCCGGCTGTTCTTCTCGAGCAACTACGACGGCAGCCTCGAGAGCTACATGGACGACTTCATCGACAAGGCGGCGTGGGGCCTCAACGCAATCTTCAGCAGCGGCCACGGCTTCCCGCGAACCTGCTTCCTGTTTTGTGGAGGGATCACGGACGAAAAGGCCTACAAGCGATTCCTGCCGACGCGGCAAGTCCAGACGTCCGTCTGGTACAGTGCCTATCCGCACTTGACGACGAAGAACATCGCGAACAACGCGGCAATTCGACAAGGGTTGTCAGGTCACATGAGCGCTGACGAGACGAGAACATGGCTGCGCCGTTTCGGCGTCGGGAACCAATTGCCCGAATCGGGCTTCATCGCGCGACTCCTTGATCGGATCCGTTGGGACAGGCTGTGCCACTGCAAGTAGAGGACATTCAAGGAATCCTCCTCTACGGATATGGCCAACTGCGGCATGCGTGTTTTCTGCTGCTCGGCATCACCGATAGAGAGGCAGCCCGGAAGTGGCTCGGCACGCTCGATATTCGGAATGCGGACTTCAAACCGGATGATGTCGATCGCTGCCTGAACATCGCGTTCACCGCGACCGGCCTGAGACAACTGGGCCTGTCCGCGGAGCTGATCGGCGAGTTCTCCACGGAGTTTCGCGAGGGCGTAGCCGGCACCGAACACCGTCAACGCCTCCTCGGTGATACCGGCGAGAGCAGTCCGGACAGATGGCGGTGGGGCGGGTTCCGCAATCCCGAACCGCACGTGCTGCTCATGCTTTATGGCCGGGACGAGACCGCACTTTCGGTGTTGCTGAGCGAACAGCGACTCCGGCTTACGAGCTTCGGCCTTCAGCTGATTGAGCAACTCGACACCACGTGGCTGCCGGAGGACAAGGAGCACTTCGGGTTTCGCGACGGTGTGAGCCAGACCGGCATCGAAGGCGTGCACACGCGAACCTCTCCGGGGAACACCGTCGCGGCCGGGGAGTTCGTCCTGGGCTATCCAAACGCGCACGGACAATACACGGATCGCCCGCTCGTGAGCCGTGACCGAGATCCACAGGCACTGTTGCCTCACGCTCCTGACGATCAGCGACTGCACGATCTGGGCATGAACGGAAGCTACCTGGTGTTCCGTCAGCTCAGTCAGGACGTGCTCGCCTTCTGGCGGTGCTGCGACGAGAAAACGCGACGCCGTGACGGCGCGTCAGAGCCGGAGGCCCGGAAGCGGCTCGCGTCGAAGATGGTGGGGCGTTGGCCGAGCGGCACGCCGCTCGTTCGATCGCCGGAGAAAGACGATCCGGCTTTCAGCCGCGACAACGATTTTCTGTATTACGGATCGGGCGACGCCCACGGGTTGAAGTGTCCGATTGGCGCGCATATTCGGCGGACCAATCCTCGTGACTCGCTCGAGCCCGATCCCGGTTCCGACAGATCGATCGAGGTCGGCAAACGCCATCGGATCCTCAGGCGCGGGCGGGTCTACGGCGCCCCGATCGCACGCTCGATGCAGGCTGACGACATTCTTGCCGCGGGCGATACCGCGGGAGAGCGCGGATTACATTTCCTCTGTTTCAACACGCACATCGGACGGCAGTTCGAGTTCATTCAGCACAGCTGGGTCAATAATCCAGGCTTCGATGGTCTCTACGATGACGATGATCCGTTGATCGGTGATCGCGGCTGCGGGCATGGCAAGCCGGGAGGCACCTTCACGATTCAGGCCGACCCGATTCGCACGCGCGTAACAGGACTGCCTCGCTTCGTGCAAGTCAGAGGAGCAGGCTATTTTTTCTTACCGGGCCTTCGCGCGCTGCGATTCCTGGCAGCCCCAGGCAAATAACGACCTGGATCGTCAGAGCAGCGATCTCGGCGCGATCGACTTCGTTCACGTTT